>CAZCGY010000011.1:2755-23540 GCA_964498355.1 uncultured Gammaproteobacteria bacterium | reverse complement strand
TCTCGCTTGCGGAGTTGGTGCAAATAAAATAAAGAAGCCAGAGGAATTCTTCCGTTGGAGAGGATCGTCATTCATCCATGAGCGCCGCTGCAATGATACTCTGCATCTTGTCGTCCGGTAGCCATTCCTTGTTGAACCGTTCACGAAGCAGCTGGTCGACATTGGCATACGCCGCCCGAAGAAAGCGCAGCGCTGCGATGAGCCCAGCTCGGTCCGTGTTCAGCTTCCGCTGGTAGGCGCGAATGAGGTCATACACGACGTGCGGTTCGCATGACGGACGTGCGTCTGCGATGGGCCGAGCAACCCATGCCCCCACCTGGTCTCGACCCTCACGGATTGCACCAATTGTCCGGTGCATACCATCGAGAACCTTTAGCTTACTGTCGTCGAAACGGATAAGAATAGGCGCTGGGTCAAACGCAACAGAACCAAACATGTTCGCGACGTCAGGATCGTCTGTTAACAGCCGCCGTAACTTCGCAGGACTCCGCTCGCACCGCCTGATGATAACGTCGTTCCACTCGGGGCCAGTGCCGGTCAGCCACAAGGTGTTGATATCGAGCTTTTCCAGCGTCCATGTGATGTTTGGGTCCGAGAAGATATCGCCGAGCCAATTCAGCGCCGCACCCGAGAGCATGACCAACTCGTCCAATGGTGACTGAAAAGGAGCGATCTTCTTGCGCTGATAAGCAATCAACCGTTGAAAAAATTCTTGGTCGGGGAATGTTGTGTCCATGACTTCTCCTCGGTAATGATACAAGGCAGGAGGCAATGCAGCAAGAAGATGGGGAAGGACGCAGCCAGAGAACAAGTTATTGCGAGCCATCAATCAATCCTACTGTCAGGGATACGTCGCCTTATGACCATTAGACCTTATGGTCATAAGGTAGTATCCATTTTTCCCCAAAAAAATCCCCCGCTTGTCGACGGGGGTCAGTCGGGGCGATCCGGGTTTCCGGCTCTTCGGCTCTTGCGACGGAGCTTTTTTGCCCAAAGCCATATAGCTAAAAGGGTATACCTCCTGCGCCGTATATTGACGCCGGGCATCAATCTCTGCTCACGGATCCGCGCGTCTACACCCGTTTTCTGCGCCGGCCGTGAAACGCACGATGGACGTCATGCAGGTGCTCATCCGTCACGTGCGTGTAAACCTGCGTGGTCGTGATGGAGGAATGTCCCAGCAGTGCTTGCACGGATCTGAGATCCGCGCCGTTTGCAAGCATGTCGGTCGCGTACGAATGGCGCAGTGTGTGCGGGGTCACCTTTTTTCTGATGCCGGCGAGCACCGCGTACCTGCTGATGAGCCGTTCCACCGAACGGGGAGTGAGGGGTTTCCCTTCGCCGGCAATGTCCTCTTTGCCGGCACGATCGTGGCGAAGAAAGACAAATGGCGCGTTGTCCGTCCTGATCGCGAGATATTCTTTGATCCAGTAGCGCGCCTGGTTTGAGAGAAAAACCATGCGCAGTTTGCTCCCTTTTCCTCGGATGGACAGTTCTTCTTTGTTCCCGACGACCTGCTGGCGCTGCAGCCCGACAAGCTCTGAAACACGCATGCCCGTCGAGAACAACGTCTCAAGAATCGCTTTATCCCGCTTCTGGACGATGGCAAGATTTTTCGTCTTCATGGGCCTTGCCAGGAGCGCTTCAAGGTCCGATCCATCCAAAAACTCGACCTGCCGTTCCGGGAGCTTCATGAGTTCGACTTTCTCGGGCGCAAGAGCCCCGGCATCCTCTTTCGCGAGGTATTTCAGAAACGCACGGATCGCAATGAGGTGGTAGTTTTGCGTTGCTTTGGCAAGCCTTTCACCGCGGTCATCCATAAAGCGATTCAGGATCAGGCGGTAACGCTTGATACTCTCATTCGTGATCTCTGCAAGATGTTCGAGCTTCATGAGGAAGAAAAAACGCTCCAGATAGAAACGGTAGTTTGCAACGGTGAGCGGAGAGCGGTTCTTGGTGATTTCGAGGTAGACGAGAAAATCATCCAGGAATTTTTCAAGCTCCGTCTGTCGCTGAGGAGGTTGTTTCTTGTTGGGCATCGATGATATTATACGACACCTCAAACCCGCCGTGAAGCAGCCAGTTGCTTGACGGATGGTGATGCCATCGGTACAGTTGTACCGCTCGAACAGTTCTTTTGGAGGTCACCATGTCTGTCTGGGATGTTCTGCGCGACATGTTTCTGAACAAGGCGCGTTGGTTACTATCGCCATCATTGCCGCTTCGGTCGCGATGGTTTCTCTGCTGATGGCGCGGCTTGAAGAGCGCCGAATCATCCGCTGGGAGTCCCAGCAGCAAAAATCCGTGCGCAGAAGGTCGCGACCATCCTTCTCGTGATAAGGACGGCGTACCAACATCGTTCCTTCTGCCGAAATATTCCGAACCGCCTCGCGTCATCCATTTCAAAGCCGACCCGGCAGACCCGAAGCTTTACAGAATAGTTTCAATTTCCCTGCAAAGCGAACCGCTTCAGGCCGGCGCATGAAGCGGCATTTTTCTTACCATATTGTCCGATGAGAAGAAATATGGTATGCTCGTACCGGTTACTGGCAGCCCAGACCGGCCCTAACCCTTTTTGCTATGCCACTCGATAAAACCAGAAAAGACAAGATTATCAGCAAGTTCAAGATCCACGCGACCGATACCGGTTCGCCGGAGGTCCAAATCGCCATCCTGACGGAGGAGATTACGCAGCTCACCGACCATCTCAAGGGCCATAAAAAGGATTTTTCTTCGCGTCGCGGCTTGCTGAAGAAAATCGGCCAGCGCCGCCGGCTCCTTCGGTATCTTGAGAAAGAGAATCCTCCGAGCTACAACGAGCTTGTCGAAAAGCTCAAACTGAAGAAATAGATGCGTCACAAGGAACAGCGCATCGGCGCGTTCGTCGATGTGCAGAACATGTACTACTCTGCCAAGCACCTTCACCAGTCGAAGGTGAATTTCGGCAAGATTCTCGAAGCGGCGGTTGCCGACCGCAAACTTATCCGAGCCATTGCGTACGTCATCAAGGCCGAAGCGCCCGAGGAACAGAGCTTTTTTGAGGCGCTCGACAAGCAGGGGTTCGAAGTGAAATACAAGGAGCTCCAGGTTTTTTTTGGCGGTGCGAAGAAAGGGGATTGGGACGTCGGGCTCGCGATGGACGCCGTCCGGCTTTCACCGCGTCTGGATGTCGTGGTGATTGTGAGCGGCGACGGCGACTACGTCCCGCTCGTCGAATATCTGCAGAACCACGGCGTCATCGTCGAGGTGCTCGCTTTCGGCGAGTCCACATCGTCAAAGCTCCGTGAAGCGGCGGACCTTTTCATCGACCTGTCGGCTGACACGAAGTATCTGCTGCGTAAGCGGTCCATTCCGCGACCGTCCATCCCGTTCCGTTCCCGGCCGCAGTCATCGTCATGAACGGGCGACCGTCCATCCCGTCATCCACTAAGGATCCCCGCACCGTCGTTGGAGTTTCTGCGCTCCTGGCGGTCATTGCTCTTCTCGTCTGGGCGCGGATATACTCTGGAGCGCAGAAACCCGCGACGAACAGCGAAACAAGAAACGGGAACACTCAATCCGCAACGCCCGGCAACACCACTCGGTATACCGATGCCGAATTTGGTTTTTCCCTGACGCATCCCTCTGACTGGAAGGTTGAACGCAACAGTACGGGTGAAGGGGAGAATCGGATTGTGAATATTGTGATGGGAGACGGGTCGCAAGGGGTCACGATTGTTATCATCCCCGTTGCACTCGAGGGCGTCGTTCGAGAATCCATTTCCATCACCGAAGAAAACGAGACGACCGTCAACGGAAAGCAGGCGACCCGCATCCAGGCGCGGACAGCGAAAGACGGGTCGCCGCTCGACTTGCTGCTTTTCAGAAACGGTGGTATGCTCATTGACCTGAACGGCCCGGCAGATTTGGTCTCGGAAGTCGGCAGTACCATGACATTTGAAGAGACAAAGTGACAACGGAGAACTGAGAACGAAAAATGGAGGCGCAGAGATCCATATTCTTGCATCTCTTCTTCCTTCTCCGTTCTGCGTTCCCAGTTCTTACTTATTCATTATTTCCTCCCTGGTCGGTAGACCGATAGATCCATCAACCGTCAGAAGCGTGAGCGGGGATGGTCGAGGGCCTGCCGGCGATCGAGGAGACGAGGAGTTTTCGTATGGCAGAATCAACAACGTTTTCTGCCGAGCTCGGTGGTCGAACGATCACCATTGAGACCGGCAAGCTTGCCCAACAGGCAGGGGGTTCATGTACGGTCCGTTACGGCGACACCGTCGTGTTGGCGACCGCCGTGATGAGTTCGACGGTGCGTGAAGGGATTGAGTACTTCCCGCTCCTTGTTGATTACGAAGAGCGGCTCTATGCGGCGGGCAAGATCAAGGGGTCGAGGTTCATCAAGCGCGAAGGGCGCCCGTCGGACGAGGCGGTGCTTGTCGCTCGCGTCGTCGACCGGTCCATCCGGCCGTTGTTTGACGAGCGCATCCGCAACGACGTCCAGGTCATGATCACCGTGCTCTCCGTCGACCAGGAGAATGATTCGGATATTGTCGCATTGTGGGCCGCATCCTGCGCGCTCATGATTTCCAATATCCCATGGAAGGGGCCGCTGACCGCACTCCGCGTCGGCCGCATCAACGGCGAATGGGTGATGAATCCGACCTATGAGGCCCGTTCCAAGAGCGATTTTGACCTTGTCGTCGTCGGGGAGGACAAGAAAACGGTCATGATTGAACTTGGAGGCAGCGAAGTTCCCGAGGACGTCGTCACGAACGCCATCGACTTTGCGCAAAAGCACTGGGGCGTTGTCACCAAACTCATCAAGCAGGTTGCATCCGACGTCGGTCGAGAAAAGGTCAAGGCCGATGTTGCGGAACTGACCGGGGAGGAACGAACAAGCAAGGAGTATCTTGAGTCGACCGTCAAGAAATTTCTCAAGGAGAAGGTGTCCGAACTCTTTGCGATCACCGGCAAAAAGGAACGCGAAGAGGCAATCACGGGAATGAAGGCGGAACTCCAGAAACAGCTGAAAGCGGACAACAACGTCTCGAAAGAACAACGGTATGACGGCGTCGAACTCTTCACGGAATACTTTGATCAGGAGGCGCGAACCGTGACGCTGAAGCAGGGCAAGCGCATTGATGGACGGGCCCCGGACGAGATCCGCCCGCTCCACGTTGAAGTCGGTCTGCTCCCGCGAACACACGGGTCGGGGCTTTTTGAGCGGGGCGAAACACAGGTGCTTTCCATCGTCACACTCGGCTCGCCCGGCGATGAACAGGTGCTCGACACGATGGAAGAGTCCGGCAAGAAACGCTACATGCACCACTACAACTTCCCCGCATTTTCCACGGGCGAAGTGAAGCCCGTCCGTTCGCCCGGGCGGCGGGAAATCGGCCATGGCGCATTAGCCGAGAAAGCTCTGCTCCCCGTTCTGCCGCCGAAAGAAACATTCCCTTACACCATCCGCGTCGTTTCTGAAGTTCTTTCCTCGAACGGCTCGACGTCGCAGGCATCCGTTGTCGGCTCCACGCTCGCGCTCATGGATGCGGGTGTGCCGATCACCGCGTCGGTCGCCGGTATCTCTATGGGCATCATTCATGAAGAAGACGGGACCTACCGCCTGCTGACGGACATCCAGGGGTTCGAAGATCATGCGGGCAACATGGACTTCAAGGTCGCCGGAACGCGCAAGGGCATCACCGCCATTCAGCTTGATATCAAAGATCACGCCCTGACAAACGACATCATCAAAGAGACGCTCGCCGGCGCGCGGGCAGCACGCGAGAAAATTCTCGATGTTGTCCAGGATGTCATCGCCGAACCGCGAAAGGAACTCTCGCCCTACGCGCCGCGCATCACGACCGTCAGAATCGATCCTGAGAAAATTCGCGACGTTATCGGCAAGGGTGGCGAGACCATCAACAAGATTATCGATGAGTGCGGCGGCAAAGATATCATGAAGATTGATATCGAAGAAGACGGCCTGGTCATGATCACCTCGACGAAGTCCGACATGGCGGAGAAGGCGAAGACGTGGATTGAAAATCTCACGCGCGATCCGCAAATTGGCGAGATCTACGAAGGAACCGTCACGCGCATTATCCGCGACATGCGCGACCAGGAAGTCGGCGCGATCGTCGAGTTCCTGCCCGGCCATGACGGCATGGTGCATATCTCGGAGTTGAGTGTGAACCATATTGCGACCGTATCCGAGGTCGCGAATGTGGGCGATAAGCTCAAAGTCATTATTACCGATATCGACAAAGAACGCGGCCGCATCGGTCTCTCAGTCAAACGCGTCAATGACGACCCGGCGACGTTCGCAGACCGTCGGCGCGGCGGCGGGCACGGATCGTTCCGGCCTCGTGGCGGTGGGCGAGGCGGCCGTCCTCCTTTCCGGCGGTAGTTCCAGCTTTCCACACCCTCCCCACACAATTCACAGAAAAGAAAGAACCGATTGCGCTAATGTTAGCGAAAATCGGTTCTTGACATTGGCAAATCTGGATGCTATACTTCTGCTCAGATTGAAAGTTCCTTACAAGTATGTCCAAATCTGGCAGGCAAAGCAGAGAGCGGAAGACGCAGTACTCGATGTAGTGCTTCCACCTGTTCTCTACTATTCGCTTACCAGGTCTCCGGTCAACCGAATAAACACAAAAACGTTTTGTTTCAACAAAAAAACAAAAACTGGTGTACATCTGTTCTGCTTGTCGGAATGGGGGTACACGTGCGAACGGTAGGAACATCGCTTTCAGATGACCGGTATGAAAGTAACCAATGATATTCGAGTTCGTGTGCTTCGGCTGCACTATCCCCCATCGATTCCTGGCGTATGATGAATGGATGCGGAATTGTGCGGCCAAGTACCCTCGTCTATCAACGAGGGGACGAAATCGGCAAACATTTGTACTTTGGCCGTAAAAAATTCGTCCCCTTTTCTTTTTCCCATGAATTGTCCCGTCGTGTCCGATCTGGTACACTATGAGGGGACGTCTCTGGTGACGTCAACATTTTCTTTCAGCCATGACACTTGACCCAGCGTTTCTCGAACAGACAAAACAACAACTCCAGTCAGAGCAGAAACGCCTGCGCGGCGAGCTGAATGAGATTGCCACGAAGAAAGAGCATGGAACTGACGAGTTCGAGGCGAAGATTCCCGATTACGGAACTGATGAGGATGAAAACGCCGCGGAAGTGTCGACCTATCTTGACCGCGTCGGCATCGAGCGCGACCTTCAGGAGTCCCTCAAGTCCGTCGACCGTGCCCTTGCGATGATTGATGACGGCACATACGGCACGTGTGAGGTGTGCGGATCGGAGATCAGTCGCGAGCGGCTTGATGCACTGCCCGCTGTTTCCACCTGCGCAGAGCACGCAGCGTAATTGTCCCTCTAACAGTATGCAAGGGTTATCCAGACACACATGGCTTTGGACTGTTGTGGTCGCTTTTGTTTTTGTCCTTGACCGGATAGCAAAGCTTGCTGCTGTTCTGTTCTGGAGCCAACGACCATACCATCTGGCACCGGGCGTCGATTTTTCGTTTTTGCTCAACAAAGGAATAGCGTTGAGCTTGCCAGTCCCGCCGTGGCTGTTTTATGGTATCGCGGCGCCGGCACTTCTTTTCATCATCGTGCAAGGGGTTCGTGCGTATCGACGACAGGACCGACGCATGGCTCTTGTGCTGGCTCTGCTCTTCGCAGGTGCAGCGAGCAACATTCTCGATCGTATCCTCTACGACGGCGTGGTGGACTATATCTCGTTTCTTGGGCGTTCCGTTGTCAATCTGGCGGACGGGATGATCGTGGTTGCGGTTTTGATGCTGGTCATGGCTGGATCGTCAAAACGACGTGGGCAAACCGCTCCGGCGGGGTAAGGGGACCCCGCCTACGCGCGTGGGGGGGGCGGCATCGACCCATGTTTGGCGGTCGTCGAAGCTTCGGCGGGGTAAGGGGAAGGCATGCCTACGCGGCGAGGGATGGTCATGTTTTCACCGGCGGGATAAGGACCTCTTCAATCAAATTCGCCGGATTCGCAATCAAAGACCCCCTGACCGCTTTGGGTGGGAATCAGGCCTTTTTTCTTGCCGGCAAAACCATAAGGGAAAATCGCTCCGGCGGGGTAAGGGAACCCCACCTACGCTTGACTTCTGTCATTCTCCGCGGTATTCTGCGCATGAGGACGGCCTTGAGGCCGCTATTTCGTTTTCATGGCATCCCGTGTTGTGTCCGGCACGACCGTGGGTATTGAAGGAACGCTTGTTGACGTTGAGACAGACGTCTCGTTCGGTTTGCCGCACGTCGTCGTGGTCGGGCTGCCGGATGCAGCGGTCAATGAGTCGCGGGAACGCGTACGGGCAAGCATCCGCAACTCCGGCTTTGAATTCCCGCACCACCGCGTGGCCATCAGTTTGGCGCCCGCCGATCTCAAAAAAGAAGGGCCTGCGTTCGACGTCCCAATCGCCCTTTCTGTCCTCATCGCAACCCGTCAGCTTGCTCCTGTCGGTGGGAGCCGGGTTTTTCTCGGTGAACTTGCTCTTGACGGAACCGTCCGGGCGGTGACCGGTATCCTCGCGGTCACGTTGTCCGCGGCAGCCCGTGGGATGCGTGAAATCTTTGTTCCAATGGCAAACGCCGCGGAAGCAGCGCTCGTCCGCGGGATCAAGGTTCTTGGCATCAGAAATCTTTCAGAACTCATTGAGCACCTGTGCGGGCAGCGCCGAATTCCCCGGACGCCGTATCGTATTCCGACACCTGAAACTCTTCCGCCATCGGTCGACCTTGCAGACATCCATGGCCAGGAGCACGCAAAACGCGCGCTCATTATTGCTGCGGCAGGCGGGCACAACGTTCTCTTGTCAGGTCCTCCGGGATCGGGGAAGACCATGCTGGCGCGGGCGTTTGCGTCGCTTCTTCCGCCACTGACGCTCGAACAGGCCATGGACGTAACCAACATCTACAGCGTCGCCGGTGAGTTACCGGAGGGGGCTGCCTTCATGCCGAGAAGGCCGTTCCGCAGCCCGCACCATACGGCGTCCGCCGCGTCCATCGTCGGAGGCGGGCGGATGCCCAAGCCCGGCGAAATTACGCTTGCACACCACGGCGTGTTGTTTCTTGACGAACTGCCGGAATTTCCTCGGCAGGTTCTTGAAGCTCTCCGCGAGCCGCTTGAGGAGGGTACGATCGCTGTCGCGCGCGTCGCCGGCAACGCGCGGTTCCCCGCGGACATCATTTTCTTTGCTGCGATGAATCCATGTCCATGCGGGTATCTTGGAGATGTGGAACGCCCGTGCACCTGCGCGCCCCACCGCATCGCCCAATATCAGAAGCGAATCTCAGGGCCGTTGCTCGACCGCATTGATCTGCACGTGACCGTTCCTCGCGTGCCGTTCGGGAAGATCGCGCAGGGCGGCAACGGAGAAGCGACTGCGCAGTATCAGCAGCTCATTGCAGGGGCGCGCTTGCGGCAGGCCCAACGTTTTCGAGAACGGGGGGACGTGAGTCGCGAGGGGAAAGGATGTACCAATGCCCGCATGAATGGAACCGAAGTCCGCAGATATATCCAACTTGATGATGCATGCATCACGTTGCTGAAAACCGCCATGGCAGGGTTGCATCTTTCACTTCGTTCCTACCATCGCGTTCTTAAAGTTGCGCGCACCGTTGCCGATCTGGAGGGAGACGGTGAGGTTCAGGCCAGGCATATTGCGGAATCGCTGCAGTACCGGCAGCGGGGAGGGTAATCGGGAGATACCAAACAGGACCCGCATGGAGCCCTGTTTATGTTTTCGCTGTTGTTAGAGATATTGGAGCGGGTTCAGGCGCTTCGGATGAAGGCCGGGCCCTTTGCGGATTTCGAAATGGAGGTGCGTGCCCGTGCTGTAGCCCGTCGAGCCGACCATGGCGATCGACTGCCCGCGTTTCACGTACGAACCCTCTTTTACGAAAACCTTCGATGCGTGACCATAGAGGGTCGAGACGCCATTGCCATGGTCGACGATAACGTGAAGGCCATACCCCCTTCCCCAGCCCGCAAAGATCACGCGACCTGACTTTGAAGCATAAATCGGCGATGAGTAATCGCCATCGATATCAACACCAATGTGCCGGTAGCTGAAGTACTGATTCATTTTATGCGATGGCGTCGGCCACAGGAAGCCGCCGTCGTTCGTGACGTCCAGGCTCGCCGGAGGGTTTCCGTCAATCAGCGCAGCATAGCGGCTGCCGGAGGGTGTGGCGCGCCGAATCGGGGCGACCGGCTCGGGTTCACGACCGCCGGGAATCAGGAGCACATCTCCCTCCTGGATCGCCGAGGCGTCCGCAAGCTTGTTGTACGAGAGAATATCGTCGGGCCTGGTATCGTATTTCTGAGCGAGCTTCGACACGGTATCGCCGCGTTCCACGCGGTGCGAAACGCCGGAGGCCGGCAAGATGGTCAGTTTCTGCCCGGGTTTGATGTAGTCCTTCGGGCTGAGCTCGTTTTCCCAGAGAACGGTGTTGACCGAAATTGCGTACCGCTGGGCGATGTCGCTGATCGTTTCTCCCCCTTCGACGACATGGTACAGGACGTCCTTGCGTTCTGCGCCGATTGCGTCTGTGCCGGCAACTTCCGGCTTCACGAGGCTCGAGCTTCCCTGCGCCGTTACAAGCTCGTCTTCTGTTGCGCTTCCCTCGTATGCATCGAGCGCAGAAATGCCGCCGATCCCCTGCAAGTATCGGGTGCTGGCTGGAGCAGCGATGCTTGCCGCATCGACGATCTCTTCGGCATCATTCTGTCTCAGGAGCGAACTGAGAATGCTGGGATTCGCGAACGAGGACTGACGCACCTCATGCGCCTTCAGCGAGTGGGCCGTGACGAACAGCGTCGTGACCACGAGAAAAGCGTGCGTCATATACTTTGTGGAAAGCGGGAACAACGCGCGGTTTTTTGCCGGCAGCCACCAGACCGCAACACGCATTTTGACCATGAGATAGAGCCGGTAGAGCGTCACGAGAAGCGCGTCGAACGTAAACCGAAGCAGGATGCGCAGCGGGATCGCGATGTACCGCAGGAGCGATGTTGCCAGGCGCCAAAAAACAACAACACTCTTGAGCGCAAAGCACAAGAGTCGCAGCGTTGCAGATTTCAGTTGAATCGAAATACGCACCCCTTTCGCGGAACATTCTGCCACTCCCGTGCATCCTGTGCGTCATTTCGGACCCCGGTTCACCCGCAGGAGATCAGAGCTATTCCGTTACAAAAAACCTAAAGTACATATCCTTTAGGCGTCAGCCACAATACCACGCGTGCGTGGGCACGTCAAGACCATTTTTTCACAGAATCATTTTTTTCCGCTATTGTTAGCGAAGAAAAAGAGAAAATATGGCTAAAACAGCCCAAATAACGTGGTTTCACGTCAAGAGTTTCAGATGCAGATTTGTGCGTGGTAGAATGTAGGAAAGTAAGAACGGAGAAGTAAGAACGAAGAAAATGGGTCCCCGGATTCCTTTCTCCCTTCTTCGTTGACAGTTCTTCGTTATTCTTTTCTCCGTTCTCCGTTACACCATGGACTGGTACCCCCATCACACTATTGAAAAGAAGTGGCGCGAGCACTGGCAGCGTGACCGCATTGGCCATGGTGAAGATTTTTCGGCAAAAGAAAAAGCATATGTACTGTTTGAATTTCCGTATCCTTCCGGTGACGGTCTGCATGTCGGACACGCCCGCCCGTATTCGGCGATGGATGCAGTCGCGCGGAAACTTCGGATGCAGCGAAAGAACGTCTTGTTCCCCATCGGGTGGGACGCGTTCGGCTTGCCCACCGAGAACTACGCGCTGAAAAACAAGATGCATCCGCGCGTCGCAACGGATGCGAACATCGCGACGTTCAGGCGCCAGATGAACGAGCTTGGTCTTTCGCTGGACTGGTCGCGTGAGATGGATACGACCGATCCTGCATACTACCGTTGGACACAATGGTTGTTCAATCAATTTCTCAAAGCGGGCCTCGCTTACCAGGCAGAGATGCCAATCAACTGGTGCCCGAAAGACAAAATCGGGCTCGCGAATGAGGAGGTGGTGGCCGGAAAGTGCGAACGATGCGGCACCGAGGTCGTGCGCAAGATGCAGAAGCAATGGATGCTGAGGATTACTGCGTACGCCGAACGGCTGCTCAAAGATCTGGATGCCGTGGACTATCCTGATCAGGTAAAGTCGCAGCAAATCAACTGGATTGGGCGGAGCGAGGGGGCGGAGATTATGTTCCAAGTGAGAGGGGAGAACGAAGAAGGAAGAAGTGAGACGGGAGAAAAAATACTTGTGGCGACGAACAACCCCAGCAAGGTGGAACGTATCCGAAAACTGCTCAGGGATATTCAACCAGCCATCCAGATCGTGACACCAAAAGAGGCGGGGATAGCGTCCATTGATCTTGAGGAAAGCAGCGACGTGCGGTCCAATGCAGTCGCGAAGGCAAAGGCCTATCTTGGGAAGACCAAGCTGCCCATTCTTGGCACGGATACCGGGATTTTCATCGAAGGCGAGGACCATGATCCCGCCCACGTGAAGCGTAATGCGCTTGGCGGCATGGACGATCCTGCGATGCCGCAGTCGGAGAAGGCAAAGCGGATGACGGCGTACTATACGTCCATCGCGAAAAAGCACGGCGGCAGGGCGCCTGCGTACTGGGAGGATATTTTTGCACTCGTGATGCCCAATGGCACCATCCAAACAGCAAAGAGCCGTCGTGACGTGGTGTTCACCGAGACCGTCCGCGAGCCCGTGGATGAGTACTTCCCCATGCGGTCGTTCTACATCAACGTCTCCACCGGCAAATATGCTGTTGACCAGACCGAGGACGAAGAAATCAACGTGGATCTTGCGCCGTACCGCGCGGCACTTCTTGAACTGCTTCGTCCAAGCGTTACGGTGTTCACGACCCGGCCGGATACGCTGTTCGGAGCGACCTATCTCGTCCTATCACCGGAACATGAAGCAATTCAAAAGGCAAAGTTTAAAATTCAAAATGAAAAGGAAGTTACGGGATATGTCCAAAAGGCGGCAAAGAAGTCCGATCTGGATAGGACGGATCTGGCAAAAGAAAAAACGGGCGTCCAGCTCAAAGGCGTGATGGCAATCAATCCGGCGAACAACGAGCCCATCCCTGTTTGGATTGCGGACTACGTGCTTGCGTCCTACGGCACGGGCGCCATTATGGCCGTGCCGGCGCACGACGAGCGGGACTGGGAGTTTGCGAAGAAGTTCAACCTGCCGATTCGCAAAGTAATCCAACCGATCACTGCGGTTGATTGCTGGCGTTATGGTATAGAACCGTCATATGGATTATCAGACCATGAAAAACAGCAATACGATCTGCTAAAGTCAGGAGAGTTCTATCCAGAAAATTACTCAAAAGGTAGTCAGCCCGCACCTTCCGTGTTTGAGGGAGACGGAGTAATGATCAATTCTGGAAAATTCACGGGAACCCCCAGTAGTGAAGGGAGAAAAGAAATAACCGAGTATTTGCGAGAACGGTCGGTTGGCAAGCCAACCATCCACTACAAGCTCCGCGACTGGGTGTTCAGCCGTCAGCACTACTGGGGTGAGCCGATACCGGTTGTCCACTGCCCGGCATGCAAAGACCGCGTTGTCCGGACGGCGTTCACACTCAACTTCCGGGATCAGAAGATGTGGGGACGGCTGGTGACAGGATTGAAAAAAGTTGAGACACGCGCCCTTAATCCTGAAGAAAAGGATCGATATTTCGGGAAGGTGAAAAAAGGCGCGATCCTTGCGTGTGAGAACGTCCAAACAAAAGAAACGGCATACTTTAAGGTCCTCAGTGCGCATACATTCAAGAATCTTGAAGCATTCGCAAAGAAACACAATCTTGTCCAGAAGATGAACCTTGAGATTCATACACCACGGACAGCACAGGATCTTGAGGACGGCTACAAGTTTACGCCGGACTACCTTGACCGCATCAAGAAAAACGGTCTTGTCGCGTGGGAGATTGAACGGGTGCTTCCTGGCATCGTTCCTGTTCCGGATAAGGATTTGCCGGTTGAACTCCCTCATGTTGAAAAATACGAGCCGACAGATACAGGAGAGTCGCCGCTTGCGTCCATCCCGCAGTTTGTGAACACCACCTGTCCTGAGTGTGGCGGACGGGCAAAGCGCGAGACCGACACCATGCCAAACTGGGCAGGGTCGAGCTGGTACTACCTGCGGTACACCGACCCGAAGAACAAAAAGGCGTTTGCCGATCCGAAAAAGCTCGCGTACTGGCTGGGGCCGAACGGCGTTGACCTCTACGAGGGCGGCATGGAGCATACGACGCTCCACCTGCTCTATTCGCGGTTCTGGCATAAGTTTCTCTATGACCAGGGGCTTGTCCCGACGCCGGAGCCGTATGCAAAGCGCAGGTCGCACGGGATCGTCCTGGCCGAGGATGGGCGGAAGATGTCCAAGTCGTTCGGCAATGTCATCAACCCCGATGACGTTGTGCGTGAGTACGGCGCTGACACCCTGCGGCTCTATGAGATGTTCATGGGCCCGTTTGAAGAGCCGATTCCGTGGTCCACGCGGAGCATTGTCGGCGTCCATCGGTTTTTGCAAGGCATCCACGACCTGATCCCAATGAAGGCGCCGTCCGGTTCAACCCAGCCCGACGCATCCGATGAGCTGGAAAGGATGCGCCATCGTACAATCAAGAAGGTGACTGAAGACATTGATGCCTTCCGCTTCAACACGGCAGTCAGTTCGCTTATGGAATTCGCCAATGCCATCGGCCGCGCGAAGAATGTGCGTGACGGCGTCTACACGGCCGCAGTGAACACGCTGTTGCTGCTTCTTGCGCCGATGGCGCCGCATCTCGCATCCGAGCTGTGGGAGAGGGTGCATACGGGCAAGGACATTTCCCGTCAGGCATGGCCCGTGTATGATGAGAAGAAGCTCACCACCTCAACCGTGACGTTGATTGTCCAGGTCAATGGCAAGGTTCGGGCGAGAATGGAGATCGCCGCCGGAGCATCCAAGAAGGATGCGCTTGCAGCAGCCCTGGGGCACCCGAACGTGAAGAAATTCGTCCCTCACGAGCCACAGCAGGTCATCCACGTGCCGGACAAGCTCATCAACATTGTGGCGTAGTCCGTTCCACCCAAGCACCGTCCACGCGCCCCGTCCGGCGATTTGAACAACAGTAACAGACCAACCATGCGCATCATTCCCATTACCGACGAAGCGATCCACGAAGCCGCCCATATCCTTCGCGAGGGCGGAACCGTGGTCTACCCGACCGAAACGGCCTATGGGCTTGCTGCCGACCCGTTCAACATCGCCGGCGTCGGGCAGGTCTTCGAGATCAAAGGACGCGACGAAAAGAAACCGCTCGGGCTTCTTGCCTCCTCGATCGATGAAGTGCTTATGATCGCCGCACTCCACCCTGATGAAGAGCCACTCACCGTCCATTGGCCTGGTGCGTTATCGCTCGTGCTCGATGCCCGATTCCCCGAGAATCCCGTGCATGCACAGGCATTCCGCGCGGTCTGCGCTGGCGGCCACACGGTGAGTGTACGGGTGTCCTCGAACGCGTGGGCCGCCAAACTCGCACACGCAATCGGGTATCCAATTATCGCCACGTCCGCAAACCAAAGCGGCAGCCCGGCTTGCTACACCCTGGCGGATGTTCTCGCGCAGCTTGTCCATGCACGCAAGCCCGACTTGCTCCTCGATGCGGGGGAACTGCCCGAAGCCCCGACATCCACCGTCGTACGGGTGAAGGATGGAAGGGTCGTCATTCTCCGCGAGGGTGCAGTGAAAATTAAGGAAGAACGAAAAACGGAGAACTGAGAACAGAGATAAGGAGTCCATAAAACCATTTTCTTCGTTCTCACTCCTTCCTTCTCAGTTGACCCTTTCTCATGCACAACCCCCACCTTCACTTCCACGTCTCGGCGCTGTTTCCCAGAAGGGTTTCAAAATCCCTGAAAGAGCTGTTCGGTTCCGTCGCCATCCTGGGCTTCGCAATGTCGGCGGCGACCCTCTTCGAGCCCATCTTTCTCTGGAACCTCGGGTACTCCCTTCGGGAAATCGTTTTCTTCTACGGCATCGTCTACGTGCTCTATTTTGTTCTGCTGCCCCTTGGGGGAAAGTTCACCGCGCATTTTGGCTACGAGCGCAGCTTGCTGCTCGGTTCGTTGTTGCTCATCGTCTACTACCTCCTCGTCTTCGGCATCGGCAGCTTCCCAGCACTGTTCTTCGTGGCACCGATCATTCTCGCATTCCAGAAAATTTTCTATTGGGTCGGCTTCCACACCGATTTTGCCTTGGCCTCCACAGGCAGTGAACAGGGAAGGGAAATCGGCGAGGCGAACCTCGTAGTGACCATCGTCTCGATCGTCGGACCGATTGTCGGTGGAGTCATCATCGCGCGCAGCGGTTTTTCCGCACTGTTTCTTATCGTCGCCGTCCTCGTGCTTCTCTCGAACATCCCGCTGTTTCGTGCGCCTGATCGCCTGCCCAAGGGAATGTTCCGGTATGGCGACGCGTTCCGTTTGCTCGCTGCGCGTTCCGAACGCCGCAGATTTGCAACGTATATGGGATTTGGCGAGGAGCACGTCATGCTGGTCATCTGGCCGATCTTTCTTTTCGTCATGCTCGGCGGCGTGCTCGGCGTCGGGGTCATTGTGACAATCGCTGCGTTTTTCGCGTCGCTCTCACTCTTGTATATCGGGAAGATCCTTGACCTCAGCGGTGCAAAGAGAATGCATCGGTGGGGGGTCATCGGCCTCGTACTCACCTGGCTGCTCCGACTTGGCGCGAAGTCCAACTGGCAGCTTTTTGCCGTTGATGCGGGGTACCGCCTGGCAACCGGCGCCACGCAGTTCCCGATTTTGATGGATCGGTATGAGAGCGCGCGCGAACAGCATGTGGTCGGCAGCGTGGTGTTCTTTGAACAGGTGCTCGCGCTCAGCAAGGTGCTGTTGACATTCGTGCTGCTCGTTGCACTCCCGTTTCTCGGCCCGTCGCCCTGGCAATCCATCTTTTTTCTTGCTGCGCTCATGAGCGTACTGTATGGCTTTCTCCCGCAACAGGCGCGTGCAAAGTGACGGCCCGCATGACGTGACCGATCCCGCGGTCATCAGGGAACTTTGCCGGAAGTTCGGCATCCGCCCGACAAAGAAGTTTTCGCAGAACTTTTGCATCGATCCCCAGCCGCTCGACGCAATGATCGCGGCAGCAGGGCTGCGCCGCGGCGACCGGGTGCTGGAGGTCGGCCCGGGATTTGGGGTTCTGACAGAGCGACTGCTTGCCGCCGGTGCCGATGTGACGGCGTGCGAGATCGATGAGCGCCTTGTGGCGGCACTTCTCAGTCGGTTTTCTTCAGCAACGCTCAGGGTTGTCCATGCCGACTTCTTCCGCTGGTATCGTGAGCATGCTGATGAACTCGCGGGAAAGCCGTTTTCCATCGTTGCGAATTTGCCCTACGCGGTCAGTTCCCATTTTTTTAACAGCGTCCTTGCGCATCGCCCGCAGCCCGAGACCATCGTCGTCATGCTCCAAAAAGAGGTTGCAGAACGGATCTCGGCAAAGCCGGGCAAGATGAACATGCTTGCGCTGTCTGTCCAATATTACGGGGTGCCGCGCGTGCATGCAGTGGTACCCAGGCAGTCATTTTGGCCTGCGCCCGATGTTGATTCCGCCGTCGCTTCGGTCACGAACATTCATCCAGGCGGGGAGGATGAACGCGAGCTCTTCCGACTCGCTCGTATGGCCTTCGTGAACAGACGCAAGCAGCTGCACAACTCGCTTGCTTCTGGCCTTCACTGTTCGGATGAAGAAGCGTTGTCTCTCTGCAACCGGGCGGGTATCAACCCCGCAACCCGTCCGCAGGACGTTGGGTTAGAGGATTGGCGACGGCTGGCACGGTGCGCGGAAGAGTTCGAGTTGACACGATAGGCCACCGTGATCGTTGATTGACGCTGCGGGCAACTTTTGATATAATAGTGGGGTCAAAAAAGAAAAAACCTTCAGCACGTGCAAGGAAATTTTGAGGAAAAAGGAGAAGGTTCGCTTTCGGAGAGCGACCAGTCCTCCCGGGAGCGCCGCGTGTTCGGCGCCTTTCTCGTTCTTGGGGTACTTGCCCTTGTTTTTGGCTTCCTGCAGATTCTCAACGGCATTCGCAAGCCGTTTGACTTGGGAGCAGCCTCCAATACGGACGAGACGGCGTCGGGCAGCACGCTTGCGGCGCTTCGGCAGAAGGATGTGGATAATGACGGGTTGAATGACTACGACGAACTCTACACGTACCAGACGTCTCCCTACCTGTCGGATTCTGACAGCGACGGAGCTGCGGATGCAAGCGAAATCTCTGCAGGTACCGATCCTAACTGCCCCGTCGGGAAGGTCTGCACCCCGATCGGCGCCTTGGGGCCCGCGACGAACACGAACGTCAACGGCACCGCCGCGACAACCGAGAACACGAATGCGGCGCCTACATCCAGTGCGCTGACCATTAGCGATCTTCGCGAGACGTTGCGCAACGCCGGCGCGCCGGCCGCGACGCTCGACGCAATGAGCGACGACGAGCTGAAAGCGCTGTACAAAGAAGTAACCGGCCAGGAATTCACCCAGACAACGACGAACGTCAATGCAGCACCGGTCAGCGCTGCGACAAACGCCGCAACGAACAGCGTAACAAACAGTGCAACAAACCAGGCAACGAGCGAGTCGCCAAGCATCTCCTCAGTGGACATCGCTGCGCTGCGGGGCCTTTCCGTCGACCAAATTAAGGAGTTCCTCATCAATGGCGGCGCAGACCCGGCGACGCTTGAAGGGCTTGATGATGCGACACTGCAGGCAGTGTTCCAGCAGGCGCTCGACGAACTGGAGAAAAGCAACGGTCTATGAACATCATCGGACATACGCCGAAAGAAAGGTCGCGTCGGCTGAAAATCTACAGCACGGTGCTCATCCTCGTCGCACTCGTGTCGTTCTATCTGCCCGTTGTGGCGCAACCGAACGAAGCCAGGGCGCTTGACGGAACGCTTGGCGCAATCCTCAACCATACGCTCGAAGCCATCAAATATGTGATCCGGCAGGCAAGGAAAGTCGCAACGGATGTGGCGTTTAAAAACGGCCTCAAGGTCTATGTGACGAAGTTTGCGGAAGATACTGCGGTCTGGGTTGCGAGCGCCGGGAAAGGCCAGTCGCCGCTCTACGTGACCGACCCGCACTACTGGACGAATCTTTCTGATGCTGCGGCAGGCGACTTTCTCGATACGGCGGCGTCGAGGTTCGGGATTGATATCTGCAAGCCCGTCAGCACACAGCAGCAGTATTCCGTCGAGGGAGCGGTGCGCGCGCTGCTTGATCCGGCAAACTGGTGCCAGAACCTTTGCAATCGAGAGTATCAGGGCTCTGCGAGCGAGGAGTTTCTTGTCGGCGCAAGCGTCGGCATCAACGTCACGAGTACGCTTGCCGGCCACGAAGGCACGATCCAACGCATCAGGGCGGAGGCGGCAAAATGCAGCGACCCCTATGACCCCGTCACCTGTAACGGCGAGGATATTCTCGGGCCGTATATCTGCAGCGACTACCCGCTGGGCTCGTGCCTTGAGGTGTATGAGGCGGATGTCGCAAGATATAAACAGACGCAAAGTCAGGATCTGCAGCGCTGCATGAATTTGTGCAGCGCGCAAAAACGCGTGGCGCGTTGCACGGCAACGCAGGCGTTCAGCGCATTCAACGCCGCATCCTTCAACGGCATCAATGCGCAAAAACTGAAAGGAAGCGATTTTCTCAAAAGCGTTACCTACTACTACGAGCCGGGTGAAAACGACATCGGCCAGCTCGTTACTCTGGCGGAAAAAGCGCGGAACGCGGCGGAGAAGGCCGTCCAGGAATTCCGCGACACCTCTGAATCAAAAACCCAGCCGCTGCGGGATCCTGTGACCGGAAAGGTCAAGACGCCTGCAGACATCACGGGCGGCGCCGCAGGGGAAGGACTGACAAAAGACCCTTCGGGAAAAATCTTCAGTTTGCAGACCGGGTCGCCGCTTGCCGATGCAATCGGCGTGTTTACCAGTACCCTGACCCGTCGGCTGCTGCAACGTATCTTCGAGCGCGGTTTCAACCCGGCAGCCGAGCAGCAGAATCTCGCCATTGCCGGCAACGTCGTGCTCACCGGCGCCCAGGCCGCGCGCGAACTGTTTGCGACGGTCGCCGTGCCGGATTTTCGCACCGACACGGGCCAGTCCACGACGCTTGACGAACTTGTCGCGTGTCCCGACAGCAATGCCGGTCCGTCAAACTGCGTGCTCGACGACAAATTCCGCCAGGCGATCGACCAGGGGCTGACGGTCGAGGAAGCGCTCAAGGCCGGGCTTCTCGACGGCCGAAAACTGTTCGGTTACAAACTATTGAATACGAGCGGGGAAAGCATCGAGCCGGATTTCCGCGAGGGCTACCCGTACCGTTCACTCATCATGCTCCGCCGGCTCCGCGTCATTCCGGTGGGATGGGAGCTCGCCGCGCAGGCAATCAAGAAGGGTGGAAGCGTGACATCGCTGCAAACCCTCGTTGACAGTTTCGGCAGGTGCGGCCCGGCAGCAGAGGACTATTCTCCATTTTGCGGCCTGGTTGACCCTGCGTGGGTGTTGAAGGCGCCGGGCACATACTGCCAGGTGGCCGGCGCGATCAATGAATTCGTCACGTCGGACTACGCTCCTGACCAGCTCTACCCCGACGCGCCGCAGGTGCAGCAGCTCAACCGTGTGCAAGCATGCGTCGACGAAAAAACGTGTTTGCAGGA
>CAZCGY010000011.1:0-2655 GCA_964498355.1 uncultured Gammaproteobacteria bacterium | reverse complement strand
CGCCTGTCAGGTTCGCGATGAGCACGCCGTACCACGACAGTTCGGGCGCGCCCCAGACCTTCATCCTCGGCGATACGGCAACCCTCGGTTCGGGGTGGACAAGATTTACGAAGACCATTTCGTATCCTGATAATGCATATGACGCATCAACAGTGGAGCTGTCGTTTTTTCCGAACGGATGTGACGCCGTGCTGGACGATGTCCAGCTTGAAGAAGGCAAGGAGTTCTCAGCGTACAAGGAGTACGGCAACGGCAATGCCGTCTACCTCAACAGGAATCGCCTGAGTTGTACGCCAGAAGAGGTCGGGTGCGATCTCTACGCCTCGGCGACCGACCGCATCCCCGGCGTTGCCACGGATCTTGATTCGTGTCCGGCTGACAAAGTGGGATGCCGATCGTTTGAGGAGATGCCGGTGACGGGCAACGGCGCCGATCCGACGCATCCATCGCGCGCAGGCACGCCCGCGCTCTCCTTCATCCCGTCGACAGGAAGAACCTGTGCGGCGGCGTATGTCGGATGCGAGGAGTACACGAACCTTGACGAAGTCGAGCGCGGCGGCGAAGGCAAAGAGTACTATACCTACATCCGTGAGTGTGAAAAACCCACCACACCGCCGTCGCCAAGCCACAAGACGTTCTACAGCTGGCTGGGGAGCGACACGACGGGGTTTCAACTTCAGTCGTACATTCTTGTGCGCCACGGTGGCGTGTACTACCCGGGCGACAATTCCGACGGGCCCAGGTACCAGTCGAGTTTTAATGCGACCATGGAAGCGCCGAAGTGCAGCGCGACGAGCTTCAACAACCCGGCTGACGCCGACTACTCGCCTGACTGCCGCCAGTTCTTCGACGCCGACCTGACGGTGTTCTACCGGTTCTATTCCAAGACCATTTCGGTCTCGAACGACTGCCATCCGCTGCGCAACACGGCGGACAACGCTCTCTACCAGGCGATTCCGGCCGAGGGCATCACATGCCCCGCGTCTGCGGCACAGTGCCGCGAATACCGCGGGCCATCGGGCTACAACACACGGCTGCTCTTTGCCGACGACTTTGAAGACGGCGATACCGCCGGCTGGTTTGGCGGCAGCCCGAGCAATACGGCGATCGCCGTTGGTGGCACGTCGTTGCGGCAGTCCGGGGGATCGATTGCCTACGACATCTCGGCGCTTCTCCAGCAGGGGAAGTCCTATGTCCTCACGTTTTGGGCCGGTGCGGGCGACGCGAGCGAGCCGACGATCACCGCCCAGCTGGGGCCCGGGCCGGACACGTTTGCCGGGAGCGCGGAACTTCGGTGGGATACTGCCGCGTCCGCGCCGATCTGGAACTTCTATACACTTGGGCCTTTGCATCTGAACCGCGCACCGGCGGCAGGCGACTTCCTTGTCATCGGCGCGGGCACGTTCTTCATCGATAACATCAAGCTCATCGAAACGACGGACAGCGTGTATATGATTCGAGACAGCTACCAGCGCTGCGAGGGGTACGAGAACTGCGACCGGTACACGAACCGTGCGGGCAAAGAATTCACGCTGAAATCGTTCACCCGGCTCTGCGGCGAAGACAAGGTCGGATGCGAGGCACTCATCAACACGCAAAACTCCGACTCGCCGTTCGATGAAACCTTTGCCAATGGCACGAGCCCGAATGACGCAAGTTTTGGTTCGAAGACCGTGCCAGCGGACCGCGCTGAAGCGTTCGTCAACAATCCGCAAAACTACTGCCGGGCAGAAGAACAGGGCTGCACGCTTTACGGTCAGCCCACGCTCAAGCTCGATGCGGTTGCGAACACGCTCTCCGTGGATGCATATAAGGCCGTGGATCTTGTCGACGACCCGGACGAATATGTGGCTACGCTGTGCAAGCACACGGAGGTCGGGTGCGACGCGTTCACGAACAAACGCACAGGCGCGCCTGCATACTTCCGCCGGCCCGAACCCATGACGTGCGAGTATCGGTCCGACATCGTCATCGCGGGCAGGTCCCAGCCCGGCTGGTACAAGACCGGCACGAGCGGGCTGAACATCACTGACCTGTGCCCGTCATCCGGCCCCGCACCTGCGCCGGCAGGCAGCATCACGCCGGTCCAGCCCTACACGCAGCCAGCAGTCACGGGCAGGTTCTGCCTGAATGACCCGCGCGTGAGTTGCAGCAATGATGCCCAATGTACGACGGGTGTCGGCGACCGGTGTTTGAGCGCGAAAATCTGCCAGAACAACCCGCAGCTGTCATGCGAAACCGACACCGATTGTGTCGTGGTCGGCGGAGCGTGCACGGTCCGTGCAGGGTACTGCCCGCCCGACCAGGCGGGGTGCAAAGAATACCGCGACCCGACCGATCCGTCGGCATGCGTACCGAAGTGCCTGCTGACGATTGACGAAGGCAGCGGGACGAACGTTCCTGTCGATGCTGCAACGTGCGACGTGAACGCATCTGTAACCCCGGGAACCTGCGAAAATGACGCGGCCTTTGCCTGCGCAGATGCAAGCGACTGTACCACGCACGGCGGCGGTTCGTGCATCATCCCCTACGGCTGCCGGGGGTATTGGTATCTGCAGCAGACGGTTGAAAACAACGCTGCGGAGTGCAACAACGTTTCAAACCCCGAGCTTGGGTGCCGGTCGTTTTACACCCCAACGCCATGACACTCTTCGG
>CAZCGY010000010.1:20408-23692 GCA_964498355.1 uncultured Gammaproteobacteria bacterium | reverse complement strand
GTTTGGTGCCGCCGGTCGGAGTCGAACCGACACGGGATTGCTCCCACGGGATTTTGAGTCCCGCGTGTCTGCCAGTTCCACCACGGCGGCACTAACGACCTCCATCCTACCGATGCGTTGGTATTGCGTCAATGGTGTGACTGACGTTGTCCGCGGTATACGATTCTGGTATACTTCTACAGCGAAAGAGATTCTTCGAATGGCAAAAACGATTGTTGTCGTGAATCAGAAAGGCGGTGTCGGCAAGACCACGACCGCGGTCAATCTCGCGGCGTTTTTGGCGCATCTCGGCAAGTTTGTTCTTCTTGTTGACATGGATGCGCAGGGGAACGCGACGAGCGGACTCGGGGTCGATCTCCGCACCGTCGAGCAGGGGATGTACGAGGTACTTGTCCACTCGGTGTCGCCACGCCTTATTGTGAGGCCGACGGCCGTCGAAGGGCTTTCACTCGCACCGACGACCATGAACCTTGCGGGAGCAAACGTCGACCTTGTGAACATGGAACGCCGAGAGTTTCGGCTCCACGACGCGTTGCTGGAGGTGAAAAACGAATTCGACTACATCCTCATCGATTGTCCGCCGTCACTCGGCCTGCTGACCATCAACGGTCTGGTTGCGGGAGACGAGGCACTTGTTCCCATCCAGTGCGAGTATTATGCGCTTGAGGGGCTGGGCCATCTCTTGCAGACCATCGACCTTGTCCGTCAAAACTTGAAACCAGGCCTGACGCTCCACGGAGCCGTCCTCACGATGTATGACGATCGGAACAAGCTTTCTGAGGCCGTCCATCAGCAGGTTTACCAGCATTTTCCCGGCCGCATCTATCGTACCGTGATCCCGCGGAACGTCCGGCTCGCTGAAGCACCAAGCCACGGGCGCACCATCCTTGAGTATGACCCCCGGTCGAAAGGCGGCAAGGCACATGAGCGCCTGGCCAGGGAGTTCCTCGGCTACGAACACGAGACAGTTCTCGCACCAGTTGCATGACTTCTCCAGCACCATTAGGAAGAGGGTTGGGGTCCCTGATTCCGAACCGAACAGGGGCGGAGACCAGCGCGGGTCAGCCCCAGCCGCAGCGTCTTTCTGTCGATCGCATCAACGTCAATCCCCGCCAGCCGAGATCGACCATTTCCCATGCTGGTCTTGAGGAGCTGGTTGAGTCCGTTCGGGAGCACGGGATTCTGCAGCCGCTTGTCGTAACGCCAAAGGGAAGAGGATACGAACTCATTGCGGGTGAACGGCGGTTTCAGGCGGCAAAAATCATCGGGCTCAAGACGGTCCCCGTCATCATTCGTGATGCGACGGAGCAGGAACAGCTGGAACTTGCCCTTGTCGAGAACCTTCAGCGGCAGGATCTGAACCCGCTCGAAGAATCGGCCGCCTATCAACAACTGATCAACGAATTCAACCTGACGCAAGAACGGGTGGCCAAGCGCGTCGGCAAAAGCCGCAGCTATGTCGCGAACACGCTACGACTGCAAAGCTTGCCCGACGAAGTGAAGAAAGCTATACTGGATGGCAAGCTGACCGAGGGCCACGCGAAAGTGCTCTTGAGTGTGCGTTCTCGCGAGGAGCAGCTCGCGGTGCTTGCACAGATCCTCCGGCAAGGGCTCACGGTGCGCGCGAGCGAAGTTCTGGCCGCGCGACATGGCGCTGCTCGTAAGGCGCCACCGGCGAGCAAAGACCCGCAGCTTGCGAGCGACGAGGATGCGTTACGCAGAGCGCTCGGGACGAAGGTAACTCTTCAGCGATCCGGCGCAGGCGGAAAGGTCATTATTGAGTTTTATTCCCGCGAGGAGTTGCAGCACTTCATTGAACGATTCCGCGACCCCCTATGACGCCCTGGTTTCGATTGTTGCTCCACTCGAACGGCACGGTTTATGACCGCATTATCTTCGTGTGCATCTGGGCGGCGACGTTCCTCGTGCCCATTTTCTTCCTGCCCTTTTCAACGGATCCTCTCGAGCTCAACAAAGCATATCTCTTTCTTTTACTCGTTCTCGTCGGGACCATCACTTGGCTTTTGAAATATGTGCTTGCCCGCGAGGGGGTTGTTGCGCGGCTGGGCGTTGAATTACCGCTCGCGCTGTTTGCGATCGTGAGTATTCTCGCAACCGCCTTTTCGCTCTATCCGTTTCGGAGTGCCGTCGGCACGAGCGGTAATGTTGCCGAGTCGCTTGCCAGCACTCTCGGCTTCATCCTCTTTTTCTTTCTCATGCTCAATGCACTGCGGCGCGATCAGCTGCCGTGGATTTTTGGTGCGCTCATGCTTTCGGCCGGCGTCGTGAACGTTTTTAATTTCCTTCAGGTTTTTGGTGTTTTTCTTCTCCCCTGGGATTTTTCAAAGATAGCGACGTTTCATGCGCTTGCAAACTCCTCCATGACGTTCTCGGTCTTTTCTGGTCTTGCGGTCGTGCTGGCATTTCTCAAGCTCATGCAGGGCCATCGAACGTGGATTCGTGTCTACGCGTTCCTTCTGCTTCTCCTCTCGCTGTTTCTCATGCTTGTGTATGACCAGGCAGTGGGTTGGATCATACTTATCGCCGGACTTATTCTGACCGTCGTGTTTCTGAATGTTGCGAGCCGCAAGCCGTCCGCCGCCCGGTTGCTCGTTCCCACCATCCTCATCGGATTTTCCGTTATTGCGCTTGTTGTCAATACACAGGCGCTCCTGCGATCGAACATCCCCAGCGATATTGCACTGCCTCCCTCCATTGGCGGGGCCGTTGCATGGCAGGCGGTGCAGCGTGTCCCGCTGCTTGGGAGCGGGCCGGGAACCTTCGATACGGATCTTGCTCAGTTTCGTCCCGCGTCGTTCAACAGTTCCGCGCTCTGGAATACTCGGTTCATTCGATCTGCGAACGTTTGGCTTCATCTTCTCCCCACCGTCGGCGTCATCGGTACCCTTGCATTCGCAGTGTTTACTCTCATGGTTCTTCGTCGGATGTTGCTCCTTGTTGTGCGCACAAAGAAAGATCATCCTTTTTGGTGGTACCATGCCGGTGTCTTTCTTGCGCTCTTTGGAGTTCTCCTTGCATCGATCTTCATGAGCTTCCCCTTTCTCCTCTTCTTTCTTCTCTGGCTGTTGCTCGGCGCTTCGGCCGTGCTGTTGCGCGCCGAACGAAACGGCGAAAAATCCGGTGTAAAAACAGCCACAACCAAACCGACAACCTCATTTACCGCGTCGCTCCTGTTCACCATCGCGCTCGTGGTCGGAATTATCATGGTCTACTTCGGAACGCGATTTTGGGTTGCGGACTTCCACATGGCGCGAGCGAATGCT
>CAZCGY010000010.1:0-20398 GCA_964498355.1 uncultured Gammaproteobacteria bacterium | reverse complement strand
TGTTGTGGAACCGTTCGGGTCGGTCAAGGCCGTCCGGTTGTTGTTTTCATCATATGTGTACTGGGTGACGTGGCCGAGTTCATCCGTCACTCTGATGAGGTTACCGACCGTGTCATACCCATATATCGTCCTGTTTCCTTTGGCGTCGTTGATCTCGGTAAGATTGCCCACAGGGTCATAGCCGAAACGTGTAGTATTGCCAAGCGGGTCGACGACCTCGGCAAGATACAGAACTACCTCACGTGGTCGCTTGATCTTAACCCGTTTGAGCAAACGGGCTATTACGATCTTGCGCAAAATCTTCTCGTTCAAGCACAACTCCTGGCCCGGGAGGAAAAACCCGACTTGACAAAGCTGCGCGTCCTCGTGACCGGGAGCGTTGCGGCAGCCCAGACCGGCGCCGCGAAGTATCCGCGCTCGCCCGCCTCGTACGAGGCGCTGAGCGCGGTGTTCCAGGCGGTTGACACGCTGACCGGAACGACGAGCGAAGAAACAAAAAATGCCTATCTCAAAGCCATAGAGCTGGAACCGAACAACCCCCAGCTTCAGGCAAATCTTGGGCAATACTATCTCTCGGTCGCCCGCAGTCGGGTGCAGCAGGCCAATGACGGCGAGAAGCCCGATGACGCGCTGCTTGCAAAGGCGCAGGAGGCGCTGGAAAGCGCCCGTCAGGCGTTTGCCAAGGCGGCAGAGATCAAACCCGATTACATCGATGCACGAATCAATATAGCGCTCGCGCTTCGCCTGCAGAATAAAGGCGCCGACGCGGTTGCGTACCTCGAAGACCTTGCAGCGAACAACCCCTTCAACTCTGACGTCCTTTTCAACCTTGCCGAAAACTATCTTATCGACGGCCAGCAGGACAAGGCACAGGCGATCTTGACCCGGGTAATATCCATTTTCCCCGGTCATTCTGATGCGCACGCGCGGCTCGCCGAGATCTATGAAAAGAAAGGTGACATTGAGAACGCGGTGAAGGAGCTTACGACGGTCAAACGGCTCAACCCAGGAGTAACGGCCGTTGACGACAAGTTGGCAGAACTCAAAGAAAAATTACCATAGGCGGCACCATTCATCCGCCTACTCATGACAGTGACTTCCCGGGCGCGCTGCGGACGCTGTGTTTGATTTTTTCTCGCGCCTGCGACGTTTTCACAAAATCGAGCCAGTCGGGATTTGCGCCCTTCCGGTTCTTCTCGGTGAGAATTTCGCACACGTCACCGCTTTTCAGAGCAGTGTCCAGGCTGACGAGCTTGTCGTTCACCTTTGCGGCCGAGCAGTGGTCGCCGATGTCCGTGTGAATCCGATAGGCAAAATCCACCGGCGTGGCGTCTTCGGGCAGCTCAATAACGTCGCCGTCCGGCGTGAAGACGAAGATTTGGGTACGGAACACGTCGAATTTCAACGATTCAAGATACTGGGCATGGTCGCCGATATCCTGCTGCCGCTGCAGCACGTCGTTGACCCAGGCGACCTCGCGGCGGACAGCAATACTCTGTTTGCGCTGTTCGTCATAGTTCCAGTGTGCGGCGATGCCGTACTCGGCGGCGTCGTGCATGGCTTGCGTCCGTATCTGAAACTCGACGATTTTTCCCTCGACACAGAAGACCGTTGTATGAATGGATTGGTATCCGTTCGGTTTCGGCTGGGCGATGTAATCCTTAATTCTTCCTTTCAGGGGCGTCCAGAGGCGGTGGATGGTACCGAGCGCTGCGTAGCATTCCGGAACCGACTGAACGACAATCCGCAGTGCGATGAGATCGTAGATTTTTGACAGGTCATTCTCATGTGCGATGAGCTTGAGATGCAAACTGTAGAGGTGCTTTGCCCGTCCGTCAATCATCGTGAAGGGAATGTGGTCCCTCGTCAGTTCTCCCACGAGCATCCCCTTCACGCGTTCGAGATATTCGCGCCGCTCCGAGAGGGGCTCCCGGATCCGGCGCATGAGCTCTTCATAGGATTTCGGAAGGGCATACCGGAATGCCGCGTCTTCAAGCTCGCCCTTGATCTGGCCCATGCCAAGCCGGTTGGCGATGGGCGCGTAGATTTCGAGCGTCTCGACTGCGATCCGCTTCCGTTTTTCCGGCGGGAGCGCGCCGAGAGTCTGCAAGTTGTGCAGGCGGTCGGCGAACTTGATGAAGATGACGCGGATATCCTTCGCCATGGCCAGGAACATCCGCCGCAAGCTCTCCTGGTACCGTTCTACACCACGGTACTTCACGGCGGAGAGCTTCGTGACGCCGTCGACAAGCTGGGCAACATCGTCCCCGAAGTTTTTCGCGACTTCCTTGAGCGAGATCTTCGTGTCTTCGGGAACGTCGTGCAGAAGGCCGGCGAGGACGGTCGACTGATCAAGCCCAAGATCGATGAGTATCCCGGCTGTTGCCACCGGGTGCGTGAAATACGGCTCGCCTGACAGGCGTTTCTGGTCGCCGTGTGCGTCTCTGGTGAATTCGTACGCAAGCCGGAACAGATCGTCATCCAGGCGGATGTCGCGTTCATGCGCTCTTCGAAGGAGTTCGTCTGCAGAGGTCATGGTGTTCCTAGTGTGTCGTTCTCTCATGGTCACTGTCAAGTTCTTTGCGCCCGTCGACCGGACAAAAAAACGCGGTCAGTGCGACCGCGCTATTCGGTTTCGGGGAGCTGGCATGCGGGATAGGCCTCGGTCGGCTGGCGACGGTTTTGAGATCGCGTGGCAAAGAACACCGGCCACCGATCTTCTGAAAATCGGTCACAGCCCAGAGCACCGTCGGCAAAAGTCAGGAACATGCAGACGCGTTTGCCCCGACCTGCGCCGCACTTCGCTTCGTCGGCGACGGCGTTCTCCGGACCGATGATTTCAAGCCGATCCTCGCGAACGTGCATCGCGACAGTCGATGGAGGAAAGACGACCGCGACGCCCTCCTCGTCCTCCAAGCCGGGCGCAGCAGGGCACACGATACCCTGCCGCCGATTTCCGCCTTTTTCTCGAACAACGGTCTGGTACGGAATCATCGAAAACCTCCATACGAAGTGACGTGCAGGCGGTGTAGCACAGACAGCAAAAACAGGCAAGCCGCCGTCAACACCCCCCGCAAAGAAAAAACCCTGGCAGGGCCAGGGGGGAAAGGACGGAAAGAGGCATCGTCAGATGCAGTAGGGCGTTTCGGAAAGCTCGCGGGGAAGCGGGAAATCCTCGCCACTTTCGAGCTGCAGCTCGTCGAACTGGCGGAAGTTGTACGTTCTGCCCGTGACACAGCTGACCGTACAGCCGCAGGAAAGATCGCGGCACGCGCTCTCCGTATCGTATTCGTCCGCGTCCTTGCTCACACTTTCGCGGCACGCTGTGCAGATGAAGCCGACGGGCTTCTTGCCATCCATCGCGCCATCGTGGCGTTCGACCATCTCAAGCAGCTGGTCTGCCGTGAGCCCTCGCCTTTTCTTGATGGGCTCATGACAGAGGACACACTTGCCGCGACAGTCGCAGCAGACGGCGATCTTGAACTTCTTGCTGACGTGGAGCTCCTTCCGCGTGAATGCGGACTTACAGATCGTGCAGTGCACAACTACCTCCCTGGCGTGGAGACCCACCATCACGATTGCACCCGGACGATGCAACGAACGACTGAACGGAACATGGGAGCTTTGCATAGAAGCCCATTGTTGTCAAGGGTCAAGGGGTCAATGTACCCACGTGCAGAAGAAAGTGTACGACTGTCGAGCATGAAGGACAAGAAGAAGGGTCAAGCCCTTGACCCCACCATCAGCCCTTGGTAGTGTATCTGTACAACTGAATATCCGTATCAAGAGAGCAGTGATGCCAAGGGTTCTGGCCCGATGCACTGCCCGCAACCTACCCGTTAAGGGGCTGGACACCGTCCGCCTCACCGGCGGACAAGGTGCGAACGCCAGCCCTGTCCTGAGCGATCCCGAGCTTGTCGAGGGAAAGCCGAAGGACCTTCGCGGGGAACGATGCAGTGCACACTATTGTGCCGTCCTCACACCCGTTGAAGGACGGCTATTTCGTCGTTGGTTCTTTGACAAGGAGAGGATAGTCATGGCGCTCCGTCTTTATGATGTCTCAAAGGAGCTCCCCAGGCTCGGCAGTGAGTTCAGAACGAAACAGGTTTACCGATGTGACCATTGCGAAACCCGATTCAACCGTGCGTCGTATCTTGACACAATTTCTGGGCGCGGAGTTCACACCTTTTGTCCATATGCAGGGAAGAAGTGGCATGAGCTTGTCGCCGAGAAACGGCGGATGCTCTTGCGACCACACCCGAAGTCGTACCGCGAGGAAATGGAGCAGGAGATTCAGGAGATCCTGAAACACCACCACGTGAAGGATGACGTCGTTGGCAATGCCGATTGGTCAACCATTTTCTGAAAGGGAGAAAATCATGACGCTCTGTCCCGGATGCAATCACGGCGTTTTGGAACCCCTGACGCCGGGGTTGCGCGCGTATCTCAAGATTCATGACGGATCCATCCGCGCGGTCTGCTCGGACGACTGTGGGACAGTTGCAAAAAGGACCAATCCCGCGTTTCGTCCGAACGTCGCCAGCGATGTGAGGCCGGAGAGACGAGGATTCGTGATGAAGTTCCGCGGGGAAATGCTCTGAAACCTCTCTGGAGTTCTTTACTACGACCGGCGAACCTCGGTCGTTTTTTCTTACTACGGCAGTTGACAGAAATTCTTATCCGTGCTACATCAATGAAGCTTCTTTGAACATTACAACCAAGATCCGCCGACATCTTCTTGCAAGGGAGGACAGATGTTCCCAGAGAACGTGGTGGAGATTCCGAATATTGGGCTCTACGTCAAAACGCCCGAAGCGTTCGAAGCACTCAAGGCAGTCCTGACCAAGGGCGGATATGACCTCAAGGACGGTAGTAAGGATGCGGATCACCCGGTCCCTCACTACTGGTCCGCTCATCTGCGCAAGGACGTGCTGGTACTTTCTGGTATGTGTGGTTCGTGCAAGGGGTACATCAAGGTTGACGGCATCCGGCAGCATGGCCATCAATGCGAACTCTGCGGGGCTGTGACGTTTCGCAAGTTCGTCGACGGCACCATCATCGAGTTCGACTTCCTCAAAGAGCGGGAACGAAGAGGGTCGAGTCCTTCACTCCGCATGCGCGTCAAGCGCTATGATGCCGCGCGCAAGGAATTGTGGCTCTACGCTCAGCCCGAGGACGGCAATGACTTCAACAACTGGAGTGCCGAGAAGGCCAAAATTGTCCTCGAACGCAACCGCGAGAACTATCGAAACCTCGAGAACGATGGTGGACAGTGGATCGTCATCGGCTACGACGCGTTCTCACCATACATCGAGTCCGACGCCGTCATCTCGATGATGGAGATCCGTGGCTCTGAGTACAATCACCGCGTGGTGAAGCTCTACGATGGGAAAGAGTACGATGACATGGCCTGGGGGCTGCCCGTGCCTGAGTCATACTCTATCTACGAAACGTGGCATTGGGCGCCACTGAAACCGTCGCCGACGCTCCATGAATCCATCATCCATGCCGGCGGTCTCGTGGCAGATTGCGGTTACTACTACCAGGACGGTCGGCCCGCGGCCTTCGACATCCACCTCCAACGCATGCGGCTGTTCGTCCAGCATTTCACCACGCTGAATCCGGAGACCTGGGATGAGATGATAACCAAAGCACCGCGCTCAGGTCCCGGTATCATCAAAGCAGTCGCAGCGTTCTGTCACCCGGATGCCATCGTTGAGAACAAGCCGAATATCGGCAATCTCCTCACCGGAGTCGCTGATCTTGTCCAGGGTAAGAAGCTGAGTGAGGAAGAAATTGCCGGGATCGCCGACGCGCTGAAGGATGATGAGATCAGACGCGACTTCGACGAGATCATGAAACCAAAGACACTCTGACTGTTCCTTGCCGTGAACGACCGGCGAACCCCGGTCGTTTTTTCTCTCCCCGACGACCCCCTTGACGCATTCGGCAGCGCGTGATAAGCAAGATGCATCCTCAAAGGAGGTCTGACGTGTTCCTTCGAAAGAAGCCAGTCGATGAGCCGGCTGCGGCCCGATTGAAGAGCCCGGTCGCAGCCCCAAAACCCATCGCTCTGCAGGTTGAGGGCAACGATGAGCGGTTCGAGGCCTATGCTGTGCTTGCGACGAAGCATGGCGTGCGCAACGGCGCGTTTCTGCGTGCGGCACTCCTGCGTTTCTGTCAAAGGGAAGAAATCCCCGTGTACTCGAACGACGCCGTCTGGAACTATCTCAACAGCGTTCTGCCGTTCAAGCCCACACGGGAGGGTTCACTCCTTCAGGCGTCCGGCTGGGTTTGGTATCCGCTGCGCGAAAGAGATGTCGGGCGCCTGACAAACCACATCGATGGTCGCAATGGCTCAATCGTTCAGGGCCAGTACCATGGTGCGGTGCCGTTGCAGGTGCTCTATCTTGTCGACAAGGTCGCCGAACAACTCAAGGACGTCCATTTCTTCGTCGGCGCAGCGTTCGAGAGCGCCTGGATAAAGGATCCGTTCCTGATGGTCACGGGGATCGGAATGGGCATGATCATCATCGCGCACTGGGACGAACCAGGCTTCAAGCTCAACGACTGAAATCCCCAGATCTTTCTTTCCTGTCCCGCGGCCAAGCACATGGCCGTTTTTTCTTCTTCACAAAAAAATGGCCACTCGTGTGACCATCGAAAGAATGAGGAGCCGACCCGACGGGCCTCGAACCCGCAACGTGGGGGCGTTGGCCTTCCCCCTTGAGCGCATCCGCGCTCTGCTTTTCCCCTTAAGCCACGGGCCGGCTCGCCCTGGGTTTCGCGGTGCCGGAATTGAACCAGCATCCTCGGCACACCGAACGTGCTCTACCGTTAAGCTAGCCGCTGTCCCTTTGAGCGAAGGTAACCTAGCACAGCTGCTTTTTTGTCGTCAAGACCCCGGTCATTCGCTTGCGCGGCCAGCATCGGGCGTCACGAGACCCCTCCGCCCCGCCCCTCGTCTTCGCTCGGGACGAGGGGCGGGGATTGTGCCTAATGAGTTTCTCATGCCGATCCTCTTCCACGGCAACATTCCCGACCCTGAGCCCGTCGAACGGGAGGGAACCCAACAACGTCCCTCTCCTGGTCTTCTTACTAACTTTTCCCGCAGGGATCGACACCCTCCCATTCTTGTTCTTTTTGCTTTTTGGAGAGTTTGTTGTTGACACGTCAGAAATCCTGTGGTACACAACCTGTGGTTTTGTTGGTTAATGGAGGTGTTCTTTTGAGAGCATGGGGCAGTCTTCACGTTCCTTCTGGTCCGTGCGCCAGTCACTACGAAACAACAGCGCATTGGCTCCCTGAGGATTTTGTGAAGCGGGTTCGGGCAGCTCTTCCTGACGAACCGCGGCTTGCAGAAGCTCTTCCGCCCGGCGGAGAGGTTTCTGGTGACGTCCAGTTTGGACCGGAGGAACCGCGAAGCGGACATTATCCCAACCGACTGCGTGGCATCTTTTTCAGCACCATGGTAAAGCATGGCAAAGCAAAAGATGGCGATAGTTGGAGGAAGATCGCCGATCTCGCGGCGGAGCTGGAAGAGATTTTGCAGCGAATGTCCGCAGAAAGGTTCTAAGTTGATCAACCAGCGGCCACGCCCATGGCCGTTTTTTCTTTTCTCAACCCCCTCTTGTCCTTTTTGCTTTTCGGTGTAAGAAGAAAACTGTCGGCTGGATGAACAGGCAAGACAACCCAGGCTATTCTGTGCTCTTTCGGGATTTCTTGTTTCCTTTTCTCTCCTCTAACAACCTCACCGCTTCCTCCAAAGTAAACTTCTCGGGATCGGCGTCTTTGGGGAGCGTTGCGTTCGTCCTTTTGTGCTTCACGTACATCCCATACTTGCCGTCGTAGATAGCCACTGGCTGATCGTCCGTCGGATGCTTGCCAAGATCTTTGACGAACTTCTGGCCGTTGCGGCCCTTCTTTTCCTGTGCAAGGAGCTTCAAGGCGCGGTCATGCGTGATGGTGTACACATCCTCGTCCTTCGGGATGGAGCGGAAGTTGCCGTCATGCACGACGTACGGTCCAAAACGTCCAACATTGGCATTCACGTCTTTGCCGGTCTCTGGGTGTTGTCCAAGTGTGCGCGGCAAGGAAAGATACTTCAGTGCCTCTTCGAGCGTCACTTCGCGCGGGTTCTTGCCACGGGGGAGTGATGCGCGCCGGGGTTTCGGCGCGGCCGGTGTTGTGGAGTCCTGCTCCGCTGTTGCAGCTTTTCCGCGCTTCTTCCGAACGGGCTTTTCCGCTTTTGGGGGCGTTTCACCAAGCTGGACATACGGCCCGAACCGTCCTGTGAGCACATAGACGGGGAGCTCAGTCGCGGGGTCAGTTCCAATTGAGGTGGGACCATTCTTCTGCAGGTGGATGAGCTCATCGATCTTGTCCTTTGTCAGGTCAGCAGGCGCGACATCCTGGGGGATGGAGGCGTGGGTCGCCTCGTCGCCGTTCCCGTTGCCGTTTTCCACGACGTAGGGGCCGAACTTGCCCACGCGGATCTCAACGCCGTCGAGATTAGGGAGCTTGATGGAACGCGCGTCCTTCGGATCGATTTTTTCCTCTTGTTCGCGCACCTGTCCATGCAGTCCTTCTTGGCCGAAGTAAAATTCTTTCAGGTACGGTTCCCATGCGCGCTTGCCTTCGGCGATTTCGTCAAGTTCGTCTTCCATCCGTGAGGTGAACCGCGTGTCAACGAGCTTTGCGAAGTGCTTTTCCAACAGGTGTGTCACGGCAAACCCCTGAAACGTGGGAACGAGCGCGTTCCCGGCGCGCACAACATAGCCCCGGTCAATAATCGTCCCGATGATCGAGGCATAGGTCGAAGGCCGGCCAACGCCGTTCTGCTCCAAGACCTTCACCAAGGATGCATCCGTGTAACGCGCAGGCGGTTTTGTGGTGTGTTCGAGAGAGAGCAACTCCGTGAGGTCCACCCCATCACCCTTGGCAAGCTTCGGCAGCACGACATCCTTGTCTTCCAGTGCCGCATCAGGGTCGTCTGATCCTTCCACATAGACGCGAAGAAAGCCGGGGAACAGAATCCGCGATCCAGTCGCGGTGAACAACGCGTTCGCCGCTTCAAGCTGCACGGTCATCGTCATTTTCCGTGCATCGGCCATTTGCGATGCGAGCGTGCGCTTCCAAATCAGTTCGTAGAGCGCAAGATCTTTACCCGCAAGCCCCGTATCCTTCGGGTGCTGAAATGGTGCGCCTGCGGGCCGGATCGCTTCGTGCGCTTCTTGCGCCGACTTTGCTTTTGAGGCGAACTGGCGCGGTTGGGGCGACAAATAGTCCTTGCCGTACAATCGCTCCACGTCCGCACGGGCGCCGCCGATGCCTTCGTTCGACAAGGCAGGGGAGTCCGTTCTCATGTATGTAATGAAGCCCTGCTCGTAGAGGGATTGGGCGATGCGCATCGTGTTGCGCGAAGAAAGCCCAAGCTTGCGGTTGCCCTCCTGCTGCAAACTCGAGGTGATGAACGGCGCGGATGGGCGCACGGTCACCGGCTTTTCTTCGACGGACGCAACTGTCCACGCGGCGTCCGTAAGCCCCTTTTTCAATTTTTCGGCGTCGTGCTGCTTGAGTACAACAACGTCCTTTGTCGCATGCAGCTCGCCGGTATGTTCGTCAAAATCCTTGCCTGTTGCGACGCGCTTGCCGTCCACGCTCGTCAGCTTCGCTTCGAAGCCGGAGCCGCCCTTCGCAAGTTTCGCAAGAAGATCCCAGTACGACGCTGATCGGAAGTTCATGCGCTCGACTTCCCGTTCCACGATCAGGCGCACGGCAACGGACTGCACGCGTCCCGCGGAAAGTCCGTACGCGATTTTTTTCCAGATGAGCGGAGAAAGTTCGTAGCCCACGAGCCGGTCGAGTATGCGGCGTGCCTGCTGGGCGTTCACGAGGTTCATGTCGATGGCCCGAGGATTGTCCAGTGCATGCTGAATTGCTTCTTTCGTGATCTCATGAAACGCAATCCGTTTGACGAGCGACGCGTCCGGCTTAAGCAGCTCCAGCAGATGCCACGAAATGGCCTCGCCTTCGCGGTCTTCGTCAGTCGCGAAGTAGATGGCCTCGAGTCCCCTGGCTTTGGCCGCCTTTTTCAGTGAAGCGACATGGCCCTTGCTGTCCGCCGAAATGACGTATTCGGGCGTAAAATTGTGTTCCACATCCACGCCCATCGTGCTCTTCGGAAGGTCTCGAACATGGCCGTACGACGAGAGAATGTGAAAATCCCCGCCGAGGAAACGCGAGATAGTTTTTGCTTTTGTCGGCGATTCAACAATCACCAGGAATTTTGCCATATCTAGCGCTTGCGAAGGTAGTGAAATGGATCAACGTGTTCCACCCATCCTTTGAGTTCGAGGAGGGTGAGGGCTGCACTGACGGCACTGGTTGACAGTGTACTCATTTGTACGAGTTGGTCAATGGAACGCTGCTCGGTGCCGAAAGCATGGAGCACGCATCGCTCGTCGCCAGAGAGCGGGTCGAGTTGCTTCTCCAGCTGTCGTGTTGTTTGTTTGATGTTATAAAACGATAGTACATCATCTGTACACGAGATGAGCATCGCACCGTCGCGGAGCAGTCCATTCGTCCCCGCACCCGTCACGGATGTGATTGGGGAGGGGATTGCGAAGATATCGCGATTGTAGTCGAGGGCAAGCTTTGCCGTCAAGAGCGCGCCGGATTCGCGCGGAGCTTCGGTGACGATCACACCGCTGGTCATGCCGGCGATAATCCTGTTGCGGATAGGGAAGTGATGGCGCAGCGCGGGCGTACGCGGCGGGAATTCCGAGATGACCGCTCCACCCCTCTTGATAATGTCCTCGCTCAGCCGCCGATGACCGCTTGGGTAGGGAGTATCCAGACCGCACCCAAGCACCGCAACCGTTCGGCCATGCGATTGGAGGGTTGCGGCGTGGGCGACGCCGTCAATTCCCAGTGCCAACCCTGAGACGATTTCAACCCCGGCGGCGGCAAGTTCCGTTGCGAGCGTCCGCGTAACCTGGATGCCGTACGACGACGGCCTGCGTGTGCCAACCATGGCGATGCTCAATGACGCCGTCCGGAGTTCCCCGCGCACATACAGCCCAAGCGGCGCATCCGGGATCTGCCGAAGCAGTTCAGGGTAGTCCGCATCCTCGTGCCAGATGAAGCGGATACCGTGGCGCGCGCAATCGTCCGCAATCTGCCGGATGTCCACCTTCGACCGTTCGTCCGCGTATCGTTCGAGGACGGGGCGGGGGAGGCCGTATGCCAAAAGTTCGGGCAAGGAGGCGTGCCACAGTACAGACCAGTCCTTGACGACCTCAAACATCCGACGCAGTCGGCGCGGTCCAAACGAGGGAAGGGATGTACAGCCAAGATGAAAATCCTGCTGAATCACGGATACGAAAGCAACGGGTAGAGTCCGTCTGGGGTTTATCCTAGAGCACTACCGTGAGGGCGTCAACCATGCAATTGAGAACTTGCAAGTCAAATACACCTTTTAGCTAAAAGGTGTATTTGACAAACTGCTCGGATCTTGACGTATTATCTTTCCTGTGCTACCATCCGCTGTTCTGGTATGCTTGCGATACGTTCATTGCAAGAGGAGGTGAATGATGGCGGTAGCCAAACCGAAACAGGCACTTCATGTCCGGCCCTACTGTTGCGAGATCGACACGATGAAACGCGGGTATGTCCATGTCGACCGTTTCGAGAACCCGCGGTATGCGATCTTCAAGGACCGACTCTATGTGTGGGCTCCGCATGAAGTTGCTGCTGCAAGCATCGCCCGCAAGCTTCTCAACAAGCTCTTTCTTGAGCGCGATGGTGCCGCCGTCTGGGTCGATTTTCTGGCTGTCTATCCGGACATGGCAGGATACGCAGTCCTCCAGAAGGCAAGAGAACTCCGGCAGGCAGGCATCCCTCACGCGTCCAAAACAAAAAGACGAGTCACGTCCTATCGTGATCTCCCGCTCTTTCGAACAACTGGTGTCTAGCCGGTTGTTTTTTCTTTGTTGTCGTTTCCGTTGTCCTTGCTCGCTTCCTCAAGGAGCGTTTTCTGGTCAAGCCCGGCGTGTTTCGTCCGCTCAAGCAACGCAAGCGTCGCCTGCAGACCCTCGACCCATTTCTCGCCAAGCGCGGAAGCGGCGATCTTGATCTGGTTCTCGCCGAACTGCCATTCACCGTTTGCTTCGATCAGCGCCTTGATCTGGGCGGGGATGAGTGACTCGCCGAAATTCACGACCAGCCGCCCGCTTTCTCCCTGGCTCGTCGGTTTGCGGTAGGCGATATTTGTGACGCCGATTGGCTGGGCGAGCAACTTGAGTTTTAGAACGTCGACGAGATTCTGCACGGGTTCGGGGAGTACCTTGCGCCGGAACAGCCGTTTGACGCGCTCATCCAGATCTGTCATGGTCGTTTCAAGCGCAAGTTTTTGGTAGAACGAAAGGCGTTTTTGCTCGTTCGGCTCGAGTTCTTTGGGTATCCGAATGGAAAGAGGCAGGTCAATAAGGATTTCGCGCATCGGTTCCGCACGAACGCCTTCGCGCAACTCGCGGATGGTCTCAGCGAGGAGCCGGGTATAGAGTGTCAATCCCACGGCGGCGACGTGGCCGTGCTGTTTCTGCCCGAGGATACTCCCGGTGCCGCGGATCTCTAAATCGCGCAGGGCAAGCTGGAATCCGCTGCCGAGTTCCCGTGCTTCAAGGAGTGCCTGCAGGCGTTTGCGTGCTTCGGGCGTGAGTTTCTTCGTGTGATACAGGAAATACGCATAGGCCTGGTTGCTGCCGCGGCCGATGCGGCCGCGCAGCTGATAGAGTTGCGCAAGACCGAAGTGTGTGGCATGGTCTACTACCAATGTGTTGACGTTCGGCAAGTCCAGGCCGTTTTCGATGATGGTGGAACAGACCAGCACGTCAATCTCACGGGCGTCGAACTTTGCCATGACCCGGGCAAGTTCGTCCTCATCCATCTGCCCGTGGGCTACGGCAAAACGTGCGGTCGGCAAAAGCTTTCGCAGTTCATTTGTCCGCATCTCGATCGTTTCGACGTGGTTATAGACGAAGTACACCTGTCCGCTGCGTTCCAGCTCCCTCTCCAGCGCGCGCTGCACCGTGCTGTCATGGTAGGCTTCGATGTGGGTCTCGATGGGTTTGCGCCCCTCCGGCGGGGTCTCGATGACCGTAATATCCCTGATGCCCGAGAGAGCCAGGTTGAGGGTTCTGGGGATTGGCGTTGCGGTGAGCGTGAGCACATGGGCCTGCAGGCGGAGCTTCTTGAGGCGCTCCTTGTGCTGAACGCCAAACCGCTGCTCTTCATCGATGATCACCAACCCGAGATTGCGGAACTGGACGTCGGGCTGCAAGAGACGGTGTGTGCCGATGATGATGTCGGTCTGGCCGAGCTTGAGTTTGGTGAGGGCTTCTTCCTGTTGCTTCGGAGTGCGGAAGCGGCTCAAGACATCGGTGTGTGCGTTCAACCCTTTCAACCGCTCGCGGAATGTATCGAGGTGTTGTTGGGTAAGGATGGTTGTCGGCGAAAGGATAGCCACCTGCCGTTTGTTCGCCACAGCCTTGAACGCTGCGCGGATCGCCACTTCGGTTTTGCCGAAACCGACATCGCCGCAGATGAGCCGGTCCATCGGCTCCGGCTGACGAAGATCGTGCTCAACGTCGCTGATGGCCTTTTCCTGATCCGGCGTCACGTCGTAGGGGAACGAATCCGCAAGCGCCTTTTCCTCGTCCGACGGCGGCTTGAACGGCGTGATCCGAAGCGTTTCACGCTGAGCATAGAGTTTCAGAAGTTCTTCAGCGGTCGCACGCGCCTCCTCCTTGATTTTTTTCGTCATCTGGTACCACCCGCCGCCGGACAGTCGATGTAAGCGAGGATTGGCGACGCCGATGTATTTCGACAGTTTTTCCGCCATCTCGACAGGCACAAACAGCTTGTCGTCTTCGGCGTAGGAGAGCACGAAGTACTCCCGTTTCGTTCCATCGACCTCCTGTTCCTTCGTGCCGACGAATCTGCCGATTCCGTGGTCCACATGCACGACGAAATCGCCGGGGCGGAGTTCGGCCACAAAAATGATGTCTGCGCGTTCGGACCTACGCGCTGATCGATCCTCCTCCTGGCCATATATTTCCCAGTCAGTCAGCAGCGCGAGCTTATCCTTTTCAGACACAAATCCCCGAAGCATGTCGGCATCGGCCTCGGTTATCTCGACAACCTGCTTACGCCGTGCGCTCTCAACGCGCTCACGCAGGTCATACGCGCGTGCGGTGCAGAGCCAGATGGTCCATCCCGCGTGGCGGCTGAGGAACGCGCCAAGTTTTTGAAAATCACGGTGGAACAGCGGTGCTGCCTGTAGGTCGAACGGAGCGTCCGTGTCGGCAAATGGCTGGAAGATGACGGTTGGGAACTGCTCGAAACGCAGCAGGGCCTCGTGTGCATGGACATCCAGCGTTTCAAGTTCTACCGGATCCGGCATGAGCACGTGGACCTTTGCCCCCAGAGGTTCGAGATAGTCGGCCACGCTTGACTCTTTCGCCTTCGGCAACTCGCAGGGGGGGATGGACACATGCTGCAACTCCTCCCGGTTGCGCTGGGTCTTCCAGTTCAATGTCGCAATCTTTTCGATGGACTGGTCGAGGATGTCGAGACGGGTAGGATTCGGCATGCCGTGCGGCCAGACATCAACGATACCGCCGCGCCGCGCGAACGTACCTGGCTCAGTCACCATCGTGTTGAACTCATAGCCCATCTGCGCCAGTCCCTGACTCATGAGCGCTGGCGATGCCGCTTGCCCGGTTGTCAGATTGAGGACGGATTTTTTGAGAAGTTCCGGACTTGGCAAGGGGAGGCGGAGATCCGCGGTCGTTGCGAGCAGCCAGACGGGCCTCCCTTCCCCCAATGCAAGGAACGCTCTCGGCATCATGGGCGTGCGCAGGGATTCCTCTGACATCGTTACCATCATCGGGCCATTGCCGTTTCCGTTATCGTCTTTGTGGAACCACAGCCGCAGGAGCGAAAGCAGTTCGTCGCGTTCTTGCGGACTGCGGGCAACCCAGACCACCACCTCGTCACGGAGCGACGAGGGGGCGGTATAAAACGTCTGCGAAATGATGGTTGGGAGCCCCGCGAGTGCAAGCCGCGGCTGTTTCAACTTCGATTCCAGCCGGGATCGTGCCCGCTCAGGAGGCCGTACATTCACAAAAGCCATACGGTCAACGGACCGGTGAGCACAGGATGAAACGCCAAAAGGTCGGCGCTTTCTACACCTGAGAGGAGTATAGCGCAGATCGCGGAATTTGGCAAGCTTGGGCGTGCACCCCTCTTCTTCTCGCGACAAGCTTGACGGGTTGTAGGGGATATGCTACGGTCGCCTGTCGGCCAAAAAAAGAGCGCGCATTGTCTCCGCGGTGCTCTTCGTACGCGGCGAACGTGAGAGCGCAACCCCTCCTACCGCGCTCTCTGTTCCCACTGTATGGCTTGAGGGTTATCCCAAAAGGCCATGCACGTGCGGGGAGCACCGCGGGTGGAATGTGCTGGCCGGATCTTTATACAAGGGCTTCAACTACGGGGGAACAATGCTGAAAGAGTTCTTGCCTCCGCCAGAGGGTGCAAAGAATCTCTGCGATACATGTCGTCTTCGCGTCGATCCGTGGAACGACGTTGCAATGCTTGAAGCGGTGCTGCGTCATCTTCGGGGCATCGGTACGCGAGGCATCCTGTTCTTTCTCTACGGTGCAGCTGCTCGCCACATCATGCCCGTGATGGTCGGCGACATCCGGCTCTGCGAAGGATCGCCGAGTCGCGCGCAATATCTGGGCTGCGCAAGGGATCCAAGATCCACCTACCCGCTTTCTGAAGAGCTGCAGGAATTGTACCAACATGCCTATCTGCGGCTTCAGGGCCACTACGGCAAGGCACCTGCAACAAGAACATAGCCGGCCATCTGATCGATGCCGGTTTTTTTGGTGTCCAAAGCGCCCACAACGTCATAAGTGGGCAGCGGGAGTTCTTATAAGTGCTTTGTTTTCTTCGGAACAATCACGGTCATTGCCGATGGCAGGCATGCAATGCGCACCATGTCTCCTTGAACCATTTCACCGTCGATTGTGACAGGCAGAGTCGGCGTGGCGCGGATTGCGATGTTCGTTCCTTCGAGAATCGTGAGTTCCGGTTTTGGTTTGTCGGGGAAGAGCACCATGTTCGCGACAAGCTCGACCATCTTCGTGACGCTCGAATGGTTGAAGACGATGAGATTCAGCTTGCCGTCGTCAGGCCGGACGCGCGGGCCGAAGTTCACGAGCTTCAAGCTCGTCATATTCATGTTGCTTACCATGGCCATCTGACCGGTGAGCGTGGCAGACACGCCATCCACGGTGCAGGTGAACGATGCGGTCGGCACGCGGATAATGTTTTTGACGGCTGCAACAATATACGCAGGATACCCCAGAAAGTTTTTGAGCACCTCCTTCGCATCTTCCACAATCCTGCTGCCGTAGCCGACGGCAACAGAGGTCACCATGATGCGGTCGTGGCTCGTGACATTCGCAAGGTCACACGGGCGTTCTTCGCCTTCCTCGAGCAGACGGATCGCTTGTGTCGATGCCCTGGGAACTCCGAGTTCCTGTGCGACGAGATTCGTTGATCCGGTCGGGACGAGAAGAATCGGAAGCATCGCGCCTTCCCGCAAGCCCATCACTGTTTCGTTGATCGTGCCGTCTCCGCCGGCTATCGCGACGCAGTCAAAGCCATCTTGTGCAGCATGTGCGGCCCAAATCCGTGCGTCCGCGGGGCCTGCAACTGTCCGGAGTTGCAGACCGGCGCCATGCCGCTTGCACAACTCGGCCAGGTACTGACCAACACGCTTCTCGCTTCCCTTACGTCCTGCACGCGGGTTGATAATGGCGAGTACGTTGTGGTAGCGCATGGTGCTATGTCAATCCGCCACCCGCGAGGGACGGAAGAAAGTGATCGAGCGCTGTTCGGTGTTGTGCCTGTTCGTCCGCATCCATCCGTGCCAGTACATACGAATCAGCCGGAACGCGTTCAGGCAACGGTCCGATACCGATACGAACGCGGTGGAACTCCTTCGACCCAAGCGCATCAATAATGGATTGAACGCCGTTATGACCCGCTGAGCGACTGTCGAAGGAAGCCCGGATCGTCCCTTTCGGAAGATCCAGTTCGTCGTGGAACACCCAAACATCCTCAGGATTGACGTCGTAGTAAGCGGCCAGGTGTTGCACCGCGTGTCCTGAATCGTTCATGTACGTCTGGGGCTTCACCAAGACCAGGCGGCCAGAGGTGGACGACCGCGCATCGGCCAGCTTCGCATGGAATGCCGCCTTGAGGTGAAAAGGTTCGGCCTGGATGAGTTCGGCAAAGCGCTCCACGGCTATAAAGCCGAGGTTATGCCGCGACTGTTCATACGCTGAACCCGGATTGCCGAGGCCGACGATGAGTTTCATGTCCTGCTAAGTGCGAAGCTGCTGTTCAATGGTCACGCCGATGGGCGTCCCCGTGAAAGCATAGCGCTCGCGCAGGGTGTTGACCAGAAAGCGTTCATGGTAGACCGAAAGATGGTCGCGCGGTCCAATCGTGATATGGAAATGCGGCGGGGCGACCGCGGTCTGCGCGATATGGACGAGTGTGACGACTTTTGAGCGCGGTGTACGGCCTTTCGAAAGCCGCGCGCGCATCATCCTCAAGAATTCCGCAAGTTCGTTGGTCGTCAGTCGTCGGTTTCGCGCGTCGGCAATGATTGTACTGACGGTGAGCAAATCGCGGACGCGCTGACCCGTGACGGCAGAAACGGTCAACAGTGGCGCCCAAGCAAGAAAGGGGAAGGACGCGCGGACAATTTTCTCGAATGCGAACAGCGAGACGCTGTTCTTGCCGCGTACCGCATCCCATTTGTTCGCGACGAGCATGACCCCAACGCGCGATGCAAGCACTTCACGAACGATCCGGCGATCCTGGCTCGTGATCGGCGTCGTTGCGTCCAGCACGATCCCTGCAACATCCGACCGTTCAAGTGACCGCAACGCCGCCTCAACACTGAGAAGCTCAAGCCGCTCTTCATTTCGTGAGCGGTCAAGTTTTGAAATCTTTGCCTGACGACGGATGCCCGCAGTGTCGATCAACCGGTACGTTGTGCCCCGAAACCGCATAACCGTATCCTGCGCATCGCGGGTGGTATGGGGAGTGGGCGCAACAATGACCCGCTCTTCGCCGACAAGTCGGTTGATGAGGGAGGACTTCCCGACATTCGGCTTACCGAGCAGCAGCAGCCGGATGTCGTCACGGTCCTCCTGATTCGTTTTTGGCAGCAGAGAATGCAGGAGATCGAGGAGTTCGCCCGTCCCGGTACCATTTTTTGCCGAGAGCAACACATGCCGCTTGAATCCGAGCGACCCAATCTCGTCAGGGATGCGTGAACGGTCCGCCGCCCCGTCGATTTTGTTCACCGTAAGGATAACCGGCGCGTGCGCCTTCCGCAGTAATCCTGCGATGTGCCGGTCTTCCCGCGTCAGCCCGTGCCGACCGTCGACGACGAAACAGACCGCATCCGCGGCTTGCAGGGAGCGTTCCGCAGCCCGACGAACGCTTTCGGCGATCCGGTCGGGGGGTGCCTCCTCAATGCCGCCCGTATCCTCAATGGTCCAGCTGGTACCACGCCAGAGTACCGTTCCACGATTGCGGTCGCGCGTGGTCCCGGGAATGGGTGAGATGAGCGCGTGCGATTCTTCTGTCAGACGATTGAAGAGGGTGGACTTCCCAACATTTTGCCGGCCGACAATCGCAACGACCGGACGCCGTCTGCTCATAGAGACGGAAGGGCAGAATTCCGAGTCGTCTGCCGAGTGGAGGCCTGATCTTGCCCGACCAGGATGACAAAATCCGCGCCCGCCGTTTTTGCGTCGGAGCGCAGCCGCTCAAGCTCTGCGCTGTTGATGAGCGAGGTCCCAACATCGGCAAGTTCATAGGGCGCCCCATTTGCCTGGAGGAAGGATGGAAGCGTTGTTGCAATTTCTGCATTGAGCTGGCTCTTCAGGCGGGCAAGCAGCACCGGCTTTGCTCCGTTTGTCAGATCGTAGATCACCGTCTGTTCTGCATCTCGTTCTTGCGCGTTTGCAATGGTTCGAACCGTGATATCTTGGCTCGCGATTTTTCCGGCAACCTGCGCGGCGAGCCCTGCGGTTGTTGTGCCGTTGTACATGTCGATGGTTGCGTGCTCGGCAATGCCGGTTGCTGTCGAGAACACATCGGCAAGCGCCGACCGCATCTCACCGTATGTCGAATCCCTGGGAACAAGAATGTACGCACCGTCAATACCCGTCTCATTCACCAAAAGGCCGTCGCGCGTCGTATCAAGGGTGCGATTCATCACGTCGCCGGTGTCCAGCCCCTTGCCGATGCTTGCCATGCGCAGCACCTCCCACGGCTGCACATCCGTCTGGACGTGGTTCCCGAGCGTGCCGACGATCTGTGTGATCGCAGAAGGATTGAGCAACGTTCCAAGAGAAAAAACCTTGTGTTTCAGCGCGAGGAGGACCTTTTGCTGCCGACGCGATCGGGCAAAATCGGATCCCTCGCCGTTGGACCCCTTCCGTGAACGGACAAACTTCAGCGCGAGGTCACCATTCATCTGCTGAGGCCCTGCCAGAAAAGAGATGGTCTGGTACCCATGGCTTTTGTTTGGGTATTCGTGGTCGGTAAATGCGGCGTCAACCGTCACGTTGATTCCTCCCACGTCGTCGATCAACTTCTCGAATCCGGCAAAATCAACGCGGACAAAGTAATGGACCGGTTGCTGGAAGACATTCTCGATGACCCGCGCAGTCAGACGGGGGCCTGCTCCCGGCTCATCCGACTCCTCACCGAGGGCATTGGCATAGTTGATCTTCCGAGTCCCCGCACCGGGGATGGGAACAACGAGATCTCGGGGTATCGAAAAGAGTGCGACCTTCTTCAGAGAGGGTTTATAGCTTGCTAGGATGATTGTGTCGGTGAGATAGGCGCCGTCGTGACCTGCGCCGCCGATTCCGAGCAGGAGGATGTTGATGCGGTCGTCTGTCTCGCCGCGGAGGGGTTTTTGCGGCGGGATGATAAGCTGCTGGATCTGCTGGAATACAGAAAAGTCCTCGCCGTTCACCGAGGTCGTAAAGGCCTTCCCGACCGAACCGGCAAGCTTGAGGGTGAATGCCGTGCCGGCTGCAACGGCAAGAAAAACAACGATGGAAAGCGTCTTCGCCCACCATGGAGCGCCGCCAAGCCGGCTTCGTGCGGGCATCACATGTTCCAGGAGATCGGGGGCTTGTTGTTTCTCTGGCTGCCGCGTCGGATGTGATGCAGTGTCGTACATGGCGTGAGGTAACGAAAAGAGGAATCGACTCAACTCTACCGATTTTTG
>CAZCGY010000009.1:17205-24619 GCA_964498355.1 uncultured Gammaproteobacteria bacterium | reverse complement strand
TCCGAGAGCTTGCCGTCGATGATATGAACGCGGCCATTTCGCTGCTCGTCAGCAAGTTCATAGGCCCTGGGTGAAAAGTCGTACCCAACGGTGTCCCACCCGTGTTTGGCCATATAACGCACAAACCGGCCGCTGCCGCAGCCGACGTCGAGCAGGCGCCCGGGTTTCTTGTGCAGTTCAATCTGCCGACGGCGACCGCGAAAGAACAAGGCATCGATGATGTCCATGGTCTGCTTGCTGACGCGGTACGAGCCGTAGAAGGCCTCATCATACAGACGAACAAGCTCTTCTTCTGCTGGGCGGGGGCTGGTAAACCCCAGGCAGCAGTCGTTGCAGCGGAAAAGCGAATACTGTTCCTTCACCTGCCCACGGCCCGGAGGAATGGTAAAAAAATGCTTGATCCGCTCCCCGCCACAGAGCGGACATGTTGTGACATGCCGGATGCGCTCTTCTTCTGCATGAGGGGCAAGACCTGACATGGTTGGACAGCTCTCAAGGCGTTCGATCTTCCAGACACAAGAACACTCTCATGGCGATCAGGCAGGTTCTTCTCTAGGAATTGTTGAGCGACGTTGTGTCGCCGTTTGTCTCCTGCTGTTTGCCGACCAATTTGGTGCCGATGCGTTCCCAGTCCACTTTGAGCATGATGTAGACGGCAGCCACGGTAGCGACGAGCGTCAGGATATTCGGGATGAGCCCAGTGGTGTTCGGGTCGACAAGCGCGGTGGTGACGCTCGAATATTTCACGAAGAGGCAGATGAGCACAATGGTCAGCGTTTTTCCGAGAGACACCGGGAGCAGCATCCTGAAGAAGCCGAAACGCAAAAAGCCCAGGGGAATGATAAAAATGTCATCCGGGATGGGTGTCGCGCCGATGAGAAACAGTATGAGGTAGACGTACCACCGCTTTCCGGCGATCAAATGACGAAGGGTGACCAGATTTTTTCTGTAGATGTCCTTCGTCAACGACTGTCCGAAATATCCCAAGAAGTAGGAGGAACTTTCTCCAAGTCCCGCCCCGATGCCTGATACAATTCCCAAAATGAACGGATTGACGCCTGTGGCAGCGATGAGGACGATGACGACCGTGTAGGGGAAAGGAATAAGGATGGAGAAATTCGCAAGAAAAGATGCGACAAAACCGCCGATGTAGCCCTGTGTTTCGCCAAGGGACATGAGCCAACGCCACACCGTGCCTGATAGCTGACGAGCCCAGGGGACTGATGTGACAAGCCAGACATAGAGTGCAACCAGAAGAAGACCGATCCCCAAGAACCATTCCGGCTTGCGATCCTTCTGCGTCTGATTATTTCCGCTTGGCGATTTCATCCCGCAGCTTCTCGATAAAGCGTTTTTTCGCCGTTGTCCTAATCCGATCAGACCCGCGTACACGCACCGAAAGTTTTGTTGCCTTCGCTTCTTTGTCGCCGATCACGAGCAGATAGGGGATCTTCAGCTTCATCGCTTTGCGGATTTTATATCCGACTGTTTCGTTGGCGTCGTCCACGTCGACCCGAATGCCGGCGTCGCGGAGTTCTTTCGCCAGCTTTTCTGACGGTTTGGTGTGTCGCGATCCGACCGGTACAATCTGCACCTGAATTGGCGCAAGCCAAACCGGGAAACTGCCCGCTGTGTGCTCGATGAGGATAGAAAGGAACCGCTCGATAGAACCCATGATCGCCGCGTGGATCATCACGATGCGCTCTTCCTTTCCGTTTTCGTTCGTGCAAGAGAGATTGAAGCGCTCCGGCATGTTCATATCCAGCTGGATCGTTGCCACCTGCCATTCCCGGCCGAGCGAGTCCATTGCCATGAAATCCAGTTTTGGGCCGTAGAATGCCGCTTCGCCGATGCCTTCGAAGAAGTCCGCCTTTTGTTCATTCGCGATGTCGCGGAGCATCTTCTCGGCCTGTTGCCAACGCTTGGCATCCCCGAGGTACTTGTCGGCGTGGATCGGGTCGTGAAGCGAGAGTCGGATACGCAGCGTAAATCCGAATGCGCTGTAGAATTTTTTGACGATGCCGAACACGGTCACGAACTCTTTTTTGGCCTGCGCCATCCTGCAAAAGACGTGGGCGTCGTCTTGCGTAAAGCTCCGTGCGCGCGAAAGTCCGGCGAGCTCCCCGGTTTGCTCGTCACGGTAACACATCGTCGTGTTCGCGTACCGTTGTGGCAGCTCCCGGTAGCTCCATGCGTGGCGGGCGAAGATTTGCGTGTGGTGCGGGCAGTTCATCGGTTTCATGGCGAAGAGATGTTTTTCGCGGGTCGTAATGAGGAACAGCTCGTCCTTGAACTTCTCCCAGTGTCCGCTGCGCTCATAGAGTTCCTTTTTCGTGATGTGCGGGATCTCGACGCGCTCGTAGCCGGCTTTTGACCGGAGTTCCCACACAAAAGCATCCAGAAGATCGCGCAGCAGCGTTCCTTTTGGTGTCCACAGCGGCAGGCCGCTGCCCACGAGGTCAGAGAACGTAAAAAGGTCCAGCTTGGGACCAAGCACTTTGTGATCCCGCTTTTTTGCTTCCTCCTCGCGCTGCAAAAAGCCCTTCAGTTCCTGCTCTGTCGGGAACGCGGCGCCGTAGATCCTTGTGAGCATGGGATTTTTTTCGTCACCGCGCCAGTACGCGCCTGCGACGCTTGTGAGGCGGAAGCAGTCCGATGCGACACTATTCATGCTCGCGACATGTCCACCTCGGCATAGATCCCAGTAGGCACCGGATTTGTAAAAGGTGATTTTTTCTCCCTTTTTGGAGAACTCATCAATAAGTTCATGTTTGTACGGATTGCCGGGATATTCCTTTTTTGCCACATCAGGCGCCAACTCATGCCGCGCGAATGTCGTCCAGGTCGGCAGGATTTTGCGCATCCGCGCTTCGATTTTCGGCAGGTCAGCTTTGGTAACGGGCTTGGAGAACTCAAAGTCAAAATAAAACCCGTTCTCGATCGACGGCCCGATCGTCCGCTTCGTGTCCGGCCACAACTCCATAACCGCTGCGGCGAGCAGATGCGCGAGTGAGTGGCGAAGGTTCTGCAGTTGTTCGTCAGATGATGCTGATTTCATACGTTTGAAAATAAACCCGAAACAGATCTGTTCGGGGTCCACTTCGACTCGCTTTGCTCGCTCAGCGCAGGCACCGAATCGCTGCGGATGGTTCCACCCGTGTTTCCGACGTCCGCGAATGACGACGGACACTTGTTGTATTGTTCCTTTCAGCTTAGGCCCCTTGATGCTTCGACTCCGCCGCGCCATCGAGTCAGACTCGATCAGACGCGGCTTCGCTCAGCACGGGGCGTCCAACTGCCCCCGGGGTGGTAAGCCCGGGCAATCGCCGGAAGGCACCTGGAATCCTACAGAAATGGCGGCTTTCTGTCAAAAAAAGCCAACAAAGCAATCCTGAATGCCAGATGACATTCGCTTGTTTTGCAAAAAGGTCGGAAAAGAAAAGAGGCCAGCGTTTTTGCTCGACCTCATGCTTGCGCGTTCTACTCCAAACGCCCCAAGACGTTGATGAGTTTTTCGATGCTTCGCAGGACAAGGATGCGACGCGTTTCGAGACCGCACCGACTGCATTTTTTCAAGTGCTCCACCCACCACTCATTGATTTTTGCGGTTTGCGGCGTTTTCTCCAGAAAACGATCGTACGTTTCGGTCGCATCATTCTCATCCATAAATCTGGGCCTCACCTCTGGGCAGCCCACGATCTCTTGGAAGGAGGTAATCTCGAGATTGATCGCCGTTACCCGCAGAAGCATGATCTTGTCAATCTTGCTTGCAACCAACTCCTCAAGCGGAGGATCCTCGAGGAATTTCTTGCACACCGGGCACCGGTGAAGATGTGCATCGACAGCCGCTTGCGACTCCATGGCTGACGGGTGTGCTTCACCAAGAGAAATGTACAACTGTTGTGCCGCTTCTTCAAGGCGAAAAAACTCGTCGCAAAAAGAACCTTCCTGCACCTGCTCCCCTTTCAAGTGACGGAGTACACAAAACAAGCGATGGTAGCATACGCATCCAGCTTTGTCAATGGTTATATGCTACAATGCCTTTTCTTTGGGATCCAGCAGCTTCACTTTGATGTGGTCGGCAAGAGCAGGGGAACGAAAGACCCAGAACGGTGAGAACCGAACGTCTACAGAAGCGACTTCGCTGAATTGACGCAGTCGCGACTCGATTTGTGCACGAGAAAGGTTCGTCAGCTTTGTCGGTCCAAAGATCGCATGTGAAGCGGCTGCAATAATCCGCGGTTCGATGTGGAGTTCAAGTGCGGCCGTTTGCTTTTCGGTGTTCACGCCCTTCACCGTAACAGTTGCCGCAGCGGGGTCGACGTCGACGAGACGCATGTGCAGCTCAACATTCTTTTCGGCAAGCGTACGAACATTTTTTTCATACGCGTTCTTGTCCACCGCGACGGCATTCGCGCTCCCTTTTGCCGTTATGACGACTCGGTCAACTTCTTGGCCGACTTCGGCGTTTGCCATCACGACGACCTTCTCGACCTCGGTGGTGAGCACAGAGAATGACTTCATCACAGGATCGGCTGCGAGAAGGTCGGCAACCTCCTTGCGTGTTTGCGATTGCAACTGCTCACGCACTCGCTTTTCGGCCGCAGCGAGGTCTGCCTGCGTCAGTCGGGTAACCGAACGCGTTCCGCCGGTCATCGGCGCTGAACTCTCTGCATAGATCTGGGGTTTGAGCCCTTCCCACAGCGCGACGATTTCAAATTTCGACGGGCCGATCTCTCCCTGTTGTCCGACCTCGTCTGCAAGCACCGCGACTTCGGTTCGGCTCCCTGGCGCAGAAACAATAGCTTCGACAGTGCGATAGAGCACGCCGGTTTCTGACAGAAGGCGTGTGCCTGCTTGCAGCGGTTGGGTTTTCGCGGAGGTGTTGACAATGACCGCCTTGCCGCCTGCCCGTGCATCTTGGGGCTCACTCGACGCGAACTCAGTCCATGTCAGTTCCGTCGTAACGTCCCTGGTGAGAACGGTTCCTGGCACATCGGGCCCTGTCTCGCTCGCTTCGGTCGGCTGCGGTCCGACGGTCAGATGGAGGAGCATGATCGGGGTCTGGATCGCCGGTGTGACAAAAATGGTTGTCCGGCCGAGCGCGATATAAACAACTGCGGCGAGCACGACAACGGTCGCGCCGAAAAACACGACGGTCAGGCGCTGAAAACGGCGGAGGGATATCCGTTTGCGGGGGCGTCTGGTCATGGCCTGATGTGGTGAACAACGTTCGCGCCGAGCAGCGTTTCAAGCTCCCTGGTCAGCTCCGGCGTTGGTGCCACACGGTACTGCGTGACGATGCGCCGTTCGCGTTCGCCGGCGACGGTCAGCACAACGCGCGCTTCGCCCGGGTATCGCTCAAACACCGTTTTGAGCCGTTCGAACAGTGATCGGTCCGACTTCGCCGGAACGGCAACGGAGAACGTCGGCGCAGCCGGTGGCGTTGCCGTCTGTTTGCGGAAGCGCTGCGGAAGCGCATCAGGGGAAAATTCCCATGCTTCGTTGGCAAGGATTTTTATCACACCGTCTTTGTCGGAGAGCTTGCCCTCAAGAAGCACGATTCGATCGATGTGCCAGATGCCGGGCCTTTGCGCAAGCACGCGGGGGAAGACAACGACTTCGAGTGAGCCGGAGAGATCCTCGATTTTTGCAAAGAGCATCGGTTCGTTCGTTCTTGTGAGAATTTGTTTGATGCTGGTGATGAGTCCGCCAATCCTCACGCTCGAGTTCCTGCTGCCGTGGTGGCAGTCGGCAATCGGTGTTGCCACAGCCCGCAGCATCTCGTCATGCGGTCGCAGCGGATGTGATGAGATGAAGAGGCCAAGCAACTCCCGTTCCCACGTGAGTTTTTGTTCGTCGGACGCCGCATCGGCTTCCCGCAACTTCAGCGTCGGCGCATTCGTGGTGGGGAGCATGCCAAAGAGGTTCGTCTGCCCATTGGTTGCCGCTCGCTCGTGCTGTTTTGCAAAGTGGAGGAGCATATCGATATTCCCGAGAACGCGATTGCGCTCGCACAAGCCGTCGAGCGCGCCGGATTTTGCCATGCTTTCAAGCGACTTCCGGTTCAGGTCCTTTGTCCGAACGCGGCTTAAGAAATCTTCAAGGCCTAAGTATGGACCGCTTGCCTTCCGTTCGGCGATAATGGCCGCCACGACCTGCTCGCCAACGTTTTTAATGGCGTTCAGACCGAAGCGGATGCGCCTCGGTGCTCCCCGATCCGGCTCCGCAATGGCGGTAAAGGTGGCAAAACTCTCATTGACGTCGGGCGGCAGTACCCCGAGGCCAAGCGTACGGCATTCCTCAACTTCAATGGCGATCCTGTCAGTATTGTGCTGGTCGGACGTCAGCAACGCAGCCATGAATTCTGCGGGAAAATTCGCCTTGAAGTACGCCGTCTGGTATGCGATAAGCCCGTAGCACGCCGCGTGCGCACGGTTGAATCCATAACGTGCGAAAGGCTCGATGAACGAAAAGAGCTGCTTTGCGGTCGTGCGTGGGACATGATTCGCGACTGCTCCTTCAACGAATTTTTCTCGCTGCTCCTTGAGCAGCGACGCGATTTTTTTACCGACGGCCTTTCGCAAGACATCGGCCTCGGCCATGGTGAACCCTGCGATATCTCGTGCCATCTGCATGACCTGCTCTTGGTACACCGCGACACCGTAGGTCTTTTCAAGAATCGGTTCGAGTTTGGGGTGCAGGTAGTGTACCGTTCGCTTGCCGTGTTTCCCCTCAATGAACTGGGGGATAAGCTCCATCGGTCCCGGCCGGTACAGCGCGACCATTGCAATGATATCCTCGAGTGCGGTGGGCTTGAGTTCCTTGAGATACCGCCGCATGCCGGAACTTTCCAGCTGAAAAACGCCGATCGTCTGCCCGGTCTTTAACAGCCGGAACGTCGCAGTATCGTCAAGCGGGAGGGCGTTAATATCGATGGTCGCTCCCCGCGTCTTTTCAACGATCTCAATGGCCTTCTGCAGGATGGTCAGGTTTGACAGGCCGAGAAAGTCCATCTTCAGCAAGCCGAGATCCTCGATGGAGTGGAGTGAGTACTGGGTGATGATCGATGCATCATCCTGGCTCGCGTGTTGAAGCGGGACGAGTTCGATGAGCGGCTCCTTTGTAATCACGACGCCGCAGGCATGCCGAGATGCATGTCGTGCCACGCCCTCAAGCTTGCGAGCGCTCTCAATCAGCCGCTGCCCTTCCGGGTCGTTTTTGTGGATTTCCTTCAGTTCGGGAACGTTGGCAAGCGCCGTTGCAAGGTCGGTGAACATTGGGATGAGCTTGGCGACGCGATCACAGTATGCATAGGGGAGTCCCAGCGCCCGACCGACGTCGCGGACCGCGGCACGAGCACCGCGGCGTCGGCGGGCATCAGGCTGAAGGCGGCGTAGCCGCAGGCCGAATC
>CAZCGY010000009.1:0-17195 GCA_964498355.1 uncultured Gammaproteobacteria bacterium | reverse complement strand
CCACATGATCCTTGCCGTATCTCGATTCTGCGTAGCGAAGGACTTCATCACGCCGGATATCGGCAAAGTCGATGTCGATATCCGGCATGGAAATGCGGTCCGGGTTCAAAAACCGTTCAAACAACAGCTCATAGCGGAGCGGATCGATATTCGTGATATTCGTCAGATATGCAACGATCGATCCTGCAGCGGACCCTCGCCCCGGGCCGACGACGATTCCCTGTCGTTTTGCCCAGTTCACGAAGTCCTGCACGATGAGGAAGTAGGATGCGAACCCCGTTTTTGTAATCACACCCAGCTCGTACTTCATCCGATCAAGAACCTCGGGTGATCGCGCGTCTTTTGCATACCGCCGTTCAAGGCCCTCTTCGCACAGCCGCCGCAGATAGTCGTCCGGCGTTACGCCGGCTGGCGCTGAAAAGTGGGGGAGCTGGGTAATGCCAAGCGGAATTTCAACGTCGCATGCTTCGGCAATGGAAAGGGTGTTCTCGATCGCCTCGGGCACATCCGAAAATGCCGCACGCATCTCGTCAGGCGACCGCAGCGACAAATTCTCGCCGATGTAGGACATGCGGTCTTTTTCCGTTACAACACGCTTCATTGCTATGCACATCTGGATATCCTGCGCTTCTGCATCGTCTTCAGTGAGATAGTGGCAGTCGTTCGTTGCAACGAGGGGAACACGAAGCTCTTCTGCGCATTCGCGGAGCAGCACGTTAAGGCGTGTCTGCTCCGGCATCATTGACCTGCTCTGGAGTTCAAAGTAAAAATCGTTGCCAAAAACCCGCTGGTACCACCGAACCATCTCGACGGCTTCATCGCGCTTGTTCGCAAGCAGCAGTCGGGGAATGTGTCCGTTGAGGCACGATGTCAGGCAGATCAGTCCTTCGTGGTAGCGCTCGAGCGTGGCAAGATCAATCCTCGGTTTGTAGTAATATCCCTCGAGGTGGCTGATCGTGGTGAGTTTGACGAGATTCCGGTACCCCTGGTTATCCTTCGCTAAAAGAATGAGATGGTATGGCCGATCGTCGAGCTTCGGCTGTTTGTCATGAAGTGTGCGACGCGCGAGGTAGGCCTCGACGCCGATGATGGGCTTCAAGCCGGCCTGTCGTGCCTTTTGAAAAAATTCAACGGCGCCATAGAGAACTCCATGGTCGGTGATAGCGACAGCGGGCATGCCCAACTCTTTGGTACGAGCGACAAGCGCGTCGATTTTCGGAAGACCGTCGAGCAGGCTATAGTGCGTGTGGTTGTGGAGGTGGACGAAACTCATGCGGACAGAAATAGCAACACGTCGCATGCGCGAGGTGAGGGAACAACAAGAAGGCGGGCGTTTCTAGCGCTTGCGGCGCTTTGATGAGCGTTCGGCGTCGGTATCGTCATCACCGGTATTCCGCCGCCGTTGATAGAAGGAAACAATTTCCTTGACGGCGCCAACGAGAAGGGCGAGGTGAGAGGACGACGTTGAAAGCGTTTCTTTGATCGTGTCCAAAATGTCGTGGACCTTTTCGATGCCGCCCGAGATCTCTTTGGTGACTCTTCGTGCATCCCGCAAAATGAGGATGAGGTAGGTGGCGAGCCATCCGATGAAAACTGCCAGGACGACAATACCGCCAGCGAGGACGAGGAAGAGAATATCCTTAGTGGTGGTGATCTGCATGTTCGATTCCGTTCTGTGATCCAGTGTAGCATGAAGACACGAAAGCGGGCAAAAGGCCACGGATATGCTATACTCGTGGTCGATGAACGATCGTGACATACAACTGAGTTCCTGGCTCGTCCGCGTACGGCCGGTACTTCGACGCGGCGTGTTCTTGGCGCTTCTTCTTCTCTGTGTCGCAGTTGTGTTTCTTGCGGTGTGGCAGAGCATCCTCTATGTTGCGAGCAGAGGCATACAAGAGGAACTGTTTGCTGATCTTGCGCGTAACCGTCTCTTCTCGCCGTCGCAGATCAAGGGTCTTCGCCCTCCGATACTTTCGGTCGAGGATGTCACGCTCCTTGAGGATGCAAGCGGCTCCGTGAATGCGGTCGCGAAGGTGTCGAACCCGTCGGATCAATGGGCACTTGTCACCGGTGCATATGCTTGGAAAATTGATGAAGAGACCATCACAACAGGGAGAACAACGCTGCGACCGTCCGAACAGCGATACGTCGTAGGACTGTCCTTGCCCGCCTCCGACGTCGCGTCGACGTCTCGCCTGACGTTTGAATTCACCGCGACGACATGGAAGAGAATCCTGCAACCGCGTGATCTTCCGAATGTCAAGTTCGACGTGGCGGACACCCGCTATACGATTCTCTCGAATGCGCCGAAAAATCAGGTGAGCACCGTTTCTGCGCAGTTGGCGAATCTTTCCGTCGAATCGTTCCCGCAAGTCGAACTCACTGCCATACTCTTGAATGGGCAGACTATCGTGGGGGTAGGGCAGCTTGTGCTTGACGACGTCAAGGGGCTCTCGACGCGGCAGGTCGAACTTCGTTTTTTTCAAGCACTGAGCGTCACGAAAGCGTTGCTGCAACCCGGCGTTGATCTTTTTGCTGCTGAGCGGATCTAACCACATGGGGCGACGCACCCTTTCTTTGCGGCAGCTAGACTGGATGCTTTTTGCTTCGGTTGTTTTGCTTTCTCTGTTTGGCCTGGTGATGCTGTACAGCCTGACGCTCAATGTCGCGAATCCGGACGTGGCCAGTTTTCATCAGCAGATTCTTTTCGCGGTCGTGAGCATTGTGGTGTTCTTTTTCGCCATGCTCCTCGACTACCGGTATTATCGGAGCTATGGGTGGGTTCTGTTCGCCGTGGGTGTCGTGTCGCTTCTCGGCGTTCTTTTTTTCGGTACGGAAATTCGCAGCGCCAAGAGCTGGTTTGTTCTTGGCTCGCTGACGTTTCAGCCAGTCGAGCTGGGGAAAGTCCTGCTCATCCTGTTCTTTGCGAAGTATTTCTCTGATCACGCGAGAGATCTGACGCGGTTCCGCCATCTTGCCGTCAGCGGTGCCGGGACGGCCGTGTATCTCATCTTGGTCATGTTGCAACCGGATTTCGGTTCCGCACTCATCCTGCTCGGGTTGTTTCTCGCCGTCGCGATTTTTGTCAACGTACGCCGCCTCCATCTTGTCCTGCTGCTCCTCATTCTCATCATCGTGAGCGTCATCGCGTGGGAGTTCATGCTGCAGGACTACCACCGCAGTCGGATTCTCGCCGTGGTCAGCCCCTCCCATGTCTCATTGCAGCAGCGATACAATGTGGAACAGGCAACCGTTGCCGTAGGATCAGGGCGTCTCTTTGGCCGGGGGCTTGGGCTTGGGACACAGAGCCAGCTGAATTTTTTACCGGAGCAAAAAACCGACTTCATCTTTGCCGTTGTCGCGGAGGAACTTGGATTCATGGGCGCAGCTGCGCTGCTTGGTCTCTACGGGTTCTTATTTTTTCGTCTCTATAAGATTGCTACCCGTTGCCGTGACGAGTTTGGTGTCTACATTGTCGTCGGCGTCGGCGCTGCCATTTTCATCCAGATGGGGATGAACATCGGCATGAACCTCGGGTTGTTCCCCGTGGCCGGTGTTCCATTGCCCTTTGTCAGTTACGGGGGAAGCTCGCTCCTCAGTCTATTTCTCGCAATCGGAATTGTGGAGAGCGTTGTCATCCGCAATGCCGGTCGTACGGCAGCCATGAAAGAATCGTCTTGATGCTTCCGCATTCTCACGCAAACCCGCTGCCGATCCGCATCCTTGGCAACCCCAACGGGGCTTCATCAAGGGCAAGCCGGAGAGTTTCTTTTTTCTGAAGCTTGACCCCTCGTCTTTTTTTGTGCTATACTCATGGCAGAAGGGTCATTTTCTTGCCCATGCAGAGGCATTCATTCTCACTGTTTCCCTCAGAGAGCCTGCGGATGATCAGCTATTGCCCGATTTGTAATACCCATTACAATCCGCTGGCAGCACAGGTTCTTGAGGAGCGGGATGACGCACACCTCATCCATATCGAGTGCCGCAAGTGCAGCAGCTCAATTGTTGCGTTGGTGCTTACCGGCGGGCTCGGCATCAGTTCCGTCGGCCTTGTTACTGATTTGACCGGCGATGAAGTGCTGAAATTCCGCCAGAAAGAAAATATCAAAGTGGACGATGTTCTCGTGATGCATGAAGAGCTTTTCGACAGAGAAACGAACCTCCTGGCAGAACTTACGGGATGAGGAGGGCGACGAAAAAACAAACGCGCTTCGACTTTATTCACCTGACTCGGTACGCCCATGTCTGATTTTCTTCTTGCTGTCAACCGTCGCGATATGAATGGTCCCTCAGTCGCATCCCTTCGCCGACGGGGGTTTGTTCCTGCTGTTGTGTACGGACACAACGCTCCAACCGTTACGCTCACCGTCAAAGCTGGCGAACTGCAGAAACTGTGGCGTGTGGCCGGAGAAAGCACCCTGTTTGATCTGAAAGTCGAATCAGCTTCTCCGGTCAAAGCCATCATCCAAGACGTGCAGCTTGATCCTGCAACGGACAAGATCCTCCACGTTGATTTTCACCAGGTGAAGATGACGGAAAAACTCGAGATCGAGGTTGACCTTGAGTTTACCGGTGAGGCACCGGCCGTCAAGGAGCTCGGCGGCACGCTGCTGAAGCTCCGCGACAAGGTAAAGGTCGAGTGTCTGCCGACCGACCTCGTCAAGTCAATCATCGTGGATACCAGCGGACTCAAAACGTTTGACGATGCCATCCATATGCGTGACCTCGTTCTGCCGAAAGGCCTTGAGCTCAAGGAAGTTCCAGATGACGGTGTCGCGCAGGTTGAACCTCCACGCTCTGAAGAAGAGCTCAAGGCGCTCGATGAAAGCGTTGAAGAGGATGTGACGAAGGTCGAAAAGATCGAGAAGCCCGTCAAGGAAGAGGGCGAAGAGGTGACGGCGACAGATACGGGCACAGATGTGGCTGATTCGTCAGCGGCCAAAAAGCCATGAGCGTCACGGAGCGCATCAAGGATGGACTCTGGGCTTTCAAGCACAACCGGGCCGCCAAGCTTGGCGCACTCATTGTCCTGCTTCTGGCCGTCGTGACGGTTGCCGGGTACGTCCTGTTCGGCGGCGGCTCGCCGGTTGCCACCACGACGAACACAAACACGGCAACGGTCGATGAACAGCAGCGGGTCGCACGCGCAATCGACGGGATGATGGTTCCGCTTTCCGGGGCCAACTTCTTCCCATTTGGCGTGATGATTGAGAACCTTGAGCAATCCCGACCCCAGGCCGGCCTGGAGAACGCGTCCGTCGTTTATGAGGCGCTGGCTGAAGGCGGGATCACCAGGTTTCTTGCGGTCTACGCGTCCGGTGCCGATATCCCGAAAATCGGGCCAGTTCGTTCTGCGAGGTCCTACTTTCTTGATTGGGCAGCGGAATATGACTTGCTCTATGCGCATGCAGGCGGGAGCCCCGATGCGCTTACCAAAATCAAGAGTGCCAACATCCGCAACCTCAATCAGTTTACGAAAAGCCAGTATTACTGGCGCGACAAGGAACGGTTGAAACGTTTGCCGAGCGAGCACACGCTCTATACCTCCTCGGAACTCATGGCCCGTGCGCTCCGCGATACGAATGCGCCGATCGTCGGTGCATACGATGTGTGGAAGTTCACGCCAGATGCATCCCTTTCAGGTCGACCGACTGACCCGAAAACCATCACCATCGAATACTCAACTTTTTCGTACAAAGTCGACTGGGCGTATGATCGGTCGACAAATATGTACGAGCGAAAACAGGCAGAGAAACCGCATGTGACGGAAAGCGGGGCAGTCATCAAGGCAAAGAATATCGTCATTGCATATGTTCCAACCAGCCTTGCTGCCGGTGACGACAAGAGCCGCCTCGTGATGGAGACAACGGGCGAAGGGCCTGCCCTCATCTTCCATGACGGACAGGCGATCAATGCGACCTGGAAGAAACCTCAACGCAACAGCCGGACAATGTTTGTTGACGCGTCTGGGAACGAACTCTCTTTCGTCAAAGGGAATACCTGGATTGAAATCGTCCCAAGCGATCGCGAGGTTAGCTACAATTAGTTTCTCGGTCCTACCGTGCCGTCAACACCAAAAGAACAACCTCCGTCTTTCGGCGATGAGAAAAACGTCGTCTCATCGTCGCCAGCCATACCGATCACCCTCGCGTGTGTCTTCGCGCTTTTTGTCGTCGTCTGGATCGGCTGGGTCGCCCGCGATGGCGTTTCGGTCGGTCCTGTCCAGGCCGAACAAGCGCAGGCACGGGTGATGCCACCGGAGGCGTCGTCTCCAGCTCCTGTTCAGCGGGCGCTCGACGGCCTCCTCGTGGCCAAGGCAGAAGCCAACCCGCACCCCATTGGCATGATGATTGAGAACCTGCCGGTCGTCCGGCCGCAATCCGGGCTTGCGGGTGCGTCCGTCATCTATGAAACGCTCGCTGAAGGCGGAGCAACCCGGTTTCTTGCGGTGTATGCCGGCGCCGGTCCGGCCTTGGCGAAAATCGGCCCGGTGCGCTCGGCGCGGCCATATTATGCCGAATGGGTTTCAGAGTATGATGCGCTCTACGGCCACGCAGGCGGCAGCCCCGATGCCATCGGGATGATCCAGAGTTTTCGGATGAAGGATCTCAATGGCATCGGCCGAGAGGGGAAGTATTTCTGGCGCGACAAGTCCATCAGTGCGCCACACAATCTCTTTACCTCGAGCGAACTCCTTTCACGCGCGCTGTTTGACATGCAGCTGGCGGAAGGGACGCCCTCGTTCGTCCCATGGAAGTTCGTTGGTGAAGCGCAGCTCAGCTCAGAACCAACAGAAGGATCCTCGGTCACCGTGCAGTTTTCGGGCACAGCGTATGAGGTCGAGTGGCGCTACGATCCTGCGTCCAACAGGTACCTTCGCTGGAACGCCGGGGAACCCCATACGGACGCCCTCACCGGCAAGCAGCTTGCGGCGAAGAACGTGCTCGTTCAGGTCATCCCGCCCATCCTCAGCATCGGAGAGAAAGGGCGGCTCACGCTCAACGTCCATGGAGCAGGCAGAGCATTTCTGCTCATGCACGGGAACATGACAACCGGAACCTGGAAGAAAACCGACCGAACCGGCCGCACGCAGTTTTTCAACCCCGATGGGACCGAAATGACACTCACCGCGGGTACGACGTGGGTGGAAGTGGTGCCCGAAGACCGTCCCGTCTTGGCGACGGAGTACAATTCGAATTGACAGGCATCCGCCGCGGTGCTAGCATCAACCGTCTGCGGCTGCTTTCGCGCGTTCCTTGGCAATTCATGGGAGGTGTGGCGTGGATCTCTGGAACATCGTTTCGGTTATTGCGGCGCTGCTCGTGATCGCGATCTTCTTGGTGCCACTCATCAAGCGACTTGAAGAGTTTCTCGATGGAGTTGTCCGCTTCCTAGCGTTTCTGACGTTCATTGCCGTGGTCGTCGCATCAATGAGCGGCAGGCAATGGCAGCGAGTCAAAGAAGCTGCTCACGAGATGCGGTCCGAACGCACGAAGGCCGTCGTGGGGGCAATGCAGAACGTTCCTCGTGATCGTTAGTCGCCCGGGGCAGTAGGGTAAAGGAGATGCTTGTGCAGAACAACGATTCATCTGGCGGAACCATCGCGGTGCCGCAACTTGTCGGAAGTGAACCGACCTACGTCAGTCCGCTACCCTGGGAAAACAAGTTCGATCCGATTCTCTCTATGCATTGCTCAGACCCGAGATTCTGGGGGCATATCAAGAAATTCCTGCTTCATCACCTCGGTCTCCGTCACCCCATCTCACTTTCTTTTGCCGGCGGACCAGCGCGCATGCTCGAGCGCGCGCCGGAGCGTCGTGCGACGCTGCGGACTGTCCGCCTTCACCGGGACGGTCACGAGGTGAACCGGTGTATCGGCATCGCGCATGGCGGTGGCTGCGGCTACTACCGCAAGCATTTTCCGCTCTACACGCCGGAACAGCAACAGCATCAGCAGGCGCTTGACCTCCGTGAATGGAGAATGGAGATTCTCTTCCTCATTCCCAAAGCGACCGTGGAGCTCTATTATGCTTTGCCGGTCGGCGATGACGTTCATTTTTACGCGATTCCGTAAACCCCAGCTCATGGGGTTTCTTTTTTGATGCGAAAGCGCCGTGGATCTTGACAAATTCCTCGTTTTGCGCAAGGATATTGTGTCTATAGCATCGGAATATTTCGACCTGAAAGGAGGGTCGATGGCCTGTCTGTAGGCGAGTTCGTTGACAATTGAGTTCAACGTAACGCACACCAGAAACACAGGGGAGGATCGCATGTGAAGTCCCGAAAATCGTCGTGGATTCGTGCTGTGGTGCACGCCGTTCGTGATGGCCCGCATGGCCCATTTGCGATCGCCACGACTGATGGTATCGAGGGATCGGTCACGTTTTCGCTCAAACCGCCTGTGTGGAAAGAGCGAACGCGGCCGGAGAGAGGGGTCCACGTACTCCTCAAGGACATCCAGTTCAAACGTGCCGGTTGGCGCGCGGAGCGGGGGAGATTCCTCCGCCCATCGGATGTCAAGCAGTAGAAGCAAACAAGCATTGAGCAAGGAGGAATGAACCCACATGTCCGACGAATCGTTCTCGGACAAGTTCGCGAAAGTGCCATTGATCGGCGGTTTGCTCTACGCAAAACCCGCCGAGCAGAAAGCACCTCCCGCGCAACCTCTGCCCACGCCGCCTGTCCGGCCAGCCGTCGTCATGACGGCGCCGCAGGCAACAACGACGGTTGATCCCGCAAGCCCGCAGGTCCGCAAGTACTTCTCCGGTCTGGCCGACCTCATGAAGCCGGTCAGTTCCTCGGGGTACGTGGCGTTCCAGCAGCAGATGGCGGCACTTGGCGCCATCATCAGGGACGATGCGACGCTCATCCCCGCGGCAGCAGCTGCGGCTGGCGGCGTGAGTCCTGGCGAGATCGATCATGAGATCCAGGATTGTCTCGACGTGATCAGTCAGCAGGAAGGGAATTTCAACACCGCCCTGCAGAAGAAGGTCACGGCCGAGGTCGGCGAAAAGCAAGCGGCGATCACGCAAACGGAGCAGGAGATCGCGGCGCTGGAGGCGAAGATGAAAGAACTCCGCGCCCGCCGTGATGCTCTCGCGGGTGACGTTCAGACGGTGCAGCAAACCGCCGAGACGGAGCGCGCGTGCTTCGAAGAAGCGCGCACGCAACACACGGCGACGCTCACCGCGCTGCGTGACCGCGTGCGCCGCAACCTGCAACAACCCACGGGGGGAGGAACCACGTGACGATGTCCGGACCCACCGGCGGAAGCACGGGAACGCCGTCGTTCTCCCTTCCGTCGTTCTGGAAGCGCCGAGAAGGCAAGTTTGGCGGGCGATTTCTCGCGGTCGCAGCTGCGGTCGTCGGAGTCGTTTTCCACAAGGCCATTCTCGGCTTTCTCATCTCGCTCTTCGCAAACCTGCTCATCACCGCAGGACTCGCGTTCTTGGTGTTGATGGTTGGGTATCTGTTTATCAATCCCCGGTCGCGTGCAGCGATGTGGGGGCTGGTGCAGATGCCGGCGAATCTCATCACGTCGCTCTTTTACGCGATCGGTGCCGAGGGCTATCTCAAGGATGTCCTCGTGGACCGACAAAAGAAGATCGGCGAAGCCGAATCGCGGAAGGACCGGTTTGCCGGCACTCTGAAGCGTTTCGACGAGCAGATGAGACGCAAGCAGGATGAAGCGGCGCGAGAGCGAAAGTACGCAAGCGCTGCGCAGCGACAACAGGGTAGGGAAGGACTCACCAAGGAGCAACAGCTCCAGCTGGTATATGCCATGAAGTTGTCGGCGGTCAAGGCCGGCATGGCAAAGGAGTCCGCCCTCACCTACGGTCAGCTGCGTGAGCGGTTGCAGGTGTACTACGACAAGCTCGTTGAAGCGATCGAGGCATCCAAATTCATTCTCGCGGCAAAAACCGCGGAATGGGAACACCTCATCGAACAACGTACGGCCGTCAAGGATGCAAAGAGTGCTATCGATTTCATCAAGCCGCTGTATCGCGGTGATGCCAAGTCACGCCTTGCCGACGAGTTTGCTACCCGCATGCTCGGCGAAATGTATGAGGACTTGGGTCAGATCGACAGCTTCTTCCAGTCCATCGATGTCTTCCTGACACGGATCAACATCGAGAAGGACATGTATGCAGAAGACGCGCTTCCCGAGATCGAAAAGATGAGCAGCAAGATCGACACCATTGTCGCGAAAGTCGAGCGTCAGCGCCAGGGATTGCCCGAACCGGCATCATCCCTCCTGACGAGCGACGCGTCGCAGCATCTCACGCAAGGCGGGTCGCCCGGCGGTCTGCGCAGTATCGCGGATCTGCTCGGTGACGATCCCAAGGAACGCTAACCAACCATCCCGCGGAGCGGGATGTAAGGAGGAAACGACATGGCCGAGATGAAGCCGCAGGGGAAGGTTTTTCTCCTCGTGCTCGCGGTCGCCGCGATTTTCGGCGGCGGCTACTATCTCAAGCAGCATGGTGTGCTCGACAAGATCGCGCCGAAGAAACCGTCACCGGCGCAGAATGCCATCGCGCAGGTCGCGTCGAACACGAAGGACGTGCAGTTCACGAAGGTGGACGGGCCCGACAACTTCGTGCTCAAGGTTTGCGTGAACACGTGGGGTGGATTCGCCGGTGGGCAGTACTACAACGGGGGCTTCGCTGCTTCCGAAGAATCCCGCTACTGGAAGAACAACCACCTCAAGGTGCAGTTCGTTCTCATCGATGACTTCGACAACGCACGTTCGGCGTGGAAGCGCGGCGATGTGGATCTGCTCTGGCAGACCGCCGACGCATTCTGCAACGAGGCGTCTTCGATGGCGTCGTTCGGGCCGAAGGTCGTTTTTCAACCGGACTGGTCTCGCGGCGGCGACGCCATCGTCGCAACGCGCGACGTGAAGTCCGTCGAGTCCCTTCGCGGCCGCACGGTCGCGCTGGCTCTCGGAACTCCGTCTCACTCGCTGCTGCTGTGGTCGCTGAAGTCAAGCGGCATCGGCTACAACGACGTGAAGATTGTGGAGTGCAAGACCGCGATCGACGCCGCCGCCCTGTTCAAGGTCGGCAAGGTCGACGCGGCCGTGGTCTGGTCGCCCGATGATCAGGACTGCCTTGCGGCAGTGACGGGGTCGCACATCCTGACGAGTACGAAGGTAGCCGACAACATCATTGCCGACACCTTCTACGCGAAGGATGCGTTCATCGCGCAGCATCGCGCGGCGGTTAAGGCGCTTATCGAGGGCTGGTTCCTTGGTGCGGAGGAGATCAACGGATCTCCGCAGGCGCTTGAGGCGGCGGCGCAGATTCTCGCGGCCGGTCTCAACCAGCCCGTGGATTTCTGCAGAACCGCCATTCTGAACACGCGCCTGTGCACGTTCGGCGACAACGTCAACTTCTTCAACATCAACGGGACCTACCCGGGGGTGAAGGGGGAAGACCTCTACACGAAGACCGGCATGCTCTATGCGGAGATCGGCTACCTGCGTGATCAGCCGCCCTCGTGGCGCATGGTCATGGATTCGTCGATCCTGCGGGAACTCGGAACCACCCTGGGCAGCCGTCCGGGGCAGGCGGCCGAACCGACCGTGCAATTCGCGAAGGCAACACCGCAAGAAGCGCAGGCGCCCGCCTTCGCCACCAAGCGGCTGACCGTGAACTTCCCGACGAACTCTGCAGTACTCGACGTTGCGGCGCAGTCGCTCATCGATCGCGAGTTCCGCGACGTGGCCAAGCAGTTCCGGCGGAATCGCATCCGCATCGAGGGCAACACGGATAACCGCGGGTCGCAGGACCTCAATATCCGTCTGTCCCGGCAGCGGGCGCAGTCCGTTTCGGACTACCTGGTTCGGACGTACGGGTTCGATCCGAACCGGTTCATTATCACGGGCAACGGGTGGGACAAACCCGTCGCCTCGAATGACACCGATGCGGGCCGTGCGGCAAATCGCCGGACGGACTTCGAACTTGTGAGTGCCACCTACTAGCTCTGTCAAACGTGGGGTGGGAGCCATCCGGCCCCACCCCCTTTTCGTACTCCATCCTGTGAAGGGAGGCCTTCATGTCGTACTGGTCGCTCCGGGGGACATTGCCGCAACGCACAGCGTCGCTTATTACCGGTGGCGGTGCTGTCGGCATTCTCCTCGTCTGGTGGCTGATCGTGCGGCTCGGGTTTGTCAACCCGCACGTCGTGCCCTCGCCATTCAGCGTCGTTGCATCATTGCCCGACATGGCAAAGAGTGACCACCTGTTTCGCAACATGTGGTTCTCAATGGGGCTCAACATGCTTGGGTACCTCGAGGCGATTGCCATCTCGATTCCCATCGGTATGGTGATCGGGCTGTTCCCGATTCCGCGGTATCTGCTCGAGTCCTACTTCTCCGCCGGACGGTTTCTGCCGTTGCCCGCAGCCATGGGGCTGTTCATCACGGCCTTCGGGATCTACACGAACATGAAGGTGCAGTTCCTTTGCGTCGGCATTGCCGTGTATCTGATCCCGGCCGTTATCGGCCGCGTGCGTGCAACGGACGAGGTGTACATCCAGATGGCGAAGACTCTGGGCGCGTCACGATGGCAGAGAATCACATCGATCTTCATCCCCGATGTTCTGGCGAATGTCATGACCGACATTCGTGTGCTCATTGCCATTTCGTGGACCTACATCACCGTCAACGAAGTCGTCAACATGAGCCAGGGGGGGCTGGGTGCGCTGGCCTCGATTGCAGCGCGGCAGGGGAAAGCCGAAAAGACCTATGCGGTTCTCCTCCTGATCATTCTCATCGGATTCCTGCAGGATCGCGTCTTTGTCTGGCTCGATAAGCGGCTGTTCAAGTGGAAGTACGTGTAAGGGGGTGATCGACTGATGACGACAGCACAGCGAATCGGCTTTACGAACACTGAGTTGCATGACATCCTCGAACTTCGTGATGTCGGGCAGTCCTACGACAACGGCAAGACCTGGATCATCAAGGGGTTCAACTTCCTCGTCGAGGACAAACCCGGCGTCGGCGAGTTCGTCGTCATTCTCGGGGTGTCTGGCTGCGGCAAGTCGACCATCTTGCGCTATATGGCTGGCCTGCAAGACCCGACGGAGGGCCAGGTGACCATCAATGGGGAGCCCAGAACGAAAGAACCGGGCATTCCCATGGTCTTCCAGCAGTACTCCAGCCCGCCATGGTTCACGGTGGTTGAGAACGTCATGCTGCCCCTGCTCTATAAGGGTGTGCCGCGCAAGCAGGCAGAGGAACAGGCCATGGCCATGCTGAAGAAGGTTGGGCTCGAGGGACACGAGCGGAAGTTTGCGAAATATCCGCTTCTCTCTGGCGGTCAACTTCAGCGTGTCGCGATTGCCAGGAGCCTGATTGCGAATCCGAAGATCATCTTCATGGACGAGCCGTTCGGCGCGCTCGACACCCGAACGCGGTCGCGCATGCAGCAGCTGCTTGCCGATCTCTGGATGGAGATGCAAGCGACGGTGGTCTTCGTCACGCATGACATCAATGAAGCGGTGTTCCTGGGTGACGACATCTACGTCATGCGTGCGAATCCGGGGCAGATCGTCGAACACTTTCATGTCGACCTGCCGCTGTATCGGGATAAGTTGACGAAGCGCACGCCCACCTTCATTGATCTTGTCGGGACGATTACCGACTACATCGATACGATGGAGGAGCAGACGGTCACGTAATGTTCTGTCGGTTCGAGCGGGGAATTTTTCCCCGCTTTTTTCGTCTGTTTTGACAATCTCTCCTTCCTATGCTACGGTCATCTTTCTCGTGGAGGACGACCAGTCCTTTGACAGTTGTCACAATCCAGAAAGGAAGCCGGTATGAGTGGTGAGCAAGAAGACGCGCGGTCACTGTTGCGTCGCGTTGGGGACGCCGCGGTTGAAGGGGTTGTCCGCTTGAATGAGGCAGCGCAGCGGAACACAGCGGCTCCAGGCGGGGTGCCTGCTGGCTCCTCAAAAAGGACACGGCAGTCCACAGAGGAGGAACAGCGCTTGCGGACCACTGTCACTGACGCCCTCCGCCGACAGTTCGAACTCGTCCAGGGTGCATTGGTCTATGGTATCGTTCTCGACATTCTTGACCATGTCCCTGGTGATTTGGGTGCAGGGGGTTTTCCGACGCTCGGGACGCCCGTGCGGGTTCTTGATGGCGAGAAGACCGGGAAGGCCGGCGTTGCGCTGCAAGATCCGGACGAGCACGGCGACGTGCTGGTGAACCTTGAGGACGGGTCGTTGGCTCGCTTCGGGGTTGGGGTCGAGCAGGCAGAGAACCCCAAACGCCAGATCGAGGTCGACCCCGCTCATCGCAAGCGCGTCGTTGTGGCGCTCGAAAGCCGCCAGCTGCAGGTCCAGCACCCGCTCGGTGCGGACATCGAGATTGGCGATACTGTAGCGCTGAACAAAGACACGCTCCAGATCGTCAGCGTGATCGGGCGGCGTGACATCGGCGAAATCGCCACGGTCCATCGCCGTCTGAACGACGAGAGTTGCGAAGTTGCGGTTCGAGGCGCGCTGCGCGTCGTCAGTACCGAGGCGTACAAAGGGCAGATCAAGGGGGACGAACGCGTCCTGCTCGATCCGTCGCTTTCAACAGTCATCGCTTTGCTTCCAGACATCCAGCCGATGGAGCACCGGACAACCGCGCCGGTCAGCTGGGGCGACATCGGCGGACAGGACAATGCCATCGCTGCGCTTCAAGACGCATTTGCGGACGTTTCAGGTGATGGGCTGGAGGGGTTCTACCGCTCTACGGATTCTCGGGGCGGCGTACTCAGCGGTCCTCCTGGCTGCGGCAAGACGTTGCTTGCTCGTGCGCTCATCACGCATCTCATGCAACAGCATGTCGGCAAGGGCGCGCCGTTCACCCATCTCTACTTCAAGGGGCCCGAACTGCTCGCATCCCTTGTGGGAAGGGCCGAGGCCGCGCTTCGGTCCATTCATGCGGCGTGCCGCAAGGTCCATGACGAGTACGGTTTCTGGCCCGTGCTTCTCTGGGACGAGTGCGAGGCCCTTTTCAAAAAGCGGGGGAGCGGCATCAGTTCCGATGCAACCGACAGCATCGTGAACACCCAGCTGGTCGAAACGGACGGCGTAGAAGGCGGCGGCGCGCCGAACTTCTACCTCACCAACCGTGTCGATTTGCTGGACCCGGCGCTCATCCGCGAAGGCCGCGTCGATATCATCCTGGATATCGGCAGGCCGGATCGGCAGGGCGTCGAACGAATCTTCGCAATTCACCTGAAGCGCATGCCGATCGGCGGAGGGGATACCGTCCAGACGCTTGCGGCGTTCGCAGCGGCGGAACTCTTCGACCGGAAGTACAGCATCTATGTGCTGACCGTCGGGGAAAAGGGGAATGAACGCAGCGAGCATTTTACGCTCGGGAAAATCGTCTCCGGCGCCATGGTGGCGGATATCGTCAAGAAAGCGGCACGCCTTGCGCGGAAGGACGACCGCGACCGCCAGACGCGCAACGGCATGCTTCGCACACACGTTATCGCGGCCGTCCACGCGAAGTTCTGCGAACGGATCAGGTTCGACCACCTGGAAGACCTGCGGTCCTTCCGCGAGAAAATCACCGATCCTGTTCAGGACATTACCAAACAAAAACAGATACAAGGATAGTCCCGTTCTTTCTGACCCCACCGAGATGTGGGGTTTTCTTTTCCGCCTAGAGCGGAAAAGAGCCCCGAGTCCCGCCTTCGCGGGGCGAGGGATCTCCAAGCGACCGTCGTTGCTCTGCGTTCACGAAGCAAAAAACTTCTCGCAAAATATGATGGTCTACCCCCTGTGCACGAATGCGTCTATTGACAGGATCCTTTCGGCGTGCTACCATCTTTTGTTCATAGATGTTCCTCGACAATAATCAAAGGGAACAATGGCGATATCACCCTCGATTGGGAAAGGAGGAGCAATGCTCAAATTCATCGCAGGCGCCTTACTGGTGCTCGTCAGCATGTGGTGGCTCTCACGGGCCTTCGCATTGATGAATTCCGCAACGAGCTTCGGATTTCCGACGGGCATCGGGATGATCATCGTCCTGCTGCTTGTGTGGTGGGAATTCCTGACGGGCAGCATTCGGCGCAAGATCGGGGCTCGCAAACAGCAACTCCGCTAGTTCTGCATCCCATCCAGAAGGAGAAAAAGATGCACAGGTCTGTTGCGTACGCGCTTGCGGCTATCATGGTCGTTCTTCTCGCGGCCATGTCTGCGGGATGTTCCAGAGTGATCGAGCCGGGCCGGGCCGGCGTCAAGGTCAACAACTGGGGAAAGCAGCGTGGCGTCCAGGACTTTCCCATCCAGACCGGTCGCGTGATGTACAACCCGATCACGGAGGACATCTACTCCTATCCCACGTTCCTGCAGAACGTGGTGTGGAGCAAGAACGATACCAAGGATGAGTCGGTGACCATTACGTCGTCGCAGGGGTCCTCGGTCAACGTGGACATCGGTGCCGGTATCACGATATCTCAGGATGCGGTTCCGTGGATCTTCGTGAACTACCACATGGACATGGAACACTTGATCCATGGGCCAATCTTCACCGAGATCCGGGACCGGTTCATCCGACACGGCGGCGAGATGCCCATCATGGACATCCTCGGCCCGAGAGTCGGGGCACTGATGGATTCGGTCTGTACCGACATGAATAAGGGCGAGTTCGGTCAGCACGGCATCACGTTTCACTACGTTACGTTCGTGAACAAGCCGCGACCCGACCCGAAGGTCGAAGAGAGCATCAACGCCGTGATCCAGGCGTCCCAACGAGCCCAAGAGGCCATGAACAAGGTGGTCGAGGCACGTGCCGTCGCCCAGCAAAATGTGGAGTCGGCGCGAGGAGATTCACTCGCCACGGTCATCCGGGCGCAAGGGCAGGCAGAGGCCAATCGGCTTCTCGACCAGTCCCTGACGGGCAAGGTGATTGAGTACGCGAAGATCAACAAGTGGGACGGCAAAGTTCCGCAGGTGGTTACTGCGGAAAACGCCTCCACGTTGGTCAGCGTCAAGTAATCGTTCTGTAGACAAGAGACGCAACTGTCTCACCCGCTTTCGAAGAGGAAGCGGGTTTTTTGTCCCTCACTTTTTCAAAAGTCGGGGACAATCCCGAGCTTACCTGCGGTGAGCGAAGTCGAACCGTCGAGGGATCTTCGATCAACCGTCCAACGGGAATGGAGTCGAAGGTTCTC
>CAZCGY010000008.1:0-26653 GCA_964498355.1 uncultured Gammaproteobacteria bacterium | reverse complement strand
TTCCGAGTATCTGATGGATGCGAGGAATCCTTGCTTCAAATAACTCGCATTAGGAGATACCAGGAGTGAAATGAACATGGATGTGTTACCTTCATCTCAAAAGGTAACACCTTATGACCATATGGTCATAAGGTCAAAACGCCTCAGGAAACAAAAAACAGTGCATTACCTCAAATACTTCGCCTTGTTCGCTTTGTGCTCTTCAAAAGTGACGCCAAACACAGCCGTTCCGTCCTCTTTCGTCAAAAAGTAGTAGTACGGATTCGATTCCGGGTTGAGCACAGCACGGATCGCAGCGAGCCCGGGGTTCGCAATCGGCCCCGGTGGAAGGCCGCGGACAGCATAGGTATTGTACGGGGAGTCCACAGCGACGTCCTCAGACGATGGACGAGTGGTGTTTTTGCCGGTGACATAGTTCACTGTTGCATCGGACTGCAATGCAATCCCGTCGCGCAAGCGCTTGAGAAAAATATCCGCTACCATGGCGCGGTCCGCGTCAGTGCGGACCTCTTTTTCGACGATACTCGCGAGCGTGACCACATCGAAGACGGACTTACCCTGATCGCGGATCTGCGCAAGCGTTGCCTCATCCACACGCGCCCCAAAGCCGTCGAGCATCTTTTTCATGACGTCTGCGGGGGATGCGTTCTTGAAAACACGGTACGTATCAGGAAACAGATACCCTTCAAGCGTCGCTGACGCGGGCTTATCGCTGAGAAAAGTATACGTTACGCCCGGGATGAGCGTCCGTGAGTCCGTTGCGTCAGCAGCCGCTTCCCACGCATCTTGGGTAAAGAGTTTTTTCTCATTCACCAAGTAGCTGCCGATCTGCCGCAATGTCCATCCCTCAGGAATGGTGATGACCGTTTCGCGTGATGCCGTATCCCCTCTCGTGAAGAGCGACATCAGTTCTTGTGACGACATCATCGGGCTGACAAGATATTCACCCGCTTGAAAGGAGGTACTTGAACCTTCGAGCCACACATACGTTTCAAAGGCGAACGTGCTCTTGATCAGACGCCCGCGCTTGAGTGCGGCCGCGACCTCCTTGACGCCCTCACCTTTCTGGATAGTGAACGACTGCTCTGTTCCGGACTCGCTGGGTGGCATCAAGGATACAAACAGCATTGCCACGCCAGCCCCTGCAACAAGGATGAGCGTGAGGATAACCGCGAGAAGAAGAAGAATCGGGCGCTGCATTGTGCTTAGAGAATACCGGATTGGCCGCGTCGCTCGAGTTCTTCGACGACTTTTTTTACCTCCTGATCACGACGACGATCAGCGATGAGGAGTGCGTCATCCGTCTCGACGATGACCAGGTGATCAATGCCCAGAGTCGCAATGACCTTCCCTTTCGGACCATACACGAGTGTGTCGGACGTGTCGATGCCGACGTGTTCGGCATCATGGACGACATTCGCGGAAGGCGAACTTCCTTCTAATTTCTTCAACACATCCCATGTACCGACATCGCTCCAGTCAAACGGCGCCTTAAGAATGAGGACGTCTGCCGGTTCAAGTTTTTCTGTGATTGCGTAGTCGATAGAAATTTTCTCCAGCTTCGCATACGCCGCAGGAATGGCACTGCTTCGACCGGACCGGATGAGCTCCTGAATCTCCCGAAGATGGGCATAGTTCGCAGGCGCGTGCTGTTCATACGCCGCGAGGAATTTTGCGGGCGTCCACATATAGTAGTTTGCGTGCCACAAATATTCTCCGGACGCTAAGAAAGCTTCCGCGCGCTCCGCTGTCGGCTTTTCTGTATGGCCTTTGAACGGATAGACCTCGACCCCGTTGCGGACCTCTTTTCTCTGACCGACTTTCGTGTAACCGAGATTGGTGTTTGGCCATGAAGCAGTCACGCCAATGTCGACGAGACATCCGGTTTCGCGAATGAGCCCTTCAGCCACGTCAAGCGCCGTTCGGAACTTTTTCACATCACGAATGTAGTGATCCGACGGCAGGAACGCCATCGGCTCGTCAGGCGCGGTCAAACCGAGGACCGCCGCCGCGTAGCCCATCGCAGGACCCGTATCGCGCTTTTCCGGTTCCACGATGAGATGGCCGTCCGCAACGTTCGGGAAGAGTTCCCGCAGCGCCGGTACTAAATCCTTCGTCACGGAATAATAGACGGCTGCATCGGGAAGATGCGAACATCGGCGTCGCGTTTCTTCAACGAGCGTCCGATCGCCGATGAGACGTTGAAACTGTTTTGGAGAAAGTTTTCGCGACAACGGCCACAATCGTGTTCCGCCACCGCCAGCAAGAATGACAATGTTCATGATGGTGTGATGAGAGGCACAAACGCGAAACCCGGAAAGCGCCGTTCACTGAATGTACCATTACGCAGTCGCGTCACCAGCAGCATATCATGGATTCCTTTCCCGACCGGAATCACACACCGGCCGCCAGGAACCAACTGTTGCAACAATGCGGGCGGGACACTTTCTGCCGCCGCAGCAACATGAACGCAATCAAACGGTGCGTGAGCAGGGCTTCCTTTTCTGCCGTCACCCTCAAGAACAACAACCTGTGGATAACCCGCTTCTGCGAGATTCAGCCGCGCTGCCGCAACAAGTTCGGGAACGCACTCAATGCTGACGACCTTGCCGGAAGGCCCCACAAGTTCCGCAAAAAGAGCGGCGGTCCAACCCGAGCCCGTCCCTATATCCAGAACGGCATTGCCGCGCAGCGGCTGCAACAACTCCAACATAAAAGCAACGGTCAGGGGCTGAGAGTTCGTCTGACCAAACCCAATCGGGATCGGCTCATTTATCGCAGCATCATCCTTTGCCGCATCAGGCAAAAAATCCCTTCGCACTACCTTTTGGAACGCCCTCATAATCGCGGGGGTTTTAAGAAAACCGGCATGCTGAAGCTTCTTGAGAAGATTGAAATATTCGCTTGAGCGTTCATCAGTCATAGCGGGTACGCAAAGTATAGCAGCATGGATTCCACTCTGTTGATGAAAGTCATGCATTTTCTCTCTATGAAGCCCATTCTCGAATCTATGTGTCGCAAAATACACCATCTCGAATAAAGGTTACCCGTAACACAAGCGGTTGTATCTCGGAAAATTTTATAGGGACGTTCAATAAAGAATTCAGCAGGTTGGGATGATAGCCGCAACATGCCAAAAAAGCGATCAACCGAAGGTACTTGACAAACCGGTACGTTTTCCTGTACAGTCCTTTGAAGTGCGCTCTTTCAACGTTAGCCAGTTCTTTATTCAAGAAACCCATTCGTTCCTTCATCTGTTTGCTCTTTCTCATGCTTTGCATTCCAAAACGTGGAATGCGTGGAGGGAAAAAGGAAAAAAGCCAACAAAAAGTTCGATAAACGCTAGCGTTCAACCGTCGTGGAGGGGTGGTACAACCTTTCGGGTAGAGTTTGCCGCCAAACGGAAGAACACGGGTGTTTGGAGCTTGCTGTTGGCTTTTTTACATAACATTTTCATTAATACTCCTGCATATGAACTTTCTTCATCCTCAACCCCTCCTGCGTCCGGCAACCAAGCGTCGAGTTCTTCGTATTCTGAGCGTTCTCTCGCTCTGTACGATGACGCTGCAATTGACCGGCATGGGTGTGGTACTACGTCCGGTCACGGCACAGGAACAAAACGCCGAGTCAACCGCGGTGGGTCCCGGCACAGAGCTTTCAGCCGCTGCGACCGACAAAAGCGCCCCGACGGACTCTGGCACAAAAGACATTTCATCGGGATGTTCTGGGACAGCCACCACCGGAGGTGACGATGGTGAGTGCCCCCCTCCTCCCGAGCTGACAGCGTGCACGCTCTACGGATACGACGATATTGGAGTCAGTGACAGCCAGTTCTTCCGCACAAATCTCCAGACGGGTGTATCCACCGCAATCGGCAGCGTCGCCAACAATGCAGATCTTGAAGCAATCGATGCCCATCCGACGACAGGTGTCATCTATGGCTTCCCGCAGAATGGATCGGATGATAGTTCCGCCGTTTTAGTGACCGTCAACCGTGACACCGGTGCTCGGTCGGTCATTGCAAATGTTTCGAGCGATTTTGAACTCCCCGGCGCATCATTCAATCCGGCAACAAACGAACTGTGGGCAAGCGCCGATACGAATGACAATCTGTACACCATCAATCTTGCCACCGGCGTGCCGACGCTCAAGCTCGACGCGAGCAAAAGCGGTGAACCTCAGGCGCTTGCATGGAACAATGCCGGAACGACGTTGTACGTCGCCTACGACAATGTCATCTACACGACGAATGGAACCTCATCGCTGACGCAGTTCGCGGACGTCGGCAGCGAAGTGGAGGCCATGGAATTTGACGAACTGGGAAACCTCCTTGTCATGAAGCACGGGGATGCTTCGTTGTACGTTCTCGTTGGCTCGCACCTTGTGGACACCACGAAGAATCTCATCGGCAACGATGTCGAGACGCTCACAACACTGTGCCCCCCGCCCCCGCCGCAGCCCGGTTCGCTCAAAGTGACGAAAATCATCGACGGGAGCACCGACCCGGACCTTCCGCACTCGTTCGGATTTCATCTGGGGACGAGCGGGCCTGACCTGTTCCCTCCTCTCGGTCAAAACTTTGTCGTGTTCGACCAGTTGACGCCCGGCGCCTACACCGCGAATGAAACCATTCCCGCAGGATACCATCAGGTCTCTACGACATGCGAGAATGTTCAGGTCGCGGCTGGCCAGCAGGCAACGTGCACGATTCATAACGCTCAAAATACCGGGACCCTGAAGGTCATCAAGCAGGTTGTCGGCGGAAACGCGCAGGCATCCGATTGGAAGATCCATGTCAAGACGGGAGACAGCGATGTGCCGGGGAGCCCGCAGGATGGTTCTGAAACAGGAACGGTCTATGCGCTCGCTCCTGGTGTCTATGTTGCCTCTGAAACGAACGGACCCGCCGGCTACGCACTGTCGTTCTCCGGCGACTGCTCAAGCGACGGGCACGTCACGGTCGTGCAAGGACAGCAGAAGACCTGCACGCTCACGAACACCTGGATTCCTCCTGAGCCCGGAACACTCACCGTCATCAAGCATGTGGTGAACGACAACGGCGGCACAAAGATGGCAAGCGACTTCACCATGCAGGTGACAGGAACGAATGTCTCAGATCCTTCCTTTGCAGGAAGCGAGCAGGGCACGACGGTCACTCTGGATGCAGGGAGCTACAGCGTCGATGAAGTCGGCGTTGCCGGATATGACAAGTCGCTCGGTCCGAACTGTTCCGGCACCATCAGCGCGGGACAGCACAAGACCTGCACCATAACGAACAACGACCGCGCGCCACGCCTGCGTCTTATCAAACACGTCATCAACGACAACGGTGGAACGAAACAGGTGGCTGACTTTCCGCTCTTCATCAACGGCAGTCAAGTGACAAGCGGCGCATGGAGTTCCTTGAATGCGGGAGTGGTCTACACCGCTTCGGAGACGCCCAGCACCGGCTACGCCGCTTCAACATGGAGCGGTGATTGCACCGAAAACGGCGTTCTCACGCTTGAACTTGGCCAGGACAAAACCTGTGAAATCACGAACGACGACATCCAGCCGCAACTGATTGTCCACAAGCTGGTGACCAACACGAACGGCGGCAACGCGGTACCTGGCGACTTTACCCTGCGCGTCACGGGGCAGAACCCGACGCCGTCGGTCTTCCATGGATCGGAGCAAGGTACCACCGTCGCCTTGAATGCGGGCAGCTACGCGGTCACGGAGGATCCCTATACAGGATATACCCCTTCCTACTCGGAAGAGTGCAGCGGGGCGATTGCCGCCGGCCAGGTGAAACACTGCACCGTGACAAACAGTGACCGAGCCGCTCATCTTGTCATCGTGAAGCACGTTGTCAATAACCACGGCGGAACGAAACACGCTTCCGACTTCACGATGTCCATCAACGGCATTGCCGTTGATGGCGGCGCCACCTTCCCTGGAGCCGAAGTGCCAGGCGTGATGAAAACGGTCCAGCCCGGTACCTACACGGTAACTGAGACGGGCCCCGACGGGTATGCCGCATCGTTCTCGAGCGGCTGTTCAGGCACCATCGCACTGGGGGAAACAAAGTTCTGCACGATAACGAACGATGATATCGCGCCACGCCTGACCGTCACGAAAGTCGTTGTGAATGACAATGGCGGGACCAGGCAGGTGGCAGACTTTTCGCTTTTCGTGGATGGCATGGGCGTTACCTCCGGCGTCCAAAATGAGTTTGCAGCGGGCACATATACGGTGCATGAGTCCAATGCCACGGGGTACGTCGCCGTCATCACAGGCGATTGCAACGAAAACGGGTTGATTGAACTACATCCTGGCGACGTGAAGTCCTGCACCATAACGAACAACGATCTTGCTGCACGCTTGACCGTCATCAAGCATGTCATCAACAACAACAACGGCGGGATAAAGTCGGCAAACGACTTCACCATGCTCGTCGGTGGGCTGAATGTTTCCCCTTCTTCATTCCCCGGGAGTGAGCAGGGCACGGTCGTGACGCTCAATGCCGGAAATTTCAGCGTTGATGAGCTGAACGACAGTCAGTATTCCAAGAGCTTCTCGGGCGATTGCAGCGGTGCGCTCAGCCCCGGTGAAGAGGCAACCTGCACCGTCACGAACAACGACAAGAGCGGCTTCATCAGCGGATACAAGCGCGATACAGAAGAGCACCCGCTCAACGACTGGACGATCTGTCTTGTCGCCACAGAGAATACTTCGCGATCGAAGGATGCAAGTTTTGCCTCAGGCGACAACATACCGCAAGAGCCAACCTGTGTCGTCACCGGCTCAGGCGAGTGGCCTGATGGATACTATGAATTCCAGAACGTCGATGCAGGGGACTACCAACTCTATGAGGTGCTGCAGCCACATTGGATTGCTATCAGCCCCGAGGGCGGCACGTACGACAGCATTCATGTCCAGTGCGGAGAATCCGTCCAGAAGGACTTCGTCAACCGCCAGATTTTTGCCGACCTCTCCGTGACAAAAACCGATGGGCTGACGAATGCGAATCCCGGCCAATTCATCACCTACACCATGGTCGTGACCAACAACGGTGACGCCGCCGCCGAGAACTCAACCGCGGTCGATACGCTGCCGCCACAGGCAACCTACGTCAGTTCGCAGGTCGATGGAACCCCGGCAACACCAACGGTCACCCCACATGATGCCGGCGACGTCCTCACGTGGAATCTCGGAACCATCGGTTTGGGAGCATCAACAACTATCACCGTGGTTGTCCAGCTCGACGCACTCTTCCCCTTCGGAACAACGGTCATGACAAACAACGTGCACGTGAGCACTGTGACCGCCGAATCTACCCTCGAAAACAACGACGCGTCGGACAGCACGAATGTCCCAGCCGCACCGACCATCGCCATCGATAAATCCGGTCCTGAAGCAGTCAGCGCTGGCGATACCATCACCTATACCCTCGGATGGTCAGTCGGCGGCAACGCCCAAGCGACGAACGCGGTTGTCTCGGACACGCTCCCGCCAAACACGAGCTTTGTGAGTGCGACCTGTGGCACAACGATTGGAACCTGCACCATCTCGAGCGCAACAAGCATCATCACCTGGAACCTCGGGACCCGGCTCCCCGGAACATCGGGGACCGTCACCCTGACGGTAAAGACGGCAACGCCGCTCCAAAACGGCATCATCATCACGAATACGGGCATGTTCGACACCGCAGAAAATGAACCGGTGTCGGATACCGTGACAACGCGCGTTTCCAGCTCGCCGGGCTACACGGTGACGAAACACGACAACGTTGACCCCGTTGCGCCAGGCGGAACCGTTGTCTACACGATAACCTGGACGGTGACCGGCACGTCGCCGCTCACCAATCTCGTTCTGACCGACACACTCCCGAGCCAGCTGACGTTCGTCTCTGCTTCGAACAGCGGGACGCAGAACGGCGTGAATCCGGGCGGCATTGTCACGTGGAATCTCGGCAATCACGCTCCTGGCGATACAGGCAGTGTGACGCTCACCGTGACAACCGGCGCCAACCTCTCCAACGGGGTGGTGATAACGAACCCTGCCATGCTCAAGGCGGTGGAGCTCGATCCGGTCAGCACGACGGAAACGACCACCATCATCGCCGCACCAAAACTTGTCATCACAAAAGCAGTGAACCTGCCTTTCGCAAATCCAGGGGATACTGCGACCTACACCGTGACCATTGCAAACACCGGCAATGATGCTGCAGTGAATCTCACGCTGACCGACACGCTGCCACAGGGCTTCACCTTCGTGGATGGCGGCGGCTCGACAAAAACGTTTTCGCTCGGCACTCTGGCCAAAGGAGCGACGACGGCCGTCACGTATCAAGTCAAGATCAGCTCATCGCAAGCTGCTGGGTTCTACGACAACACCGCTGTAGCGAAGTCGGATAACCATGGTCCGGTTTCAGCAACGGCACGGCTCGAAGTACGCGTTCCGGTCGTTGAGGCGGCAGTGGAAAACCCCGCGCTTTCCCTCAACAAGAGTGTCAGCAAATCGATCGTCAATCCGAATGAGACAATCACCTACACGATCAATATTGCCAATAACGGGAGTGCGTCAGCGGTGAACGTCCGACTTACCGACACGCTGCCGGATGGGTTTACATTCACCGACACACATTCGGCGAAACGCATCTGGATGGTCGGCACGCTTCTTGCCGGCGAAGCACGGACCATCGCCTATGCCGTCAAAGTTGGCGGAGACGTCAAAGAGGGTAAATACAGGAATCTCGTTATCGCGACGGCAAATGACCAGCCGTCACTGAAGGCATCGGTACCGGTTGAAGTACGCGTGCCAAAAGTGCTCGGCGAAGAACTTCCGAAAACAGGAGCCGGTCCGCTTGAACTCATGTCCCTCCTCATTGGCGTCGCGGTGATCGTCGCGGGTGTCGTCGGACTCATCCGGTCACGGAGACTGCCGATCGAAGCCGAGGAAGCATAGCTCGGCGTAGCAACAGCACATCGCATTCCATATCCCCCGGTTTTCGCCGGGGGATATTGGTTATTCTGCGAAGAATGCCACCGGCCTTGACGCACCCGGATTTCCGTACCGGGAGCAGGCAAGACGTCGGGGTCACCTCGTGGCTTGACAAAAGTCGCTTCCTGGAGTAGAGTTCCGGGTTCATACAGTTCAGGCCAAAGGCTGCGGTGCAACGAACAGACAATGATTGACACGTTGGGCAAACTGGTGTTTTCTTGAAGTACAAGCCGAACGGCCACCATTGAATCGCATCTTCATTTTCTTGACTCCTCAGTTTTCTTGATTCCGGTGAAACATTCTCTCATAAAGAACACTTTGCCACATCCTGCACGAGCTATGCTCACCGTGTTGTCTATCGGCATGCTCACCCTTGGTATTGCCCTCCTTGTGCTCATGGGGTCAGTCAGCACGGCGGCTGTGACGGGATCGGCGCGTGCGTGCCCAGACATGGTCTCATTCAATGGCGGCTACGGACCCAATGGCATGGTTGATGCGTCCGATCTTTCTGCCTTCGCAGCAGCCAAAGCAACGCAAGATATGCTCGGTGATTTTACCGGCGACGGGCTTGTTGACGACCTTGACCAGAGCATCCTTGCGGCGCTCCTTGGAGTGCAAAACATCAATTGCCAGAACCCCGCATTGTGGTGGCCCGTTTACCCCGTGCCGGTTTGTCCGATTGAGGTCGGCCCCGCATGCCCCGACATGAACAGCGATCAACGCGTCGACGCCTCGGACGTTTCTGCTTTTGCTGCTGCACTTTCGCAGCAGACGGCCAATGGAGATTTCAACGGTGATGGGTCGGTCAATGCGCTTGACCAGACGATCCTGGCCGGCCATCTTGGAGAAACAAACTTTGTCTGCACTACATGTCCTCCCGAGAGCAGCACAAATAGCAACATGAATGGCTCGACGAACGGCAATGTGAATCTCTCTGGGAGCGTCAACGGGAACGAAAATATGAGCAGCAACACGAATCAGTCGGTCATCACTGTCCCGCCGCGGCAGAACATCGTGACCGCCCCCCTTCTGACAATCGACAAGGTGGCCGACAGAACAGCGGCGGCGCCAGGAGAAGAACTGATTTACACAGTGACCTTCAAGAATGTGGGGTCTGCCACGGCAGAACATCTCGTTTTGACTGATACGCTGCCAGCCGGGCTCCAGTTCGTCGACGTTACAACGGCCACCCAGACATGGAACGTCGCCGACACTCTCGCCATCGGAGCATCGATGGCCGTGACCTACAAAGCCCGGGTTACCGGAGAAGCGACAACGGGCGACTACACGAATACGGCAAGCATCCGTGCGGACGTGCTCGATCCCGTGAGCGACACGGCGGTCGTAAGGGTTGAAGCGCCGGTCGTTCTTGGAGCAACGACCGAATCGCCAACATTGACGCTGACAAAGCGCGTTGATCGTTCGGCTGCGAATCCCGGAGATCGTCTTGTCTACACGTTGACCGTCATGAATGTAGGGGATGCCGATGCCACGGGGGTCGTCCTGACCGATACATTGCCCGCTGGCCTGCTCTTCCTTGACCAGGCAGGAGGCTCCCGTTCGTGGAACCTTGGGACTCTCAGAGCCGGCAACACCGCGTCGCGGTCGTACGAAGCACTCGTCAACGAAGCAGTGCAACCCGGTCTGCTCACCAATCACGCCAGCGTCCGCGCAGACGGCACCGACGAGAGAACGGCGAACGCAACAGTGACGGTCCGCGATGTGGTCGTCCTCGGTGCTGAAACCCTTGCAGCCACGGGCGCCGGCCTCCGCGAACTTCTCCTCGCAGTGATCGGCGGGCTCTTGTCAGCGCTCGGTCTGTTCGGACTCGTCATGAGCCGCCGGCTCGCCTCATGATCCCGTGACTCGACGAGGACAACAACGAAACCCACGGCATCAGTCACGCAAGCGGCGGCGGGCGTGGTGGAAGCGCCGTCGGCCTATGCAGGCCGTTTTTGGATCGCTGACCATTGTTGGCCTTGTTCTGACCGCATATCCCTTCCTTCCCCTCCTGCTGTACACCGTGACCCCTGCAGCGCCGTCCTATCCGTACCAAACAAGGCTTCTCGATCTTCCGTTGATTGAAGAGACGTTCGAAAGTGAAGCATTACCAACGATCCAAGCGGCCCCGCAGCGAGAACGGGGTGATGCGAATGCTGGAAAACGAAGACCGACTGGCAACCGGCTGGTGATACCGAAAATCGGTGTTGACATCGCCGTTGTCGACGGCCCGGATGAGGGAACGCTTGTACGCGGCGCATGGCGGTTGCCGCAGACCTCCTCGGACCCCAAGAAGGGCAACATGGTCATCAGCGCCCATCGATTCCGCTACCGGCCTCCATCAACGCGGACATTCTACTTGCTGGACAAGCTCGCTGTCAACGATACCTTCATTCTTTACTGGGACGGCGAGGAATACGACTACAAGGTTACGGACGTTCGAGTCGTCGCACCGACTTCGGTTGGCATCCTCGCACCAACTTTGAAACCACAAGTCACGCTCTTCACGTGTACGCCTCTCTTCTCAACCTCACGGCGTCTTGTCGTTGTGGGAGAGATTCTTCCGTTGCGACAAAGCGCACGCCGGTAGTCCTGTTGGGAATCAAAACTTGACAAGTCGCTGTTTTTTTGCTATTCTATATTTTGAACTCTCCGCTCGATGTCGTCGAACTACACAAGGATTATTGAAATCCCGCAGCGCGGTATACAAAACTTCCGCCATTTTTTCATCCCTCACGAAGGGAATGACCACCGTCCACTGGTCATTCGCCCGACAGCCCTGAAGGTCTATAGCATTGCGCTCATCCTTGTCAAAGTCCTGCTCACAGGGTTTCTCTATTCCGTCTATCCGACCGAAGGAAGGTTCGCCGAGCTGACGGAGACGCGTGTTTTCGATTTGACGAACAGTTCGCGTGCTGAAAACGGCGTGCAGCCGCTGAAGATGAACACCAGGCTCTCGGCGGCCGCGGCCGAGAAAGCAAACGATCTGGTCAAACGCAACTACTTCGATCATACCTCCCCTGACGGGAAAAAATTCTGGCAGTGGATCACCGAAGCGAACTATTCCTATGTGACGGCCGGTGAGAACCTTGCCATGGATTTCACGACAGCGGAATCGGCGCACAACGCGCTCATGGCAAGCGCATCGCACCGCAAGAACATCCTGAAAGGCAGCTACACCGAGATTGGGCTTGCGGTAGTCGAGGGAATGCTGAACGATCGGCAAACAACGGTGCTTGTCGAACTCTTCGGCGCACCCGCCGCAGCGCCAGCCGCTGTCGCGCAAAAACCGACCGCGCAGCCAACAGCCAAGCCAGCGAATCCACCACCTGCGCGACCGGCTCCACAACCACTGCCAGGAGAGAACGTACCGCCTGCACCCGTCTACTCCGGAGTGCTTGTGGGCACGAGCGATGAACAGTACGCCTTGCTCCCCGGATCGTCCGCCATCGTTTGGGTCGACTTTAAAAACACAGGCAACACCCCATGGAGTAACAACGGTGAACACTTCGTCGCGCTGAATGTCACCGATCCCCTCGGCCGATCAAGTCCATTCCATGACCTCACATGGGTTGAGACGTACCGCCCGGCCCGACTCGCGCAAGAGCGTGTTGCTCCCGGTGAAATTGGTCGCTTTACTTTTTCCATAACTGCGCCGCAAACGCCCGGCGAGTATACCGAGCGATTCGCCGCAGTGGCCGAGAACCTTACATGGATTGACGGCGCATACGTTGCACTCCCAATGACTGTCGTTGCATCAGCAGTCGCTGCGGTCGAACCCGCAAAGGACCAGCAGCAGGAGATCCGACGCAGGTTTACGACAACTGCCGTCGAGGTTCAGCAGACAGTCGCCGGCCCGTCTCTTGTCCCCGATCAGCGCGGTGAGGTCGCCGGAGCGGTAGCGAAGAATCTTGTGCCCGATTGGCAACGTCTGGCCGTCGACTGGTCGTCGCGCTTTTTCTGGGCCTTCCTCATCTTCCTGACCGTTGCGCTCGCGCTGAACATCTTTGTTCGGTTCCGCATCCAGCACCGGCACGTCATCCTGCAGACGCTCGCGGTCATCGCCTTGAGCGCGGGCCTTCTTGCCGTCAAATTCCACTTTGTGGAGCGCATTGCCAAGATCCTTGTGACATAGGAGCGGCCGTCATTGACAGGTCTTTTCCTGATGAGCTAAGATATGCTGTTCGGTGCTCTTCGGTGTTTTTGACTCTTCCTGCAATGCACACAATCAAACGACTCTTGCTTGTGCTCGCCCTGTCCGCTGTGCTTCCTTTCTCTGCACAGGCGGTGAGTGTTTCCTCGACAGCCGTCGACCATATTGTGGTCCAGCCAAACGACCGCCCGACCATTGTTGACCAAAACACGGATTTGCAGTTCCTTGCGACCGCGTTTTCAGCGGCAAACGAAGAAATCTCCGCTGTGACGTTCTCATGGGTAGTCAGTGGCGACGTGGGCACCATCACCTCTTCCGGCATCTTTACCGGGACTCGCGGCGGTATCGGGCAGGTCATCGCGAAAACCGGGAACGTGACGGCGAGCATCGGTGTCGTCGTCAGGGCTGTTGCAGGAGCCAAGCCACCTGCGAATACCAATACACCGGCACCTGCTATCACGACGAACATCAATACACCGGCGATACCGTCGGCAACTGTCACCGAGCCGGTGGTCGAAGCGACGCTCGAGACACCATCCATCACCGAGGCCACAACGCCATCCGCAACCACCTGCACCACGCTCCGGAACTGGGTGTGGGTTGTCGTTGTGCTGGGTCAAGCGCTGCTGCTCTTCGTTTACTTTTTGACCCTGGGCGACAGCAGGACGCTCTGGTGGTGGGTCTGGCCGCTTCTCAGCACCGCAGGCCTCATCACGCTCCATGACGCACTTCGATGCGGTGGTTTCAATACGTGGATTCCATGGAGCGTCGCCACCGTCGGCATCCTGATCGCTGTGTTCTACCTCCGCGCGTTGCGTCCGAAAGAGGCCGCCCACCTCGCGTAATCCAGAGGCACAGCCCATACACGTTCAACATGGGAAGGGGTCAGTCGATCCTTCTTCTTTTGTTCTCTATATACTGGCAGGGTAAACCTGCTATACTACTCGTACTCTTGCACCCTCCATGATCCCAAAACTCCTTCTCATACCGCTCATTGTGGGCCTCATCACCCAACTATCAAAATTCATCTGGCACGCGCAGGCCGGCATGGTGAATTGGCGCGCCGTAAGCTTCTACGGCGGTATGCCGTCGACCCATACGGCGATTATGGTCTCACTCACGACCGTTGTCGGGCTTGAGACAGGAATCACCTCGGCAGCATTCGCCCTCGCCTGTGTTGTTTCCCTCGTCGTAGTCCGCGATGCCATCGGCTTTCGCCGCTATCTGGGAACGCACAGCCGTGCGTTGAACCGCATGGTGCGCGACCTGCCCGCCACAAAGCAGGACGAATTTGAAGAGTTCCGCGAACAGCTCGGCCATACGCCGCTCGAAGCGTTTGTGGGGGGTATCATGGGCTTTGCGCTCAGCGCCCTTTTCTATCTCGTCATCCCCTAGCGCCACGATTGTGCTCTGACCCGCCGTTGCGATAGCGGGCTTTTTTCGTGCGCCGGGAAAGCTGCATCGCCAGCAAACCAAGCGCCCAGTGGATGATGATGGCACCAATTGCAGGCTGCCACATTTTCCACAGAAACAGCAGTACCCCGAGCACGAGCGATATTCCTGAACAAACAGCAAGCCACTTCCCTACAGCGAAGCGTGTACTCCCCTCTGGTCGGATGTTTGGTTCCCTTGGATGCATCATGCCAGCATGGAACCCGCATCGTCCATCGGCACCCAATCGCCGTTCGACCAGCGGGAGAGCTTCACGGTCCGGATGATTTCAGTTTCGTCGTACTCGTATTTGACCGTCGCCTGCGCGCCGATGCGCTTCGAGGCAATGCCATGGCTGCCGATGACGCGGGGGCGGGACGTCCGTTCGAGCTTCAGGCGTCCTTGAGGACCTGAAAAAACAAGTCCTTCGCGCTTCCCCGGCCCTCCGGGGAGCGCCTCGTCGAACTCTTCTTCGACAGAAAACGTATCCTTGATTCTGCCGACAATGTCGTCCCAGCGGGAATCTTCCATGGCGGTCAATAATAGCGGTGCGAACCGTATTCCTTGCCCAGACGGTTCCTCGCGACGACCTGGCTGATCTTCCCGTCACGGTAGAGCTCGGCGACTGCGCTTTCCATCAGCTGCATGCCTTCACGTTGCGCCATCTGCATATGCGACGGGATCTGCGCCATTTCGCTGTCACGGATGAGGTTCGTGACCGGGTGCGTGACAAGGAGGAGCTCGCGGGCTACAACCCTTCCCCCATGAACAGCGGGCAGCAGGGCCTGAGAAACAATAGCACGCAAGACGTTTGCGAGCTGGACGCGCACCTGGTTCTGGTGATGCGGCGGGAAGATATCGAGAATGCGCTCGATACTCTCTCTCGCACTACGCGTATGGAGCGTCGAGAGCACGAGGTGCCCGGTCTCCGCTGCCGTGAGCACCGCCTGGACAGTGGCAAGGTCGCGCATCTCACCGACGAGCACGACATCGGGGTCTTGTCGCAAACTGTACTTCACCGCATTGGCAAACGAACGCGTGTCGGTGCCCACTTCGCGCTGTTCAACGATGCTTTTCTTCGATACATGGATAAACTCAACCGGATCTTCAACCGTGATGATGTGCGCGCTCCGCTCGGTGTTGATGATATCAACCATGGTCGCCAAGGTGGTGGACTTTCCTGACCCGGCCGGACCCGTGACCAAAATCAGGCCGTCCACAAGATGCGTCAACCCATACATGACCTCGTTCATCCCGATTTCCTCCGCCTTCGGTATGACCTTCGGGATAACGCGGGCCGTCATGCTGACATTCCCTCGTTGCCACCGCAGGTTAATGCGAAACCGCGCAGCGTCTTTCAGTGCATACCCGATATCCAGCTCCCGCAGAAGTTCAAACCGCTTCGCTTGGGCGGCAGAGAGGATGCTGCACGACAATTCCTTCACCTCGGACGCGGAGACCGGCGGAGTCGTGGCGGACGTCAACTCGCCGTCGATACGAAACACAGGCGGATGGTCGGCAAGCAGATGGAGGTCCGATGCTCCGCGGCGAAGCGCTTCGTGCAGGAGATCAGTGAGTTTATAGCGGGTTTTCTCCGCCATTCGTGTGGATGTTACTGCACCTGGGCGCTCACGTGGATGAGTTCATCGAAGAAGCGTTTGAGATCAGGGAAGGATTCAATTTCTTCACGGGTCATGGCGCGCGCGACCGCCCGGTTGCCTTCTTTGGTATACCATGAAAGCCCTTGGCGCGCGAGTGGTTTGTACGGTTTGTTGTGAAACGATGGTTTCACTTTTTCATGATAGACCTCGCGCAACGCGCGCGGGGTGAAGTAGTTTTCTATCGCCTGCCGCTCAAGCATGAGGCAAAACACTTTTGCCTCATAACATCGCCCAAGAAACGTCTGATGTGCATGGTCAGGCTGGCCATCCTCGCTCTGTCTTTCGCTGTCAATGATGACGAAACTCAACGGATTATGCATCTTGAGCTTGACAGGATCGACATTAGTGTTGCCCATGGATCCGCCGCCAAGCTGCAGCACAACGATGTTGACATGGTTCAACTCACTATACTTGGCAAGAAACTCCTCCATAACGCCGACATCCCACGGACCTTCGGTGTAGACGACAATATCGCTCTCGAGAATGGCCTCGGGCGGGCGGTTGATCAGATCGAGACCCTGAAGGAGATTCCCCTGCTCGACCTTGCGCACCTGGGTCTGGAAGTGCTTGGATTTCGTGATGTGGTAGAAGTTGCCGATGTGACGCTCGCGTAAAAAGAGTGTCGAGTGCGTCGCAAGAAGAATCTGTTTGCCGAGTTTTTCCGCCACCTCATGGAGCGCCTGGACGAAACGGCGCGTGAGACTGGGGTAGAAATGGATTTCGGGCTCGTCGACGAGCACAAGAGTATACCGAGCGTCAAAAAGATACGAAAAGAGCTTTGCCGTTCCCAAGAACCCCATGCCGAAAAATTCCACAATGCTCTCGCTCGGCGCCGCGCCGTAAACAAGATGCGGGAACATCTTCTGGAGATGCGAAAGGAACTCCTCATACTGTCCGCCCTGCAATTCCAGGTCCTGCAACGCGCGGAGAAACCGTTGTTTGCGTGAGTCGGCTGTTTCTTCTGCGTCGGCGAAGTAGGCCTGTTTCGAATCGCCGGGACGACGGCTCGACGACAGTTTGACGGACATCTGGAGATGCTGGAACACGGCGCGCTGCCGGTCGGGATTCCCCTCGGCTTTGCCGTTGATGAGGAGCTGGTCCTCCGGTTTCGGGTCGTCTGCGCCAAAAAACCGCACAGAGGTGATGCAGATGACGCGGTCATGAGCATGCAGGTTCACCTCAGGAAACGGCTCTTCAATACTCCATTCTGTTTGCACCTCGAGCCGGCCGTCGCTGGGGTTCGCCTTACTGTGAAGAAACTCTGAGTATTTTTTGGCCTGGACAATCCGCTGGTGGGAGAACTGAAAGAAAACCGATTCGAGAAACGAGGTCTTCCCGGAATTGGTCGGCCCGAACAGGATATTGATTGCCGCGAGGTCGCTCACCACTGCATGATGAACGCTTTTGAAATCCTTCAGTTCGATGGAAAGAAGCCTCATACCCCTACAGTGTATCAGAGATAACGCCGGTCAGCGAGCCGCGACGGAAGATTTTCGTTCCCTCTGCCGTGTGGCTGTTTCTTGCCATACCCGAGCTCCTGCATGAGCTTTGTGGGAGCGTTGCGCAGATGCATGGGGACGGGTTCATTCTGGGTTTCGCGGACATCCTTTGCGGCCTTTTGCATTGCGTCATACGCCGACCTGTCCTTGGGCGCTTTCGCAAGATAGACGGTCACATGCGCGAGGTTCTCTTGGCACTCAGGATAGCCGATGGCATTGCACGCCGCAAAACATGACACAGCCAAAGGCAGTGCCTGCGCGTCAGCAAGACCGATATCCTCGGATGCAAACACGACCATCCGTCGTGCGAGAAAGAGCGGGTCCTCCCCCGCTTCGACCATGCGCATGAGCCAGTACAAGGCCGCGTCAGGGTCAGACGCACGCATGGACTTGATGAATGCCGAGATGATATTGTAGTGCTCTTCACCCGCCTTGTCGTAGAGGACGGCCCGGTGTTGCAGGACGTTGGCGACCGTCTCACGGTCGACCTTTCGTTTGCCGGATATCCCCTTCGCCGATTGCACCGCAATCTCAAGGATGTTGAGCGCGCTGCGGGCGTCTCCGTTCCCGGCAAGAAGCAGCAGCTCCTTCGCTTTTGGCTCGAGAACAACGTGCTGACGAGCAAGCCCGCGAACCGGGTCAGAGAGTGCCCTGTCCACAATCTTGCCGAGTGCCTCGTCGGAAAGTCGGGAAAGCACCACAACGCGACATCGTGAGAGGAGCGGCCCAATGACCTCGAAAGAAGGATTTTCTGTTGTCGCGCCGATGAGCGTCACAATGCCCTGTTCGACAAACGGCAGCAGCGCATCCTGCTGTGCCTTGTTCCATCGGTGTATCTCGTCGATGAAGAGGATGGTGCGCTGCCGATGGAACTTCCGCCGGTCTTCTGCCTCCCGGACCTGCTTTTTCAGTTCTTCCTTTCCGCTCGTGACGCCTGAGAGCTGGACGAAAACAGATTTCGTCATCGCGGCGATAATCCGCGCCAAGGTTGTTTTGCCCGTTCCCGGAGGGCCCCACAAAATCATCGAAAACAGTTCGTCGTCTTCGACGGCCGAGCGCAGGGCAGTTCCCTTCCCTACAACCTTTTCTTGCCCAAAAAAATCCTCGAGTGTTTCAGGGCGCACCCTATCAGCGAGCGGCGCGGTTCCAGCCATTGTTCTGCTGGCCGCGTCAGCAAAAAGGTCGGTCATACCTCTATGGTATCACGCGGAAAAAACCGTGGACAGCGTCCTATGCCCCGTATCGCCGCCGCCTACGGCTGTATTCGGCAAGAGCAAGATCAAGATCCTTCGCGCTGAAATCCGGCCAATACTTGTCAGAAAAATAGAGCTCGCTGTACACCCCTTGCCATGGCATGAAGCCGGAGAGGCGCTGTTCACCTGACGTGCGGATGATCAGGTCGGGATCGGGCATATCGGAGGAATAGAGAAGCTGCCCCACGCGTTGCTCGGTCAGCTGTTTGGGTGTCAGTTTCATGCGCAGCGCCTTTTTGACCATATCGAGAATCTCAGTTCGTCCGCCGTAGTTCAGTGCAAAGGTCACGACACCCTTTGTATTGTTTTTTGTCAGGCGCATCGCCCCGCGGACCAACCGACGCAGTTCACTGGAAAACGCACCAACGCGTCCAAGCACATTGATGCGAACATTCTTTTCATTGAATTCGTCCACCTTGTTCGTGAGCACCCACTTGAACAGCCGCATCAGGTACGCCACTTCCCGCTTTGAACGCTTCCAGTTCTCAGTGGAGAACCCCCAGAACGTCAAATACTTTACGCCCCTTTCCATCGCCGCGTCGCCGATACGCTCAAAAGCGTCCACACCGTGCTTGTGGCCTTGCATGACCGGTAGTCCATGCTCCCGTGCCCACCGGCGGTTGCCGTCAGGGATAATCGCGATATGGCGAGGAATGTGTTGTGACATGCAGGAATGCAACTATTCGAAATCATCGTGGACTAACCCACGATGCGAGATTCAGTATAGCGCCTCATGCGCGCGCCGTCAACCTCTTGCCGCCATTGGAGTCAACACGGAGGGCACGCCCCGAACTCCCGGCGCCCGAACCGGTCGCGGCCCCGTGATTCCATGCGTTCCTGTTGCTTCGGCGACGGGAAGCGCACTTTCGTTCACTTCAATCTCGACTCCGGCCTACAGACAGCGTATACTAGCCACAATATGAGAGGGGGTGATACGCATGATTGATTTCGATATCAACTGGCTGGCAGTCCTCGTGGTCGTCATCGGTTCGATGGCACTCGGGTTCCTGTGGTTCGGAAAAGCTCTGTTTGGCAGACAGTGGATGGCCGCCATCGGCAAGACCGAGGAAGACCTGAAACGGGGCCAAGGAGCGGCCATGAGCGTCATGGTCGTGCTGTCCATCGTGCAGATGATTGTGCTGGCGCACGTCGTGAGCTGGGTGGACGCAGCCTCTTTCATGGACGGGCTGGTTGCCGGCCTCATTGTTTGGGTCGGCTTCACGCTCGCCTCTGGCCTCATGAACGGGTTCTTCGCACAGCGCAAGATGGCCGCCGTGTGGATCGAGCAGTTCTACTACGGCGTGCTGCTGGCGTTCGGCGGGGGCGTGCTTGCCGTTTGGGCCTAAACTCAAAGCGTGTTTCGAGATCGCTCGGCGTCACCGGGCGATCTTTGGTTTGTTTGGTTTGCGAAGAAACCGGATTTCTCGTCATGATGAGCCTCGAGAGGGCTGCAGTGCCGCTCCGGGGCATTCCCGACCTTCAGGGTTACCTGTGACTTGGTCGTCGGGCACGGACGATCGGAAACCAAACCGGCCACCCTATGGGGCTTGCCGAATATGGCAGTGGGCGTCCGGCGGTACCGAAACTATTTGGTTCCTCATTTGACGAAGGTAGCATGGCGGATTCTTGAACGCAAAAGCGATGGCCGCGAACGCTCGCGTTGCTCATTCCGTACTCCTGTCGCAAAGGACCGGAGGCCCCGCCGGATTCTTCTTCGTGCATGGTCAATCTGCTCAGCATGGTAAGATCGCGCTGCAGGAGAGAGCGAGGCACTCAAGCTCTCAGATACGGACCTTTCTGCACGCGCGGGTCGTGCACGGTCACTCCGCCTTTGGAGTCGACGTAGCACCTTTTTGCCTTCTCTCCGTGCCTGAGAGAGCGCAGTGGCGATCGCCTGCTTGCGGCTTTTTACTGCCCGACGCTCACGCCCGCTATGAAGTATACCGTCTTTGTACACCCGCATGACGCGGTGTACCTTTTTTTGCGTTGCTGTACTGTATTTTCGTGTCATGGCCACAAAAATAAAGAAGAAAGACAAAACGCATAATCATATGGTTATATCGGCAGGGTAGCTGGATAGGTTACAAGGGACGATGTGACCCCTTCTTTTAACCCCTGTCTTCGATGGAACGAGTTTTCTGAAAAAGGTAACATTTGGAGGTACCACTTTTTTCGAAAATGGGCAATTTCTTAAAAACAACTTATGGCAATAAGTTGTTTTTGGTTTTCACACTTGGTCGGGGTGGCGGGGGTCGAACCCGCGGCCTCACGGTCCCGAACCGTGCGCGCTACCACTGCGCTACACCCCGATGCACAGAAAACGCTATTAATAAAAACTCTATTTTCTATTTCTATCCGCAGTAAATCGTGCGCGCTTCCTGGGCAGCCCGTTTCGCTTCGCTCAGCCTACTGCGCTACACCCTGACAAACCAAGGGAGATGCACGTATTTCAAAATAACTCCAAAACGCAGCAGCACTTTACCACGTCCGCCCCTTCTTGTCACGCGGAAAAAAACGCCCCTAGGGTTCGTCCTGGGACGCAGGTTTCGTATGCGGTTCATCTTCCATACAGAACAGCTTTGCGCTGACATCGGGGTTCAGGGTCGACGGGTCGTCGATCTGGATGGTCGCGTGGTGAATGTGATAGCGGCCATGCAACATTGCCCGTATGGCCGCGCACGTTGCAATCCCTTCCTTAAGCGTTTGCACATCCAGTACCACATGGGCGGTCAAGACAATCTGCGGTGACGGCATCGTGAGATGCAAATCGTGGACCTCGGTGACATGCGGGACGCTCCGGATGGCAGACGCGACTGCATGCGCATCAAGGTGCCGCGGCGCCCCTGCAAGGAGCTGGCGGACGGAATCAGCGATCAGACGGGCAACCTGCCACGCGATGAGCACCGCAATCGCAAGGGAGATGAACGGATCTGCGAGCATCCAGCCGGTCGTCAGAATGACGATTCCGGCGATCATGACGCCGACGGAAGAAAGCCCGTCCGCGAGCACATGAAGGAATGCGGATCGCAGGTTGGTTGTCGTATGCCGAACCGGCAAGAGAACGCGGAACATCGCAAGATTGGCAAGCAGGCCGATGAAGGCGACGAGCGTCATGAGATTGCCGGCCACGGGACGGGGCGATACGATGCGGCCAAGCGCATTCACGACAATCGCGGCGACAACCCCGGCAAGTACCATGCCATTGACCAGAGCCGCGAGAACTTCCCAGTGACGGTAGCCATAGGTATGGCGCGCGTCAGGCGGCCGTTTGCCGATCCAAATGGCAAGCGCGCTCATCCCAAGCGCAAACGCGTCGGTCGCCATATGCCCTGCGTCAGACAGGAGGGCCATGCTGCCGCTTGCAAGGCCACCAACAATTTCGATGGCCATGACAAGAAGGACAATTGCAAGCGCGAGGAACAGCCGACGTCCCCCACGCTCATCATCGCGATGATGGTGACGGGACATCGAAAAACCTCCAGATAATGTGAAAAGGACTCTTTGACCACCCTAGCAAATAGCAAAAGTATGTCAAACACATGCCATTTCTGTTCGCCCCAGAAAGAAATGGCAGAAAGAAAGAAGGCGCCCGCTGCGAAACTCGTCCGACCGGGTCTCCTCAAAATTCGCAGAATCCTCCTACCACGGTCGGACTCGAACAGTCGCGGCGGGAAATAAATCCGATCATTGCCGACGTTGGATATGAACAAAAAAAGTGTGCCACTTGAGAGGCAGTGGTGGATACTCAGCCCGCTCACAATCAAGCTTGCTGCAACGCCCGCAGGAGCTCCAACGTCCGCTTCGCGTCGTTCAGTGCCCGATGCGGCTTTGGCGGCACGGGAATACCGTACTGCTCGCAAAATGCGCTCAGGGTCCATTTTGTCATGGGCACGTTGGACGCTATGGCACGATGATATGCAACAGAGAACACGTCAAAAATATGGTAGTCAAACGGCCAAGGGTCCGGGCGATTTTTCAAGTCCAGCGCGCGCGCCAAAAATGCCCAGTCGAACGCCACGTTGAATCCTGCAAGCATGCCACCTTGGGCGAATTGGACAAACTCCCGGACGACTTCGGGACATGGTCTCGCATCCTTCCATGCTTCTGCAGAATAGCCGTTGACTTTCAAACCGTCCGGGTCCGCATTCTCGATGTGCTCCGGCCTCACCTTCGCGGAGAACTCTGCACGTACGCTGGACAAGTCCGCCGGGACGCGGACGGCACCAATCTCCAATATTTCGTGGACTGCCGGGTCGAGCCCCGTGGTTTCAAGATCAAGAACGACAAGACTGGGCAATGGTCGGGTACTCATAGGATAGGGCCATCATACCGCAGAATGAACATTGCGGATATCGAATACTGAAAGCGGCCCTCGAGTTGCGGGAGGCCGCTTGTTTGTTTTTCGGATTGCCTAGGGCGCGATCTGTGGCTTGCTGCTTTCAGTCGTGTTGCCCGGTGCTGGTGCGATTGGGCAGCCGGTCATGGTCGCTTGAGCCGTGAGCAATGGATCGGAGTAGAGCGTGCCGTCATTCGCAACATAGAAGTACTTTTCGGTCGGTACTAGCAATGAACTCCGTCGCTCGAGCGTTGCAGAGGGCAGGCAGATGGTCTTTTGTTCCTGTGTTATATCGGTGAAGCTTTCGGCAAGCATGGAGTACGTCAGCGTTAGGTTCCTCGCCGGAAAGGTTGCTCCCTCAACCGAGTTTCCGTTCCAGTACCGTATCAGTAGCGGCGAGCGACTGCCGAGAATCGGTATGCCACTTTCCGGCGTATAGATATTCGCCCTTGGATCAAAGGTCCCCATATGGGCGATAAAGTCCCTACGAAAGTCCACCCACGCGTCGTTGGGAAGACCCGTATACGGCTCATTGACCGTGACCTGATCAACCGAGAGTGGCGCGAGCGCATATGCTGAAGTCACACTGCACTGAACGTTGCTCAGCCGTACCCCGGAGAGGGTATAGAGGTTCCCGACAGAATCAACCTGCAGCAATACCTCGCTCGTCCCGAAGGATCTCTTTGGCATGCAAAAATTCATTGTCCAGCCGTTATTCAATACAACAGTAATGTTCGTGGCCTCGAATGGATTGCGAAATCCAAGAAGAAGCGGCTGGTCCTCTTGATATGGAAAAGCCGAACCGTCGCGGTACAGCTCGCCGCGCGTATAGGTACCAAGAAGCCGCTCCCTTGACCCTGAGTAAAACTTGATAGATGCTATACCAGAAATCCGAGGAGTTGTCGAAACTGTTTGAATATCATACACAGCCAAAGGCATAAATGCTCCACCCCCACTGCCACCCTCATCGCCCCCAAGCAGCATCACGGCATTGAACCCGAAAAAAATAAATGTAGCAACGGAAACGCTCAGGCCAAGAAGAATGGTGCGCCCGACGCTGGTTTTCTGAGCTGTTTGTTGTTCGACCACCGTTTGTGGCGTGCCCATGGATGTATGGATGTTAGGTTACCAATTGAAAATATTGATCGCCCACCCTCCTACCATGCGATACTGGGCGATGCCATTGCTGCGACAAAACCACTCATGACCGTGAGGGCGGCTGAGAGGAAAAATCCGAGCAAGACGCTGTAGCCCAGTCGTGTTTTTTGCGCCGTTGTCTGGGTAACGGCATTACCTTCGCTTTCCATATTTTTTTGTTATTTCGTTTTTGAAAAATGCCTTATAATTGCCATTTCTCCCTTATTGTATCAAAAAAACTCGCTCTTGTCAATCAAAAATTGGCCTGAGCGGGAATGATGCCTCCGTTCCAATCCTCATGCTGTTCCCCGGCTTTGTGGACATGAAAGAGTAGAGCCACGCACGGAACTGGCAGGATTTTATTTGGGTTTCTTCCCCAAAACTCGCTGCTCGACGAACGCCTTGAGACTGAGAAGATAGCCATCGATGATGCGCTGGACATGCGGCTCGACGAAACTGAACGCAAACCGCCTGATAACCGACTGCGGGACCTGATAGTCAAAGTCGAATGTCAGCCGACAGGAACTCCCCCTCGGAAGAATGGTATAGAGAAGACGGCCGTTCACACCGCCGGATGTCCGTGCAAGATAAAACGTCGGGCTGTTCAGCTCATCGACAACCCATTTCCCCCGCAAGGAAACTCCAAGGAGAATAAATTCCCACATGACCTCGGATCCCCGGACAAGCGGCAGACGAGGCACATGTGTGACGCGAACACCCCCCGGGATCAGCCGGACGGCTTCACGGGGGTTGGTAATGGTCTTGAATACCCATTCCGCCGGAGCGCGGATTGTTATCCTCGATGTTACTTGCGCCATGGTGTTCGGAGAATACTTTTTTACACTACCATAAACTCACCCGCAACAGAAATGGATCACCGTGCGGGCACAACAAACTTCCCTTGCACTCATCAATCTTGTGGCAGGACGCAGAGCGTGGCAGGGGTGCAAGGACTCGAATCCCGGCTTGCGCCGGGACAGGCTCTTGAATAACGGTTTTGCCTGCCCGCCGCACGGTGACATTGCAGCGCTCACCAAGTGGCAGGGGTGGAGGGAATTGAACCCCCGTATCAGGTTTTGGAGACCTGTGTTCTACCACTGAACTACACCCCCATCATCTGGTGACAGCCGAAGTCCACAGAGAACCCTCACCGTGCTCCGGCAGGCGGGGAGACCGTTGTGATAGCCGTTTCACTACACCCCCAAGAGGACACCTGCTCTTCCAATAGCGGATCTTTGACGAGCAGAGTCTACCACCGGAAACAGGGCATATCAAGAGCGTGGAGAGGGAGATGGCCCTTCTTCCTCTCGAACCCATGCTGCGGCTTCGTCGAAACGCTCAAAGAATCGGATCTTGCCAACCGAACCTTTCGTTAACAGATACAGGCGGACGACTTCTCGCTGAAAATGACTTACATGAATCATTGCCACGCGTTTTGTCATGGGGTCCTTCATCATCTTGGCAAAAATCATGGTCATGGCCAATGGGGGCTGCCAGCGTCTTGGGAGTTTTCCTAAATCAACGACTGCGGACCACTGTCGCCCAGGTGTCGCGCCTTTGAGTTGTTCATACAAATCGGCAGCCCATTGTGCTTCTGCCGTGTCAAGATTCGGATCTTGAATCTTCGGGCCGAGCGTCAGGGTCACAACCGCATCGTCGCACTCCCACGTGCCGCCGGTGTGCTCATGGGTTTGCCGACGCAACGATTCAGGAATGGATGAAGACGCCATGGATGCTACTTTGTCTCTTTATGCATGGTGTGCTTCTTGCACCACCTGCAATGCTTCTTCAGCTCCAATCGGTTCTTCAGTGTTTTTTTATTCTTGCGCGAAAAGTAGTTGACGCGGTGGCAGTTCGTGCATTCGAGTTTAATCAGATTATCCTGCGACATAGTTGTGTCTGGTTTAGTTGTGAAACCTGGAGCCGACGACCCGATTCGAACGGGTAACCTGCTGTTTATCCCGAAGTCCCCAAAATTTTGCCGGTGGAGCCAGCGGTCGGATTCGAACCGACGACCTACTGTTTACAAAACAGTTGCTCTGCCGCTGAGCTACGCTGGCAAAATTTTGTAAGAACTTCGAGGATCCCGCAATAACTTTGCGGATTCTGCGGAGCGGGACAAAACAGCTGCTCTTCCTGGGCTTCGCGCCCCGCACGGCGGGATCGCTCTGCCCGTCTCGGCTCTCGCAGACTGAAGC
>CAZCGY010000007.1:13414-27966 GCA_964498355.1 uncultured Gammaproteobacteria bacterium | reverse complement strand
CCATATAGGATGCCGTCGCATCAAAACAGTCCTTTTCACTGGAGATAAGTTGTGCCTCAATCCGTGAAGAAGCCACCGGCGCATGAAGTGCTTGTCGATCACATCCGACTTGTCCATGATTATTTGGATGACCTGGATTCAGGCGGGGCCCACTACGATACCGGCCTCAATATCGTTTCTGAAACAGCGTGCTGCTGTCTTGCGCGTATGAACATCCCAGCCGAGGCGCGCACGGAGGTTCTCAATTCGATTTCACGGTGCTTAGTGTTCCGCAACAAAGACATGGATGATCTCCGAATCCTGGGCTTTCGCGGCATGCTCAGCGATACGATGCATGCAATCAAGAATAACGATCCGTATGGTTGCGATCATTAATCCCCTAACAAAGGGGATTTTCATTTTCACTTACGGGAATAAGTGATGTTCACCTTGACAGGAAGGATTCGCCCAATTAGGATACCACCGCATCGCAACTTGTCCTTTTCATTGGAGGTGGATTGTGCCGAAATCCATAAAGAAGCCACCGGCGCATAAGGTCATACTGGCCCGTTTGGTCCGCCACAGTGGAGAACTGCGCGATGAGCCGCTCATTGATGCACAACTCCTGCTCGCTGAACGTCTTGACGAACTCTGCGACGTTCTCGAAATCATGGCGATTCCTGAGCACGAAAAGAAGGGTTTTGCCCTTTCGTTGCGGAAACTTCAGAAGGAATGCGTCAGAGCCCGCCGTCCGCGAATCGACGTCACGAAGAAAGCGATCCTCGTGCAGTTGTCGTCGAAACTCGGATTTGTTCTTCGCGCAATTGAAACCGGCGCGTCGTAGACCCCTGACAGACGGGGGTTTTTTACTTTCCTTATCCCCAAATACCAAAGAAGTAAAGAGCTGCTTGAGATTCAGAATGCGCGGATCTCGTCACATCAAGATGCATCCCTGAGGACTGAGTTGGGATTCTGAGCGAGTGGGACTCTCAAAAACAACGTATTGCCATAACTTGTTTTTATTCATCACGTCGTATGACGGGATGATCCTGGACTCGTCGGATCTCCGCAGCTTGACACACTTCGCAAACCATGGTAGCATGCGATGTTTGCAATAAGGTCCTTTCACATCACAAAGAGGTGGGGTTACGTGTCCATCGTGTTTCTTGTTCTCGCCTTCACTGCTTTTTTTCTTTTCGCGCGGAATTGGTTTCGCAGTAGGGACATCCAGAGCATCCTCGAAACGTTCCCCTCTGACTCCTGGCTGGATTCCTTCTCCATCAGCGCAAGTCTGTATCCTCACCACCAGGTGATAGAACCTGAGTCGGTCAGACGGCTGTTGGCATTGATGGAGCGTCAGGGTTTGGTTGAACACCGAACCAGAAACGGTTTTCTCGAGTACCGCATCACTTCGTATGGGCTGAAAAAGCTGACGTTCAAATCCTCACAGAGAAGGAGGCCTGATGCACCCGAACACCGGCCGTTCAATGCGGCATCGTCCGATCGAACGCCAGTACGATGGCATCCGGGAATCCATCAGGATGTGCACTGAGTTCATCGTGTATCAAAGCAGGGCGCAGCCGAAGCTGCTCGTGGACTCCATAGTGGAGTTCCACACCGTCGAGACGTGCTTCCGCATCGGCAGGATCCTCGATCGTAGGTTCCGCAACGGAAAGTTGCGGAGCGTCGTGTACCGTCTCAATGGGATCCGGTCTCGTCTCAAGGATGATTCCGGTTTCAAGGGATACGAGTCGCACCGCGATCGGATTCTTCGCGAGCTGGACACGGTCATCGCCCGGCTTGAAGGGAACATCCAAGCCAACTGCGAGGTGAGAGGATGAGCGGAACTCCCCAACAACTTCTCGCCGATAAAGTGCTCGCGAGTTGCGATCTGCTTGTCGGGGAAGCACAGGGTCGTGCTGATGAGCCGGCGGTAAAGACCGTGAAACTCGGGATGACCGGGATGCAGTTCCTCACGTGGCTCGAAGCACTCGATGCAATTCTCCCCACGGTTCCTTCAAGTGACTTCCCTCCGATCAATACCATTCTTCGAATCTGTAGGGAAAAGATCGCGGCATGTGATCTTCCCAAGGACCAACGGGGTAATTTGATCGGCGCAATCCATGTGGTCATGAAGAAGCTCGAAGCATGAGCACACTCAACCCGACACCCATGTCGGGTTTTTCATATTCCGTTTATCATCCTCTCTTGCCCGAGGGGAGGACAGAGGAGGGGCTAGAATAAGTGGGCGCGAGGGGATTTCCTTCGCATAAGGGGCGAGACCCTACTCCGAGAACAGCTTTTGGATAACCCCGGCCGGTAACTCCGGCTCGAACGCGCGAAGATTCCTTGCGAGCTGCTTTGATTCCGCAGGATCCACAGCGTAGAAATCGACAGTAGATGATGCCGCGACAATGTTGTTCCGAATCGTCCACGTGCCGACTTTCCCCCACTCCTTCGGTACGCCGCCCGTCATGATAAACCCATCGGTGAACCAACCGTCATACACGGCGGCCACCGAAACGTGGCGTTCACGAGCAAGCTTAGCAAGAGCTTCGGGAGTATATCGGCGCTGGAGGCGCATCTTCATGACATCGTTGTCCGCGAGCCCCCAAACATCAAGCAACTGAATATCGGCCTGATAGGAAACTTCGCCAATATCATTCAACGCAACGCCGCGGCCGTGGTAGTATTGTGCGAAAAACCGACCCATCTGGTGCTGCTGTTCATAGATATTTCTTGTCGCTATAGGCGTGTACCGATAATACAGAACTGACGCGAGCGTGAGCTGGTGGACCATCAGAGCAATAAGCCCAATACAGGAAGCTGACACGAGAAGCCGTTTGATGGATGAGATACGAGTGCCTCGTATGTGTTTCAGCACATCCCAGAGAGGCGTCGCACACGCTAAAAGCGCCAAGAAAATAATGTAGTCGAAATACCGTCCCTCTGGGTTTCGTGCGAGTCCAAAAATCTGTAAAAACATCATGCTCGATGCAATGATCAAGAGCATCATTCCTGAAGTCATGATCGTTTGTTTCTGCATCTTCAAGAACCTGAAATACGCCACAAGGAGAAGTACGAGAAGGCTGGGGATTGGAGTTGCAAAAAAGTGTTTCAAACCTGACCACAGAAAACGAACTGAAAAGAGATGGGCCGATGGGGCCGCGATAATGCCTTTGATAATTACGGAGTTTGGCAGCCATTCTCCTCCGTTCGCAATTGTCCACAACCCAAAAAGGGCTGGACCAATCGCACTCACAACAAGGAGGAGTAGTGCCATTCTCCACCGACGGCGCACCGAGAAGATAATGGATGTGATAAAAATGACAGTGAAACTTTCGTACCGTGTCAGCATAAGCAACGGGGCGGTTGCCAACAAACAGACAATCGGGATTCGGGAAGATGGTGATTGCAACGTATGAAGCAGAACGAGAAGAAAAACGAGCACAAAGAGAAGCTGAAGCACATGTTCCATCCCCGAAAACACAAGCAAAGGAAGCTTTGAGAAGAGGAGTGCCGCAAGAAGCGCAAAAGCGCGAACCGTTTGTGGAAGAGGGAGGCGCAGCAATATGCGCCATGCCACCACAAGCGATGCGAAACCGCCCACGACGGTCAGGAAAAGCGGGGCGAATGTGTTGACGCCAAAAACCCGGAACCACCCCGCAAGAAGCATTGTCCAAAGCGGGGAAGACGATGCTGCGCTAAACGCATACGGTGTTACTCCCCAGACACCGTGGAGTGCAAAATTTTTCGCGATCGCCATGTGGATGGAGGCATCATCGAGATAATACCCAAAATAACCTCCGTTGATGTCACGAATAGAGGCAAAGAGGACGCAAAGGACGACCCCATAGATGCCGAGCGAGGCCAGAAGCGGCCACGCTGACCACAACCGTGACAACCGAAAGCCGTGCATGGTAGGACTGCGTGGTTGTCTAGGAGATAATCTTATCGATGATGCCGTACTTTTTTGCCTCTTCAGCGGTCATGTAATTATCGCGATCGGTATCATGTTCGACTGTTGGGAGGGTTTGTCCGGTATGCTTGGCAAGGATTTTGTTGAGACGGTCCTTGATTTTGAGAATCTGGTTTGCCTGGATTTTGATATCAACGGCTTGGCCTTCGGCACCACCCATGACCTGGTGGATGAGAATCTGCGCGTTCGGGAGCGCAAAACGTTTGCCTTTCTTCCCGGCAGCAAGCAATGTGGCACCCATGGAGGCAGCGAGACCGACGCAGATGGTGGCGACATCGGGCTTGATATATTGCATGGTATCGTAGATGGCAAGCCCCGCGGTCACAGACCCGCCCGGTGTGTTGATATAGACCTGCACGTCCTTCGTCTTATCTTCGCTTTCCAAGAAAAGAAGCTGGGCAATAACGGTGTTCGCAACGCCATCGTCGATCGGCGAACCGATGAAGATGATGCGATCTTTCAGCAGACGCGAGTAAATATCGAACGCGCGTTCGCCGGAATGGGTTTTTTCAATCACGGTCGGGACGAGGTACACGGGAGGAAAAAAGTGAGAAGTGAGAACGAAGAGAAAATGGTGCAAATACTATCGGAGGCCCTTGGCCCTGAGTATCATGGTGGCAAGAATTTTCACGATTTCATTGGTCTCCATCAGAAGTGCCCTTCGTTCAGACTCCTGCCTTGTTATTTCTTCGCAAAGTTGAAGCCAGTAGGCGGTCTCTTCTGCGGATCGTAGCGCAATGTGAAGATACTGAAGGTGTTGCTTCTTGGTCTGTGCATTCCATGCTTCGACAAGATTTGCGCCAATGGACGTTCCTGAACGTGCAATCTGCGACCGGAACATCCGGTTCTCGGGTTTGTTGTCGAAACCTCTGATAAAATTCAGAATCCGCTGGCTATAGAGAAAGGAACGCGACCGGATATCAATCATGGGCGTGACGGTAGATGAAGGCCCCGTCGGCCCGTCGTCCGCAGTATAGCATGACTCACTTTTTTTTCAACTGTCCCGAGTGCACTTCTTCATTCTGCATTACTTCTTCGTTCTTAGTTCTCCGTTGACCCAATAACCCGCCACGTATTCTGCCAAAGCTGTATCCTCCCTTTCATGGTAAACCCGGCAGCTCGTCGGTGTCCGCCTCCGCCAAATTCAGCCGCCAGTTTCGCCACATCGACCTCATCGCCGGTCGTGCGAAAACTGCCCTTGATGCGTCCGTCTCCAAGCTCGCGAAGCACGAGAACCGCCTTCGCGCCCTCAAGATTGTTGAGAAAGTTCGCAACACCGGCCGCCGCGTCATCGTCGACGCCGCACTCCGCAAGATCTTGCTGCGTGATGAAGGTTGTGACAAGCCCATTCACAAGGTTGTGTTGAAGGCGCGTCAGCGCTTTTCCCCAGAGTTTCAGTGCGCCGACCGACTTGTTCCGATACATGAAGTCGGTGATCGTACGCATGCGCCCGCCTCTGCCGACGAGCTTCGATGCGATCTCGAGGGACCGGTATGTCGTGTTTCGATTGGTAAAAATGTTGGTATCGGTCAGAATGCCAGTCAGCAGGCAGGTTGCAACATCTCGGTCAATCGGCCATCGTTCCCGCTCGAACAAGGTATAAACAATCTCGCATGTCGCCGCGCTTTGCGGGTCAAGAATGTTGAAGGTGCCGAACCTTTGGTTTGTCGGGTGATGGTCAATGTTGACGACCGCTGTTTTGGCCCGATCAACTTTCTGCAACATATCAGCAATTCCGGTCATCAACGGGTCGGCGAAATCACATGTGATGATGAGATCATACATTCGTAGATCGATTCTTGCCGGATCATCAAGGATGTTGAAAAAACCCGGAAGAAACGAAAATGCCCTGTTCGCACGCAGGGAGAAAACCGTTACGGGTTTGCGTTGTTTTTCTGCAAACGCAGCGAGCGCGAGCGTGGAACCAAAGCTGTCGCCATCACCACGCTCCGGATTCAACAGGAGAATGCGACGGGCTTCGCTCACCACGTGCCCAAGGCGGTGGAACTGCTGATCATGAAGTACCATAGGAGGAAAATCCCATGATGATACCCCTGTGACCTGAGCATGTCAAGCTCATCGATAGCTCAACCGCGAGATACCAAGGCTGATACTTATTTCAGCAAAGAACAACATAGTATGAGTCGGCGAAGATCACACTAACCAGGCGATGCGCCATCAAGCAATCGATGAATCCGTTCTGCGCGGGCCTCCCGGTCGTCGATCACAAAATGGACGACGGGAACAAATTTCATCGTCAGGCGCTTGAACAGATGCGACCGCAAGTCGCTGCGCAGCGACTCGAGCCCTGCGAGGACACGCGCGCTTTGTTCCTCGGGAAGAACTGAGAGAAAAACTTTTGTATGCCCGAGATCAGCGCTGGTTTTTACTTCCTCAATGGTGACGACGCACCCGGATGGCGGATCAAAGGACCGTGAAAGCCACACTCCAATCTCGTGGCGCAGGAGTTCATTCACTTTGTCGATACGTCGCGACATGCAACTACACAACGAGCGTCGGACGGCGCTCCTCCGTGGAGTAAAACTCCAGCATATCTCCTTCGATGATGACCGGGTCGCCAGCGAAACGAATGCCACATTCACTTCCTTTCTTCACGTCAGTGGCGGCTTTTTTTTCCTGCTGCAGATCAGCAACTGTCCCCGTAGCGACGTTTGTGCTTTCGCGCTGTACGCGGACGGCTGATCCGCGCGTCGCAACACCGTCGATGACTTTCCCTCCGATAATTTGGCCTTTCTTTTCCTTCTTGAAGACAGCGAGAACGCGCAGGTGCCCCGTGACCGTTTCGGCAATCTCAACAGGGAGCCGCTGTTCGAGCTCCTTATGCACTGCATCGAGCAGGTCGTAGATCACGGTATACGTCGTAATCGTCAGGTGCTTGCCTTTCGCTACTTCAACGGCACGCTGCGTCGGTACGACGTGGAAACCGAGAAGAAGCGCCTTCGCCGTCCCTGCGCGAAGCACATCGGCTTCGGTAATACTGCCAAGCCCTTTTGCCACTACTTCAATGCCGACCGGTGCGGACTCATACTTCTGCAGGCTTTCAAGAATGGCTTCTTGCGAACCGAGGTTATCGCACCGAAGCACGATGTTGAGTTTCTCGCGCTGTACCGCCGGGACCTTGGTCGCCTGTTCCGATTTCTTCTGGTACACCACCTTGGTCCGGACGCGTTCGGTCTTTGGTTTGATTTCCCGACGAAGTTTCTTCGCCTCTTCCGCAGGAATAACGCGGAGGATATCCCCGACTTCCGGCGCCGATTTCAGCCCGAGCATTTTTGCCGGTGTCGACGGACTCGCGTCAGCAAGTTCAATACCGTGCCAGTCCCGCAGCGCCTTCACCCGGCCGATCACGCCGCTGATTTTTACATAATCGCCTTTCCTCAGTGTACCGGTCTGCACCACAACGGTTGCGACCGGCCCTTCGCCTTTGTCGATGTGCGCCTCGATGACGGTTCCCACTGCAGGGCGCGTCGGATCCGCCTTCAGGTGTCCCTCCTCAACATCGGCAAGGAGCAAAACGGTCTCAAGCAGGTCGTCAACGCCCGCCCGCGTCGTCGCCGAGACGGGTACGGTGGGAATTTTTCCGCCCCAGTCCTCCGGTAAAAGGTTGAGTTCTGCAAGCTGCTGTTTGACGCGCTCGATGTTCGCCTCGGGCTTATCAATTTTATTGATGGCGACAAGAAGCGGGAGGTCGGATTGCTGGATGATCTGAACCGCTTCTTTGGTCTGCGGCTTAATGCCATCGTCCGCGGCAACAACAAGAATTGCGACATCGGCGACCCGTGCGCCTCGAGAACGCATCGCCGTAAAAGCCTCGTGGCCAGGGGTATCAATAAACGTGATTGCACGGCGTTCGGAGCGTTTGTTGGATGGCAGCGCGCTTTTCGCCGGCACGGTCACCTGGTAGGCGCCGATATGTTGCGTGATGCCGCCCGCTTCGCTTGCCGCGACATCCGTTGAACGAATTGCATCGAGCAGTTTGGTCTTCCCGTGGTCGACGTGCCCCATGACGACAACGACCGGCGGTCGTTTGATCTGGACCGCGGAATCATCCTGTTTCAGCAGTTCGGCGAGTTCCTGGGCAACGGTTTGCTCATTCTCGTCATCAGAGGTTTCTTTGTGCGCAGCGGCAAACCCAAGATCTTCTGCAATGACGGCAGCAGTATCATAGTCGATCCGCTCGTTCATCGAACTCATCACCCCGTTTTTCATCAGTTCAGTGATCACGGTTGTGACGGGCAATTCGAGAAGTGCCGCGAGGTCTTTAATGACCACGGCTTTTGGAATCTCAACGCGTTTCTTGATTGTTGCTGTATCTGCCATAGACAAAACTCGTTTTCGCTCCCTTCTCTCTACCACGTTCGTTGTCGTCCGTCAACGTTGTAAGAGATCCTCGCGCCGGGTTGACGAGATTGCTTGTTCGGTCTATACTCTGTGCATCAACTGGCGTCTCGTCATCATCAAGGGAGAGCTTCTCATGACGCCCAAAGATCTTGCGCGGGTACCGTTGTTTCTTCTCATCGTGGCAGTGTCGCTCCCATTGTCGTGGATCGCCTACGGATGGGACCGCCTCTTCCACAAAAACGATCCTGTTGGGTGCGACGGCCTGCGGCTCCACATGAGGGGCCACGGACGCTAAAACCGGATCCCACATCACGCCTCGGCTTGAACCGAGGTTTTCTTTTTGAAAAAACCCAATCGCAAAAAATCCGCCGCGCGCTTCGGACGCGGGATATCGTCGCCCGAACTACAAACTACTTCACCTCGCGAACGCGAGCAAACACGCTGCCGACCGTTTCATCCGGCTTGATCGAGTTTTTTGGCAACGCCTTTAGTATGTTTCTCACGTTTTTGCCGATGCCCTTCCCCATGTCGGGTGTACCATCCTGCATGCGGTCAATGGTGTGCTCAATAACGCCCTTGTTCGCGGCGGCGTCTGCGTCAAGTTGTGTGATGGCATGGAGCATCTTGTCGGCGGACTCCTTCGGTACTGAAGCAAAGAGTGCGTCGGTTGCTTTGCGCAAGGCGTGGACTGCTTTCGCGCCTTTCGGCGTCAGCTCGATCGGCGCGCCGTGGCCGGCTTCTGTGCCGCCTGACACCGCTTCACGCACCAGGTCGGCCGCCGAAGAAATTTCTGCCTGGCTCCAATCGGGGTGATGCTGCGTTACCACCTGCTCAGCAAGGCGGCACTGGACGTCGGCTGCCCACGATGCATCATGGAGCGCCGTGACGTCTGTGGCTCCGGAAGAAACCCCCTTTGCAATACCGACTGCATCGCGATGGATGCCGAGATCAGATGTCGAAGCCGCGACAGGATGGAGAATCTCTTCAACTTTGGCGCTTGTCAAATGTTCGGCGGGATGCTCCGCGACCCAGTGATCGAGCGTTGCATTGTTGTGAAGAATGTTCTGGACAGCCGTTTCATTCAAATTCTGCGCTTGCGAGAATGCGGACTTTACCGCATCGGCATGCTGGTCATCAAAGATCGAGGAGAAGTCAATTTTCTCACCGACTCCGATCGTATCGGCATCGTGAAGACCAAAGCCGCTTGGATTTTCGGCAATCTTGTCTTTGATAGAGTCAATCACATAGGTTTGCCGCGCTTCATCTAGACCTGTAAATTCCTGGCCGAAGCGGGCTTCGAGTTGGTGCTTGGCGAGCTTCCACACGCTGTCGCCCTTCTTCACCACTTCAACCGGCTCGACCTTTGCTGCCTCCGCTGCTTGGCCAGCATGTGCTGCCGCATCGGGCGCTGCGCCCGCGACCGGTGGATGCTCTGACGTGAACTCTTCAAAAGTCGAGGGTTGACTAGGATGGTCCTGGGCAAACCATTGCGCTGCAGGATTTTCGGCCACAGGTACTTTGTCAGGATCCGCGATGCCGGGGAATTTTTCAACGGCGGAAGGAACATGCTGTCCAGCATCCGCGCCCTGTACAACATCCGGCGCTTGAGCAAGATGCTCGGGTCCGGCATGAACGCTGTCCGCCGCTGTCGTGGCATGACCGACATCCGACGCTTCCGCTGCAGAATCTGGTGGTGCCGAAGCATGCTCTCCGTCGTATTTGGCCATCATCTCGTCAATCCAACTCTTAGAAGAATCTGCAGGAGCTTGGTCCGCGACAGTGCCGCCTGCTTGCTCTGCCATCCTTCCGCCTTCAGCAACATCGGGCGTGCTGGACGCTTCGGTTGCGACATGCGGGGCGTGCGCGTGCGCGTGCGCCGAATCTGCCTCACCCGGTGCGTCCGGTTGTGGTTCAGCCACATCTTTCGCGCCGAAGGCCCTGAAAACCTTGCCCGCACCCGGAATACCCACGAGTGCCCCGGTCACAGCACCGGCGCCAAGGGCGACGGTCCATTTGGCAATGGCATTACGACGGTCATGCCCGCGCTGGGATTCATACCTGGCATGCAGAAACCCGCTTTCCGACTGCGCTTCCTCGATCCTTCTCGCAATCACTTCGTCAATCGATTTGCCTTCCCGCACCTCATGCTGAATATTCGCCTCAAGGGTTTCTTTCTGGCGGCGGTCATATTCCGCAAGCAAGCGCTGCCCGGTTGTATCTTCATGCTTCCATGCAAGCACGCCGCGTTGCTGCTTGCCGAACTCTTCACGCCCAGCATCGGCGTAGCTTGTGGTATGCGCTGCAAGTCGGCGCTCAAGCTCCCCTCGCGTCATTCCCTCAATTTCTTGATCGCTGAGCTCCTTTGTCGCGCCGAACTTTCCCCTGGCAAGCTCCCACGTGGCTTCAGTCGCCATGGTCGTACCGGTACCGCTCATTGCGCCTCTGATCCCTTGCATGACGCCTGCTGCGACGATATTCCCCTGGGACATCGAGAGCTTCGTCCCGCCCCATAAGACACCCGAAACCGCGAGACGCATATATGGATGCTTCCTCCAGAATCTTTTGAATTTTTCCGATGCGGTTTTTTCGGCTGACGTCTTCAGCGCCTCGCGGAAGTTGTTTTCCTCCTCCCGGCGCCCGCCGAGAACCATCTCAACAAGTTTCGCCTGAAGCTCCGCCTGCGTCGCGCTGTCCGCCATATCCTTTCCGTGGAACTCCGCCTTCATCGCCTCGATGTGCTTCGCGGCTTCGGCGTTGACGGCTTGATGATAATTCTCACGAAGTCGCGCCAGTTCTTCTTCAGACGTTCTGCCGAGTAGCAAACGTGAGCGGTTCTTGAGCGCTCGTGCGTATGCCGAACGATGGTCGGCCAGCATCAAAGGTGCTGCCTCGTCCGCCTCAACACCACTCTCTTCCCCGCCGGATGGTTCGGTTCGTTCCGCGTCCCGGCGCTCTTTGTCGAGTCGCCAGAGCTCATCAAGCGCAGACGGCGCGCTTTCTTTTTTTCGCCTGCCAAAAATGGACCGGCGCTTTTTCTCCGTATGCGGCTGTTCAGGCGTCTGCTCTTCTGCTGCCGGTGTTTCCGCGTCGTGCACGACCTCGGGGGTGTCGGCGTCCTCGGGCAACTCAACCGGTTCGCCTTCATCTTTCTCAAAAGGGTTGCGCGGCCCTGCATCAGGCGTACTCGGCATCAATCGATATTTTTTTCGCAACCTGCCGATCGCCGAATCGCCTTGCGGTTCTTGTGGGATGCCCTGTTCTTCACCCGGGCCAGGCCCTGATCCTGTTTCTCTGCTCATGGCTGGATGGAAAAGGATTACGCGGCAAGCGCAATCTTCCGGACGGTTGCGACGTCGTTCGCCATCTGCTGCTTGAAGCGCAGCACCTCTTCGCCGGCGATGAGGTTGAAATCCGGGACGGCCTTTTGCAAAAACGCGTTGACCTCGTCTTCACTCGCACCGCTGTCGATCATCGCGTCAAGCTTGGCGCGGTCTTCAGCCGAAAGCGCTTCGTGAACGCGCTCGCTGATCCGGTCCTGCACCACTTCGGCCATGCGGCTCACCAGCTCTGCTTTCCGGCCTTCTGGCAACGATTGCAGCCCGAGAAGATCGATAATGTTTGTTGCAAGCATTATTTTTGGATCCATGGTTTCAAGAAAAAAATCTCTCTTCGCGTACGAAACATACGCAAAATGCCGTGCGCTCGACCGCGCTCGACATCGAAGAGAGGGTTACCTGCTATGAGGATAGCATATTTTCCGCTCTTTTGCAAGTGGAAATCCGAAAAGACGAGCTACCACCAGTAACCCATTGACAAAGTCGTGCTCTGCACGTAGAGTTCCAAACACCTGAGACGATTTGGTCTTTTTGTGTTCATCCGGTGGGAGGTCAGCAATGGGCAGGAAGTCGGCGGGAGAAAAGGGGAGGATGCGAAACTACTTTCGAAAACCAACGCGTTCCCTGAGCCCGACGGACTATCGGCGGCTCGTCAATGACTTCGGCAGCATTCCTTCGCTGCTACGAAGCCAACAAGGCCGCGACTATCTCGGGTATCTCATTCGGCAGTCACCTGTTCATCGCCGGTTGAAGAACGGGGAGATTACCGAGCTTGTACTCGCTCTCGCGGATCTTGAACCCGCAACTGCCGAGACGCCGCTCTCGACATACGTGGTAGCCACGATTGCCAACATTCTCGCCGCATCGTCAGAGCATCGGGGCGAGCCAATGAAAAGCATCGGCCGAAAAGCACTCGAAATCAAAACACGGTATCTTGTACAGCTCATTACTGAACATCCTCGTGATGTTGTCCTCTCTGACGATGCGCGACACCCGGGGCTTGTCATTCTCCGTCTCATCGGACACGGCGTTCTCGGGCTTCATATGCCACGCTCAGCAATGCGCGCGTCCCTTGCTTCCCCGACCAAATGAGGTTGGGGTTTTTTGAAGAGAGAAATGAGAATCTTTGAAAAAAACCCCGCCGGCGATCGTCGCTGCACATGCATCAGAGGGGTCTCCGTTAAAAATTCCGGTTCTTCCCGACAATCATCCTGAGTTTTTTCGGAATAACCTCGATGGTCATCGGCGTTTTCACGACGGTTTGTCCATCAGCGTACGCGGGAATCGCGACACCAAAGCTTTTGATGCGCATATGCCTGACCGGAAACACGCTTGTGGCGTTGCTGCGACGCGAAAGCCACCCGCGTTTGGGGATTCCTTTTCTGGTCTCCTCGAGAACGACCTCAAGAACACCATCGCGCGGATCGTTCTTCCCATATCCAAAATTGAAAACCGACAGGGCGTGTTGGCCTTGGAGCGGTTCAATATGATAGGAATGATCGCATTCAATGAAGAGATCTTTCCCCGGTGAAAGCGCGAGAAATGAGAGAAAGTAGGTCGTATTCGCCTTACCAAGGTCGAGTCGTTCAATCAACCTCGTCGAAAGCACGTCGCACGCTTTCATGCCCGTTGGAATGCCGAGCGACGCTGCAACCGCGGTTTTTCGACCAAGGGGAATGTACCCAACCGCAACATTGGCGTCCGCCACAATCCCCATAAGCCTGCTCAAGGTCTGGTCGTCACCGACCGCAACAATGGTGTCGGCTCCCCGCTTCAACGCGGTTTGAACGACCTCCTTCATGCTTTTCAAAATGGTCAGTTTTTCAGATTTGCCTGACAAACCAAGATCAAGAAGTCGTCCCTCAATACGTGCGAGGGTTGTCTCATATTTTTTTTCACGCAAAAACGCGTCGTAGAGAAAAAAATACATTCTTCAACTTCGTTACGGCACCTGCTCCTGCTTGCGCTGCTTTCCAAAACGCGTGAACCGTTCGCGAGATTGCTTTTCATCAACTTCAGTCGTCGGCTGACCGACCGACTCGCTGAGCATCGTGCACTTTCCGTTCAAAACTGCGCCGGCAACAATGCTGACCGTCCTTGTCTCAACATCGCCGTAGATTTTTGCAGATTCAGAGAGTTCCAATCGCTCGTGAGCTTTCACACTGCCATGAATTTCGCCAGCAACAAAAATATTTTGTGCCTCGATATTTGCCTTTACCATTGCACCTTGGGTGATGCGGATATCATGGTTTGTTTTCATGCTTCCGGTTACTTTGCCCTCAACAACCAGATTACCTTTGCCAATAAAATTTCCATCAACCTTCACCGAACTTCCGATGATGGTTTCTGATGCGCCACTTCCTTCGGTTCCGCTGTCGCGATGAAAAATTGCCATAAATGCCTCCGCTGCCCTGGTACAATAAAGCTGGTTCATTATACGTTGAAAACTCCGACGTGGTCAAAGTCCGTTCACCCCTTTCTGGGTGAGCTTTTTTTTCTGTGCTATTGTTCTCAAGCAGGCAGCCGAAATTTTCCTGAGAATTCATTTTGAAGTTATGCAACCAAACTACCTCAAATCTGATCTACGCCACCTGGTTGTCGTGTTCGTCATTACCCTTCTAGTATTCATACTATTATATATAGTTGACACTCGGTCAAGTTCATTGCAGGATGTTGGGCATTATCTTTTGATTCAGGTCGGTGGCGCAACTTAGTGAATTTGCTCAATATTTTAGAAAAGATTTTTTCCCCATTCTCACTCTGACCTTATAGAGCCCCCATAGTTCAAGGGATAGAACAACCCCGTCCTAAGGGGTAGATCTAGGTTCGATTCCTGGTGGGGGCACCATTCGAGTTTGTTCCACGTGGAACATTTTGTGATTAGGAAGGACCCCCCC
>CAZCGY010000007.1:0-13314 GCA_964498355.1 uncultured Gammaproteobacteria bacterium | reverse complement strand
TCGCATTCGCATTGCGAAGGCCGCCGGTTCAAGTCCGGCTGGGTCCACCATTCGCGGGGGGGGTCATGGGCTCCACAAAGGCGGATCTGCCTCTGGCATTGTCAAGTCCCCTCTGGTCCACCAGAGGGGCTGGTCAGAGGTCGCCAGTTTGATTCTGGCGCGGTCAGATAGTAGCTCAACTGGGCTGAGGTAATGAGCAATGACATCATGTCTTTGCAGAGGCCGAAACTGGCGCGAGGGTTATTTCCAAAGCGATCCGAATCCCCGGAGGAGAACTGCACTCTCTATATGCCAGGATAGGGTGTTTCATCCTTTGGGTTACCCGCCAAAATTCCTTAGGAAAAGGGGGTTGAAAAACTCCTCTCCAGCAAGACGGCATATTCCCTCTACGGGTAGTTTTGCATGCCATAATTTCTTGGAATACCTGAAAAATGGAAAAAGGCAGTTCTCATCTCGTTTTCATCTACCATCGAGTTCTTTCCCCATTGAAAAAGGTTTATTATTTTTTCATTCGCCCAAAAACGTACGGAGTAAAAATGCTCATACAAATGCAAGGTAAGCTTTTGTTTATCCGTAATTCCTATGGAAATCATGGGTGGACTTTTCCTGGAGGCGCAAAGAAACGAGATGAGTCTCCTGAAGCAGGAGCAATTCGCGAAGCCAAGGAAGAAGTCGGTATTACAATTTCCTCAGCAAAATACATCGGATCATACTACAGCTCGCGCCAATTCAAGCGCGACACGGTATATTGCTTCCTTGCACGTATTGAAGATGCGAGGGTTTCTCTTGATCCACAAGAGGTTGTCGAATTTCGATGGTTCAAACTTCATGAAGTTCCTGAGTGGCACTCTCAATCATTGATCGATATACTGCCTTTATACATAGCTTCCACTAATAGTGTTCCACGTGGAACAAACCAATGACCAATCGAGAAAACGCTATCGAATCGAAAGATTCATTCTTTGAGAAAGATGGAATTCGCTACTATGCAAAAATTGAAGGTGAGGTTGAGAGTTCCGAAATAGAGAAGCTTGGTATTCCCATTACGACTCTTCTTCACATTAGCCGGCATCTTCGCTCACTTTCTTCTGAAGCGAGACAGGCATTATTAGGGCGCGCCATCGATGAAGGTGAGACATCCATGGTGACAGATGAGTTTCTCGATGCGGAGCTTCAATCCACTGGCTCCAAATTCAGCAAAAAGATCCAAGATCCTCAACAAGTGGCTGCGCTTTGCAAAGAGCTACTTCTTCAGAAAGCCGAGCGTAGCGAACTTTATTGGATGAAGAATAGTGCAACGGGTGAGAAAGTGGCGGTCACCGATGCCGTTGTGACAAACGATCAGAAGCAGTCCCTCGGTTTGGAAACTGACGATCACCTCGGGGACTCGAATGTTGTCGAGGTCACCTCGGAACTGAAGGATCGTGTCCAACAAGAACAAAGAGGAAGGGGCGATGAGCGAGATAGGGTAGTGGTAAATATTATTACCGGTGTTGAGATCCCTCTTACTGACCGGCTCTGCATTGTCGTTACACAGTCCGCGAAGTCATCGACGCCAATTCTTCACACCGCATTCACCGGGTTCCCGGCGCCATCATTGCCGCGAGAAGAAGAGCAGGGCGCAGAAGAGTATGAGTACAACAAAGCGTGGTGGGATCGTCATGCCTTCGTGAAGGAGTAGCTGTTCCACGTGAAACATTTCGTGAAGTGACAGATTGTTCATTACTTTATATTATAAAGTAATGAACGCTCATAAACCCCTTCTCCCAAACATCGACCAGCTTCTTCGGCTGCTGCCGGACGGCCATGCGTTCCGGATTCTTTGCGTCTGCGGAGATATGGAAAAAGCCCGTTTTCTTGAGGTCCAAGCGCGCTGTGGCATCAACTCTCGCACGCTGACAATCCGCCTGCAGCATCTGGTCGCCAACGGCCTCCTTATCCGCACCAGACGTCGGGCGGCTCCGCCCCGCGTCGAATATTCCCTCTCCGCAAAGGGGCGCGAATGGTACAGCCGCCTCCTCAATACCTTTTCACCAAGAAACGTGCGGCCGCCGGGAAACCGGGTTTGACAGGGCACTCTCCCGTGGTAGGATACGCTTGGTTCTTTTTCCGGTTCCGGAGGTGCACGTGTGGCAGATGTAACGGTGAAGGAAAAGCTCCGTGCAACAGTTGCAGACAGCATTGGAGTGAATCCTGTTGACGTGAAGGACGATTCGAATTTCGCCGATGATCTGGGTGTCGATTCGCTTGATGCTGTCGAGCTGATCATGGCGGTCGAGGAGACGTTCCAAGTCGACATCCCGGATGAGGATGCCGAGAAGCTCACCACCTTCCAGGTACTGCTCGAGTACATAGCCGAGAAGGGCTTCACACCGCATGCCAAAGCTCCGTAAACAGGATCCTCTTGTCCTCCACCGCCCATGGCGCCCCAAAAAGGCGCTTTTTTTCTGCAGCATGAGCATATCATGCTGATCTCTCTTGACAGTGGGAATGTTGCGTCGTACAATCCAAAAGCAACGAAGGAAAACCGACTATGTCAAAAATTGAGGTCAACGACGAAAATTTCGAGAGCGCTGTACTGAAGTCCGACAAGCCCGTGCTTGTCGATTTTTGGGCAACATGGTGCGGTCCATGCCGCATACAAAGCCCGATTGTCGAAGAAATTGCAAACGAAGCAGGCGGGAAGTTCCAGGTGGCAGCGGTAGAAGTTGATGTTGCGCCCAGAACGTCGCAAACGTACAACATCCTGTCGATTCCGACGCTCATGCTCTTCAAAGACGGCAAGGTGGCATGGCAGCAGGCAGGATTGATGCAAAAGCCCGCGATTCTCGAGGAGATTGGAAAATTCATCTAACTGACTGGCGCGAACCGGTCCTGGTGAACGCATGGCAAACCCTCTGCAGAATGCGCAACGTCAGATTCGGCAGGCAGCGGCAATTTTGGGGTACACGAAAGAACAGGTTGCACAACTCGAAACGCCAGTTCGCGTTGCCCAGGCAGCACTTCGTGTCCGGTTAGATAACGGAACACTTCAGGTGTTCGATGCATACCGCGTCCAGCATTCCAATGCTCGCGGTCCGTTCAAGGGCGGTATCCGCTTTCATCCGCAGACCACGCTCGGCGAAGTGAAAGCGCTGGCATCCTGGATGACGTGGAAGACCGCGGTCGTGGATATCCCTTTCGGCGGCGGCAAAGGCGGGGTAACCGTGGACCCGAAGAAGTTGTCCTCAGGGGAACTGGAACGATTGAGCCGTGCATGGGTGCGGGCGTTTGTTCCCGTACTCGGACCCGACACGGATGTGCCGGCGCCCGACGTGAACACGACGCCCCAGATCATGGCATGGATGGTCGACGAATACTCCCAGCTTGTCGGACGATGGACGCCGGCTGCATTCACAGGCAAGCCGATTGCGACAGGCGGATCAGCGGGGCGAGAGACCTCGACATCGCAAGGCGGCATGTACGTGCTCGAAGCGCTGATGGACGCTTTGAAGAAAAAAATGCGCGGCGCTTCTGCCGCCGTGCAGGGCTTTGGCAATGCGGGGTACTTTGCTGCCCTTCTTGCGCAGCGCGCGGGCCTGAAGGTCGTTGCCGTTTCTGATTCTCGCGGGGGAATATCCTCCCCGTCCGGCCTCGATGCAAAAAAGGTTCTGGACTGGAAAAAGAAGAGCGGAACTGTTGTTGGATTCCCCGAGTCAAAACCCATCTCCAATTCTCGGCTCCTGCAACTGAAGGTGGACGTCCTCATTCCGGCGGCTTTGGAAAACGCTCTGACAAGGTCGAATGCAGGGAAGGTCAAGGCGAAAATAATCCTCGAGCTCGCCAACGGCGCCATCGACCCTGATGCTGACCGGATGCTCTGGAAAAAGGGCATCTCTGTGGCACCGGATATCCTTGCGAATGCGGGAGGAGTCGCCGGGTCATACTATGAATGGGTTCAGAACAGGAGCGGCGAGTACTGGACAGAACAGCAGGTCTTCGGCAAACTCAAGCCGCTGATGCGCAAGGCGTTCGCAACCACATGGAAGCTCCACATGGAACACAATGTGGATTTACGGACTGCTGCGTATATTCTTGCCCTCGATCGCGTCTGGAAGGCGCTGGAACTCAGAAGTGGAAAGGGGTAGTCAGTGGTGATCAAGCCCGGGATCTACCGGCATTACAAGGGGAACTTCTACGAGGTGTTCGGCGTTGAACGCCACACCGAGACGGGCGAACAACTTGTCTCGTACCGGACTCTCTATGCGGAGAACGAGAAGGGCATCCAGTTTGGCAAGCGGTATGCGCGGCCGCTTGGGATGTTCAAAGATGAAGTTCTTGTCGATGAAACTCCGACGCAACGATTCACGTACGTCTGCCCCACTCCGTGGGTATGAAAAATCGAAGAGTACATTTGAACGCTCACGCACGATACTAACCCTTCTGCCCATTGAGCTAGAAGGGTATTTTTCTTCGATAGAAAAAACCCCGCTTGGGCGGGGTAGAAAGAAAGGACAGTTACTTCTTGCGGGACTTGCCTCTTCCTGCAATGGCGTCGCCGTTGAGCAGACAGAAGACGAATCCCGGCAGTTCCTGATCAAGCGCCTTCCGGTAGTGCTCCACGAGTATCTCGTCGCGTTGTTTCAGATGCTCGATGGTGAGCGCCTGAATCATGAGATGTTCCTGGAACCTTTCCTGAGCAACGATCCCCGCTGCTTCGCACTCGGTGAACAGCGGGTGGGTGATGTTGACCATCAAGACGCCGGTCTTGGCGTCGAACTCCCAGACCATTGAGCCCGCACGTTCAGCGAAGAGATACGCGAGACCGGGACAACCGCCCCGAACAAGGTATCGCCGCTGACCGCGCGTGCCGTAAGCGCGATGGGTGTAGTGTGCTTCCAGCTGCTCGGCCCCATTGCCGTGCGCATCGCCGCCCGAGGCTGCGTGCTTCTTACCGCCCCGGATCGAGAGCGACGGGCTGTCTTCTTGCCGGCCACCGCTCCCTTCGATCACATGCTCGCCGCCGACTGATCCGTACGGAAGCGCATCGACGACGCTCTTGAAGTGCAAGCAGAGCGCCGACTGGAGAAGCCTGTTGAGAACCGTAAGCGACCGCCGCGCGGAATCCTGCAGGCGATGCTCGCGCTTCTGGTCACACGCTTCCTGATACTTCTCCACGCCGACGTCGATGTACCACCGATCGATCTCTTCGCAGAGACCGGCAAGCGCGTCGTTGGCGAGAAAACGCTTGCGATCTGTTGCGAGCTCGATACGGCTGCAGACGATTTCGCCTTCGAACACGCCGGAGCACAGTCCCTGGATCGTCTCGGTTTCGAGATACGCTCGTGCGGATTCCGTGAACTCACGGAACGGCAGACGAAAATCGCTGCCCATCTCGCTGACCGATACTCTGCCGACGCGACGGCCGTGCGTCCGTTTGGCAAGGTAGAGCCGGACGCTCCCCTTCCCGGCGTCCGTGCGGTCGAATGTCCGCTCCTCGAGCGGCGTTCCCGTGAACGACGAGCCCGTGACCGAACGATGCTGTTCCTTACCGTTCTTGTCGACGCGGATAAGCTCGACGACCGTGCCGATCCGGCGCATGGGCTTGGAGTACCGGATGACGATCTCTTCCTCCAACGCCGCCAAGTCGATGTTGCTCACGATCTCATCGGCCGTGAACTTCTCGATGATGACCGACGTCCTCCACGGCACCGGGTTCTTCCCCTTGGGCGCCTGCCCGTTGGAAGCGAAGTACAGATCCGCTCTCCGCAGAGGAGCCAGCGCCAAATCCTTGGCGGAGGCCGCGATCTCGGAAGTCACGAATGTCCATTCGAGATAGCCGTCACGATCCGACTTGGGCGTCGAGGTGAACGTAAACCGTTCACACTTTCCCAGCGGGGAGACGACACCGATCCCGAACCTGCCCAGCTTGTCTTTCGTCTTGATGGTGCCGCCGCCGACAAGATTGATCGCCCGGTCGAGCTTCGTCTTCGAAACACCTTCGCCGTTGTCACGGACGATGATGGTTCGCGTTCGGTAGTCGATCCGGACGGAAACCAGCGTCGCCAGCGCATCGATCGCGTTCTGGATTTCCTCCAGAACGACTCGCGGCAACGTAGCATACTCGTTTGCCGCGCGAAGAATTGCTCTGCCGATGTGCACCGACAGGATTGAGTTATCACCCATCGTCGCTCCCTTCCTTTCGGGGCTAGAGGATTTCACGAGCCTTCTCGCTGCAAAGCCGGCTCAGTTCGTTCTTCAGGTGAAACACACCGTCGTTGCCGACAAGGTGGCGCAGCCGGTGCCGTTCCTCCGGAGTAAACGCATCGGTAAGCACGAGTTTGACGAGCGGCAACAGCGCCCGTGTCTGGTTGGCAAGCGCATCGATGATTGCATCGTGGCCGCCGGTACCGTTCGCTGACGCTACCTCACGCTCGACCGTTTTCGGCTCTTGACGCACATGCGTCGGACGTTTGTCCTTCCCTCCTGCCTGAGCGACAAATCGCTCAAGACGTCGTTGGACCTTCTTTGACATCCGCCGACGTCCATGAAGAATCTGCAGAACGGACTTGCGACTTACGCCAAGAGCTTCTTGCAACGCCTCCGCGGTTACTTCACGCCGAGCAAGCATCGTTGCTGCTTTGCACACGGCTGGTGAAAGCTCCCGCAGCTCATTGACATCGTACCCGAAGCTCTGAAGAAACACTGCACAGCGGAAGATGTTCTCGCCGAGCGGCGGGTGTTTGCCGCGCACCCAGCGATACGCTGTATCCGCGCTGACATCGCAGAACTCGGCAAGGGACTCATGAATCCCCTTCTGCCCCGTCGGAAGCGTCTTGCCGTAGTGGTGAAGACACTCCTGGAGCGTTCCACGGAACACGTTCGTCGTCACAAAACCTCCTTGACCTCATGAAGATTGATGGCGTCTTTACTCCAGTACTGGATCTTTGGAGCATTGTTAAAGTTCGTACCCCGCACGCTAACAAAGTATTGAGGGTCTGTCAATGGCGACGAGCGGCTTGACAAAACAGATTTTCCTCTCTATAGTCACGACAGTCCGATACCCCTGTTCCTTAACTCTCTCCCTCGCTTATCGCGAGGGTACTTTCGTCGGAGAAAAGCATGGCAGAAATCGTCAACGGACATTCCGTGAATGCGCCGGGGGTCGACCAGTTTGCCAACCGGTTAGGGAAACTGGTGCCTGAGATCCATCGGATCAGGGTTCTCGACGCTCACAGCGGAAAAGTGGCACCCGGCAGCCAGAAGCTTAAGGTGTTTCTGGACCGGACCTCCGTCCGGGTTCAGTACTTCCATGGCGGGATGATGCAGAACATTTCCTGTTTCCCCCGTCCTGGATTCCGTCTCGACCGGCTGGAAATCCTGGTGAGACGAGCAGCAGAAGCTGAAAGCCAACGCAGCGGAATCGGAATGCCAGTTCAGGCCGAACGTCTGATTCCGAGGACCGAACCAAAGCGGCTCCCGCCCAATGCGGGTTTCGGCCTTCCCGAGGATCAACTCTCGATCCTTCGGAGTTGGGAGCAAGAGAAACCGCCCGCAAAGCCCCTCCCCGTGCAACCGACGCCTGCGACACGACGCAGCCGGCGGCGCGAGAAGGCGAGCTTCCTCAAGAACGCGCTTGCTCATCTCGGCCACGAGAACCCCGAGCAGGTGCAACCGGCCCCGCAACCGGATCCGCAAGAAACGGGAAAGGAGTTCCTTTCTCCGGCCGATGATGGGAAGTCGGAAGAAGCGATCCGCGAGAAGCTCATTCGGGCATGGCAGATGCCATACCTCGATAAGGAGCAGAGAGACGCTTACGCGTTTCTCCTCTCGAAGTTCCCTTCACCTGAGGTGAGCCGTCACGTCGTTTACAACGCCGGATCTCTGCTCGAACGTCAGTTCGGGAAGAGCCGCGGACGCACTCTGCTCGACGGCCTCATCAACGAAGGGCTGGTCGAAAAAGGAGGGAGATACCCGCACGGGTTCGAGTATGTGATGTACCGGCGGCAGTTTGAGCGGTACGAAACGACGATACCGCTGGAGCGTCTCTTTCCTCCCCGTGCACCGACGCCGCAGGAGCTCGCGGTGGCTCGGCCGCGCGACTGCACGGCCGTCGTCACGCTCGGCCCGGCACTCGCATCCCACTACCGTCAGGTTCTCGAACTCTCGCCGGAGGGAGTGAACGACCGGTTCGTCGTTCGGGGGCTGACGGCACTGCTCAGGGCAATCCTTGGCATCGAACAGGGCAGCGCTGCCAGTATCTACACCCAGCTGAAGAATCGCGGCCTCATCGCGACTCTTGAGACGGGCAGATACGGCATGGGCGACGTGCTCGTGTTCATCAACCCGATACAGGTGAGGGAGAAGCCCGATCGACCACCCCTGTCTGCCAACCATGCCGGATCGCCCAAAACACCGACCGTGGCCGTGGCCCAGAGGGCATCGGCGCTCGAGGAGCTCATTATCGAGGAGCGGGAGTCGCTCCGCGCACTCGGATGGGACCCTGAGTTCCTGCCCGACGGCACGATCAAAGCACTCCGACGCATCTAGTTCCTTCCTCGCCCCGTTTCTGACGCACCATGCGGCTCGAACGGGGTTTTTCATTCTGCTCGAAACAAAACAGAAAGAGACCAGAATGACCGTGAGCCCGTCGAACGGTCATACAGAGGAATTGCCGAGTCGCGCAGAGATGACTTTCTCCGCTCTTCGCTCTACAATGAAACCAAGAATGATACCGACGCGAAAAAAAGAACGATTTCTTTGGGCGGCAGGCAACGTGCACGTCGCCGGTCTTGATGAAGCCGGACGGGGCGCGTGGGCAGGACCATTGGTCGCCGCCGCCGTTATCCTCCCGCGCAACGTGGACATCCCGGGATTGAGGGATTCAAAATTGCTCTCGCCAAAGCGACGTGAACAACTGTATGAGCTCATCGCGGATGTCGCAGTCGCATGGGCTATTGGCATCGTTGAGGTTGATGAGCTGGATCGTTGCGGAGCTGGAATAGCCAACTGTTTAGCACTGCCACGTGCGGCAAACGCCCTTATTCCCACACCACACCACCTCCTGGTGGACGGCCGCGACCTAGCAAAATTCTCGGTTCCTCATACAGCGATGATTGACGGCGACGCGAAGGAGCTCTGCATCGCGGCCGCCTCGGTCGTCGCCAAGGTAACGCGTGACCGGATGATGATCAAACTCCATGGGAAGTTCCCGCTCTACGGCTTTGATCGGCACAAGGGGTATGGAGTTGCGGCACATGCAGCCGCGCTGCGTCGGCATGGACCGGCCTTGGTACATCGGATGTCGTTCGCGCCCATCCGATCACTGCGGACGCCCATGGGCTAAAACCCGCCCGCTGTTTTGTGGTATACTCACGACAGAACAAACGCCATGCAAAAAATCCCCGGCGGCAATGAACTCTTGAATTCCCAGGACGTCCTTAAGCGCGTCGGGGTCGAATATAACATGACGGTGGGCGACCTCGGTTGCGGCGGGGCCGGCTACTTTACGCTCCAAGCGGCGCACATTGTCGGCGAGAATGGCAGGGTCTACGCCGTCGATATCCTCAAGTCCGCACTGGCGAGCGTCGAAGGACTCGCAAAACAGTCCGGCATCCATAACATCACAACCGTCTGGTCAAATCTTGAGCTGTATGGAGCGACAAAAATCCCTGACCATAGTTTGGACGTCGCACTCCTCATCAATACCCTGTTTCAGTCAAAACTGCGGGCGGATGTTATGAAAGAATCGACCAGGATGTTGAAGATCGGCGGCAAGCTCCTCGTTCTTGACTGGAAGCCCGCCGGATCGCCGCTTGGCCCTCCGCCGAAATCACGAGTGCACCCGGACGAGATGCGCAAGATTGCCAAAAACCTCGGGCTTGCAGAGGTGAACTCGTTCGAAGCCGGGCCGTTCCATTTTGCGCTCGTCTTCACCAAGAAGGCGTAGGACCTCAGCATGTGACTTTTTCAGCGCCTGAGCAAACCCGGCGCCCGAACGAAGGCGAGTGGTACGGGAAATATCGAACAAAGGGAGTGGTCATAAGTCTTCTCCCTTCTTCCGGTCTATAGTTTTGAACCCATGCCTTCGACTCCCCCCTTGCTACGCTCGGGGTCCGCTCAGGCACGAAATAGAGGCTCCCTTGTCAGCGCCTGAGTGAAGCGAAGCCACACGATGGCTGAGCGGAATCGAAGGCCTGGGCGCTTTCAGCCATGCGGCTCGTGGTTGCAAGAGACGCGAAACGGACTCCTCTCGTCAGTGCCTGAGCTTGTCGAAGGCCGGGGTTGACATATGGCCTCGAGATGGATATCTTTGCTGTGACGGGATGGCAACATTCCGTCGTTATGTATGGAGAAAAGGGTCTCTGCAGAAAAACGGATCGGGGCGCAGGGCGAGGCCGCTGCTCTGCGTTACCTTCGGACAAAAGGATATGTGTTGATCGCAAAGAATGTCCGCACGCGTTTTGGCGAGTTGGACTTGGTGATGGTGGATAGTCATGAGCTCGTCGGCATTGAGGTGAAAACGAGGCGAACGCGCTTGTTTGGCACGCCAGCGACGGGTGTCGGGAAGCTCAAGGTGAAGCGACTGAGAGCAACACTCGAACAGTTTGTTCTGGATTTCGGGTGGCACGGCCCCTACCGGCTTGATGTTGTCGGCCTTTTTGGCCGCGGACGACGGTTTCGCGTGGAACATCTCAGGGGTGTTGGATAGAAAAACGCCCCGGCGGTGGGGCGATTGATCACAAGGAAAATTGCATGCATACTACTCTTCGAGCGCGGCCTTGAGCTTTGCGCGCAGATCCTTCTGCTTCTTCAAAGCTGCGAGGAGTGCGGTTGACGTCGATTGCAGTCTGCCAGCGAGATCATTAACCTGCTGGGCAAGTGTCTCGAGCGCCGAGTTGCTACTGACGGTGGACCCCGAGTGCGCTGTGCGTGCCGCGTCCTCTGAACCTATCTTGCGGAGCTGACCGATCTGTACCTCCTGTACCTGGACCTTCTCAATAAGTGTGCTGGGAACAGGTCCGAGCTTCCACTTCGGCCGTTTACCACCGTTTGCGGTAACCACGCCCTGCTGTGCAAGCTTTTTCACGACCCGCTTGGCGACAGGCGGTGAAACACCGATCTGGCGTGCGATAGCGGTTGTGCTCATCGAGCCGCCCTCTGTCTTGATGGCGGTGACGACCTTCTCACGCATTCCCGCAGTCGCAGAAATTCTGACTCTGCGCTTTCGGCGCTTCGGCTTTTCCGGAACAACCGGCTTGGGTCTTACCGGCCTTACTCTTCTCAACGAACGTTTCTTGCGTTGCACCACAAACCTCCTTTGGTGATTTTGTGGTCGGCAGCAGGTTAGCAGATATTGAGGAGGATGTCAAGCGCAAAAAAACTCCGCTGTTGGCGGAGGGTCAGGACTTCTTCTTGCGTGTTTCGCGCAGCGCTTCTTCTTTGAGACGAAATACCCTGTCGAGTGTGTCTGCGCGGCGCTGGAACACCGTGTCTTCGGAATGACTCTTCCTGAACTTCCGAACTTCGCGGTGATTCGGATTGCGATACGTGTGCAGCAACTCGGTGTACTGGACAATGAGGGCGGTTTCTCTACTTACAGGCACGACTCACCTCCAAGGAAAGGACGACTGCCGTAACCTAGCACGTCGCGTGACGATTGTCAAGCTTGACAGTTTTTGTTCTCCCTGCTAGCATGAGAGTGGACTAGTGATAACACTAGTCGCTTTTTCGTACGAACCCTATCCGATATCAGCAATGCCAAAAAGTCCCATCCTTGACGCCATCGACCAGATCTGCGAAGAGAAACATATCTCCAAAGAGTCGGTTCTTGAGACCATTGAAGCGGCCATTGCCGTTGCTTACCGCAAGGACTTTGCCGACAAGAAGAACCAGAATATCAAGGCGGAATTCAACCCCGAAACGGCGACCGCGAGGATTTTTGATGTGAAGGAAATCGTCGAGGACGAGCTGTTTGAGGAATACGAGAAACAGCGCCTCGAGCTCGAAAAATTCCGCGCAGAAATGGAAGCCGCCGGCACGTTGCAGCCCGGCGAAAAACTCGTGTTGCCAGAGGAACAGGCAAAATCCGTCGAAGGCGCTGATCCGTCCGCAGAAGGCGAGGAGGACAAGAAGAAACGGTTTGACCCGAAATCAATGATCCCGCTTGCTGAGGCGAAGAAAGACAATGCGGATGCGAACATCGGCGACATCATCAAGACAGAGCTTTTCCCGCCCGAGAACTACGGCCGCATGGCGGCACAAACCGCAAAGCAGGTGATTATCCAGCGATTGCGTGAAGCCGAGCGTGACATGACATTCAAGGAATACAGCGGGAGGGTCGGTGAAATCATCACGGGAACCGTGCAGCGGCTTGAAGGTCGCGTTGTCCTCGTGGATCTCGGGCATGCAACTGCCGTCATGCCGCCTGCGGAACAGGTGGAACGCGAGCGGTACATGCCAGGGCAGCGAGTCAAGGTCTTTCTTATCGCCGTGAATTCCACGACGCGAGGCCCAGAAATTCTCGTCTCGCGTTCCCACCCCGATATGGTGCGCAAGTTATTCGCGCAGGAGGTCCCCGAGGTCGCATCGGGTGTCATCACCATCAAGGCGGTTGCGCGCGAGGCCGGCAGTCGGACGAAAATCGCCGTCTACACGACCGAACCGAACATCGACCCCGTCGGGTCGTGCGTCGGCCAGCGCGGTACGCGCGTGCAAACGGTGATCGCCGAACTCGGCGGCGAAAAGATTGACATCATTCAGTTCGAAGAGGACGTCGTTCGCTTCATCATCAACGCGTTGTCACCGGCAAAGGTCATTTCGGTCAAACTGCATGAGGAAGAGCGTCGGGCCATCGCCGAGGTGAAGGAGGATCAGCTCTCGCTTGCTATCGGCCGGGCAGGCCAAAATGTACGGCTTGCCGCGAAGCTGACTGGATGGCGCATCGACATCGTCAAAGAGAACGAACCGGAACCGCAGACACAGCCAGCGGCCGAAGAAGAGAAACAGCCGACTTCTCCGACTGAGCCGCCTGCCGAACCCGCAACACCAAAGGAAGAACCGAAGCCAGACGCCCCTCCGGCGGCGGACAATCCCGCTCCGGACACATCCGCACAGTAACCAGCACCCCCGCGCGAGGACGACTATGCTCTACCGGATCATCCGCGCCATCATCGTTCCGCTCGCGAACCTCAAGCTGAAAACAATCCGCGGGCTTGAACGCGTCCCCATGCACGGCCCGCTTCTTCTTGCGATCAACCACGTTAGCTGGCTCGATCCGATTTTCGTGACCGCCGCACTGCTCCGCAAGCGTTCTGAGCAACTGCTGTTCATTGC
>CAZCGY010000006.1:0-28593 GCA_964498355.1 uncultured Gammaproteobacteria bacterium | reverse complement strand
GGGAGAAATTAGAAAAAGGAGATCTGGTTCTCTGGCAGAAAAACAACGACTATCTTAAGGCGCGCGCCCCACTTGATGCTCGTAAGCGCCGTCAGACGGATGCCCTTGAGCGGGAGCTGAAACAGCGCAGTGTGAATCTCGAAAAACAGCTCGAATCCGGGGTTCTGGACGAAGAGCCATACCGATCTGAAATTGGGAAAATCGACCGCGAGAGAAAAACGCGACTTGCAGAAATCGACCGTGAAAACACGCTTGTCGAACGGCCGTCTGCCCCGTTCTTCAGTGTTGACGATTTCTTAACCAATCAGCCGTCACCTTCGGTGACGCTTCAGTATAACTATAACCTGATTCAGCACGCGAAAATTCATGATTACGTTCCCTCAACGACGCCGCTGGTCTTGAAACATGTGCTGCGCGGTTCCCATGAAATCTACACCTACCTTGGCGAGGGCGAGGCCCTGTCGTTTGCACTCACCATTCGATCCATCAATCGTCACCCAGGAAAGGACCGCGCGACGGCGCGCGTTTTCAACCTCGACCAACAGGTGATGGAGGTCAGAACCGACGAGATGGGGAGCAGGAACGCCGATGGTATCCCAAGCCCAGAAACGAAGATGCTTTTGAACAATGCGGCTCTCCCCGCCGGCGTTTACCGCATCGTGCTGACGATGCACGATGACCTCTTCCTCACCCGTCTCGAGACGGGGCAGCGGCTGCTCATGTTTCGCAACGGCATCTACCTGACGAATAACAAAGAGTATGCAAGCGTCCTTGGCAATGGGCCATGGTCGCCGACGACGCTCTTGACGACCAGCCATGCTGTGAGTGCGTCGACTTCACACGTCAACAGCCTGCAAACTCTTTCGGTCGGTCAGCACCAACTCAAACTGACCGAGCTCCTCGAGGAAAAAACAACCCCGAGGTTGAAGGGAGTCTCGACGATCGTCAGCCCGGCGAATGACGTGCGACTAAGCGGCGACGGCTATTTCGCTTTTTCAGCGGAACAGCTGTTCGCCTTGCCGGATGGGTACGATACGTTCACGGCCGAGAGTGATCTGAGACGGTACGACTACATTTTTGCCCGATATCCGCAGCCCAAGCGTGAAGGGAAATGGAGAGTCGCGCAAGCGACAGTTGATACGCCACCGCTCTACTTCAAAGATTCCCGTGTGCGGTTTATTCTGACATTCCCCGGTATGCCCGAGGCTGGCCGGGCAGTCAGGATTCAGAGTATTCGCATCAATTTGAGCAAGCCGCCTCTCCGGCTGTCTGAAATATTCCCTCGTATCGTCACGAAACTGCGCAGCATCCTTCAGTAATCGCATGAATGAAAAAAACACAGTCTGAACCTGGGTGGTCAGTGATCATCGGCGCCCTGAGCAGGGAGGTCTTCCGAGCTTCCTTTGCGACCTATTTTCTGTTTTTGATTCTCGAGGAAGTGCGGGAAGGATTCGTTACGTTTCACTTCCCGATGGGCGTGCTCCTTTTCGTTGTGCTGGTCAGCGGATTTCTCTCGTTTCTCCTCGCTCGTCAGGAAGAACGTCATGCGGGAACATTCGCTTTTCGCGGGTCGGCAATTGTTGTCGCATCGGGTCTTGCCGCAGTGATGGCACTTGTGCTCTATACGCAAACCAAAACCATGGGCGCGATCGGGCTCTTGATATCTGTGCTCGCGGGTGTAGCGGTGCTTCTTCTTGCCGCAGCGGTAGCAGAAGAGAATGGGGCGTCGGCTGACGCACCGGAGAGTCGCGCCGAAAAGGAGGACCCTGGCTGAAAATATCTCTAGGCGAGGCGCCCGGCCGCGCGTGAGCGGAATTTGTTGAATGTGGTGATGGCGTGGACGGCCACCCAGCTTCTCCTGCAACGGAATGAGGCCTGTTGGAGCGAATGCAGTAATTCATTCGGCGTCTGAAAATCAGGGAGTTCGACATATGATCCGCCTACCTCCCAGCGGGAGTGGGCGTCGCTTGCGACGACCATGAATTTCTGGTTCGTTTTTGCATATTCATGGGCCTGGGCGTCATCGCGCGGCAAAACGTTCCGTGCATTAAAAATCTCGAGTATGTCAACGTCTGCAACAATCCGCTGCAATGTCGCATAACGCATTCTGGCGCGACGAAGCCGGTCAAAAGGGTGGGGAATGGAGACGAGCCCGCCCTGCCGTCTGATTTCGCCGATGGTCGCTTCAGGCGACTGGTACGGCGCGATCTTCTTGGTGAGGAAGTAACCAATCATTTCGCCCTCCTCAGTGGTGATTTCTTCTCCGGCGATGACGCGGAACGGTGCGAGTTCCTGCAGTTTTTTCGCCATCCAGATTTCGTTGTGGTCGGTAACAAAAAGGCAGGTAATCCCGTTTTTGAGACACGCACGGATAACGGTGTCTGCGTCCATCCGACTGTCGATGGACGCTTTTGTGTGAAGATGGAATTCAGCTCTCATGCGATGTTTGAGTCAGGAGCTTTCGGTTTGGCAGGAAGAAAAGAAGCCCGAGGCCGACCGCGAACCACAATGTGGCCAGACGAATGACGATGGTTGCGGCCGAAGCCAGTTCTTTTGGTACGCCATGCAAGGCCAGCAATCCCGCCATGCTCCCCTCGGTCGTGCCGATACCGCCCGGGAGGAGCGTCACTGCGCCGACAAGCGTTGAAAACGCGTACAGGAAGATCGCCGCCCGCAGATCAAGGAGCGACAAACCAAACGCCTGCAGCGTGAGAAAAAAAGCGACGCATTCACAAAGCCAGGCGACGATTCCCAGGATCAGCGCGATGGCCAGCGGTCTGAAGGCGAGAAGTCGTGCGGCTCCGGCGTGTACCTTCCTGATGTTGTCTGACGTGTTGTGCAGGAAGGCAACTCGCCCAAGCATGTCCAGACAATATTGTGCAACCCGAGGGTTCATGACAACAATGAAAATGGTGACGACTACGGCAATGCCAATCCACACGATGGTGCTGCCGTATTGGAATCCGGACACGCCGATTGCGGCGAGCAAAAGAACTGAAAGGAGGTCGGTTAACCGTTCCGCAAACACGACGGGCAGCGTCGTACGCACGGGTACCCCCGTCAGCTTCTTCACAAAAAAAGATTTCACCGCCTCACCGAATTTTCCCGGCGTCACCGACAGAGCGAGCCCAGAGAAAAAAACCACCCAGCTTTGCCGAACGGTGAGCGAAACACCCGTCAACCGCAGATACCAGTGCCACCGTACAAAGCGGACAAGGTAATTACAGAAGGCAAGAAGAAGAATGAACGGTATCCATGCGAACCGCATCTGGGTGAATGCGGAACCGACAGAACGCAGGTTGCCAAACGACAGGAGCGCCGTGAGAACCGCCGCCGCCAGAAAAGCGGGGATTGCGAATTTCTTCAGAAGACGCAAAAAGGAACCCATCTAGTATTGGCGAAAAAGCTTTCCCCAGTCGGTCTCGTCCAGCCAGCGCTCAAAAACCGCACGGTCTTTCGTCGGCCAGCGATAGTAATCGTGGTACGCTTCGGAACCGAGAATGAAGAGGTTGACCAACGGCGTTCGAAAGAAAAGGTTCTGCGCTTTTTTCAGAGAGCTGAACCAGAGGGCCCCGCCAATTTTACGAACAAGGTTTGTTCCCACGCTGAAGCGCCAGTTGACGTCCGTGATATCGGTCCCAATCACGTCAATCGCCCGCATCTCGCCATTGCCAAGTCCCCGTTCCGTCGCGAGCCGGATGTATGGTAGCGACATCGGGTCAAACCCCATGAGCTTTGCGGCCACGGCGTCAATGGCGACCTGATCGCTTGATGCGAGGATGACGTTTTTCACCTCCGGGTACATCGTCCGCGGCCCAGGGCCGTTGCCTGCGGTGGTGCCGTCCATCACGGCGAAAATGCCGGGATGGATTTCTTGCTGAAGTGCGAGAAGGTCGACCAGCGTTTCATGAATCCACGAGTGGGTGTAATGACGCTTAGTATTCAGTAAACCGCCGAAAGCGTTTTTCATCGCGCCGGTCGTGGTTGTATAGATGTGGCATTTCACCGTCGGCAGGTGCACAATGCTTTTACCGAGGAAGTAATCCGGGATCTTTATCCCTTCAGGAAAAATCTTGTGCAGCACCAGTGTTTCGAACCGGGGCTTGTAGTCGATCCACCGCATGTCGCTTTCTTTGAAGTTGTAGAGAACGGGGATATGATATTTCTTGAACAGCGGTACGTATTTGTTCAAGTCCTCTCCTTTAAAGGCGTTTGTCACCACCGTCTTGTTCTGGACGCACACAATGTCTCGGTAGGATAGCTGCCGCAGGTACTGAATCACCCCCTCGAGCTGCCATGGCGTGGTGTTTGCGCCCGGCATGGGGAAGTGCCACGAGATATTATCCTTCAGGATGACGGTCGAATCGTCCGGCAGGGTGTGTTTGATACCGGCGAGATCCATGAGCCGCGCATAGTCCTCAAGCACGGTCTCGGGTTTTGTGAAGAGTACTGCAACCGTTGACCGGCTCATAGCATCGAATTGTTGAAGTAGAGGATAGCGACCACGACGGCGGTCCAGAGGGCGATGTCGATGAGCAGCGGACGATCCGTCAACAACGTCTTCGTCGGATCACCACCACTTTCTTTTTTGTGGATGAGATAAAGGTAACGAAAAATGCCATAGAGAACAAATGGGACCGTATAGACAAGTCCGGCCGTGTGAAACCGCTCCGTGATTTCTTTCGAAGTGGCGTAGAGAATGTACACAACAACGGTTGATGCGGTGACGACCGCGATCATCTGATCGAGAAAGTACGGGCTGTATTGATCGAGAACCGGCCGATGATTCGTTGCGTTGTTGTTGAGCAGCGTCAACTCGTGACGGCGCTTGCCGAAGGCAAGAAACAGGGCCAGCAAAAACGTTGAGAGAAGAAGCCATGAGGAGAACTCAACGTTGATGGCCTCCGCGCCCGCGAGCGCCCTGAAGACGAAGCCCAGGGCAACAACCATGACATCCACGATGACCCAGTGCTTGAGAAAACGTGAATACAGGATGTTCATAACAGCGTATGCCAGAACAACCAGCCCCACGGCATTATCAAGGCGGAACGCGAAACCGATGCCGAGTGCGAGCAGAAAAAAGGCGGAAAGCAATGCTGCGGAAGGGCTGATACTGCCTGAGGCAATGGGTCGGAGCGACTTGATGGGATGCTGTCGGTCGCTCTTGAGATCAAGCAGATCGTTGATGAGGTAGATGGAACTCGCTGTGACGCAAAAAACAGCAAACGCCCAGAGGGTTCGTTCTGCCAGCTGGAGATTAAAAAGCTGAAGAGAAAACAGCAACGCCGCAAAGACAAAGAGGTTTTTCACCCAGTGCTTGATACGAAGCGAGATGATGAGAGGCCGAAGTATCATGAAGCAAAAATGTTTGCGAGATGCTCGAATGCTGCTGTAAGAATAGCGGAAAGTGGGCAAAAGTAAAGAAGAAAAACCCCTCTCGCGAGGCCATAGGGGGCGGATACATCCTATGACGCGATTCAATTGCATGTCGAGCAGTACGGCAAACGGCCTTCACATCAAAGAACGTCCCTATTTTGAGCGAGGTGTCCAGCGGAACGTCGCCGAATGCCTTGTGCGGGGCGAGGAGTGCATCAGCAATCGGCGGGTCTTGATGCATTGGTGCGGCTGCAGGCGGAGTAGGGACGCGCTCAGTAGGCCTGCTTCAGAAGTGCTCCGTCCGACTGCAAAAGCAGTACCGCTTGCCGGCGTCGGAAGGGATGCAGCGATACTAGGTGTGCCGTCTGAAGCGATGCCGAAGAAACCGCCCCCGCATCCGACAGACGCAAAATGTCTATCCGCAGATCGCGGGTGGCCGCAAGATACGGAAGATCACGAAGCCACGCGAAAGCACGCAGCCGCTCGCCGGAACGCGAAACAAGCTCGGTCTTGAGCGTCTCGAAAGAAACAACGTACAGTTCGATATCGTTGCCGTACGCAAGGGAGCGGTGTGCCGGCGACCAGGCAGCGTTTGTCATTCCCTCAAGCTCCATGGTTCGAAATGGACGAGAGCGCCGATCGACCGACCAAAGGGTTTCTTTCGCCCGGTCGATGACCACCGTCACGCCACTCTCTGCGAGAAGGAATTCTGCTTGTTCTGAACCAGCAAACAGAGCATCAACAGTAAATCCGTTGTCTACCCTTCCGAGCGAAAGCCCTTTTCCTTCTTGTTGGAGTGCAAGAAGCCCCTCTGGGCTCATGGCGATATCAACGACGTTCGACAGAAGTGCGATTGGGGCGTTGCCGCTGACCGTTGCTGAAAAGAGCGTCGTCCCGGCAAGCAAAAAGAGACGACGTGGGTCGGAGGTGTCCCAGATCGCTTTCGTTGTATCGACCGGTGCTGATAACGTCGTCGGAGCCGCGTTGGGATCAAGGGCGAAGATTTGCCATGCTTCTGTCATTTGCACAAGCAAACGCTTGCCGTCAGGCGACCAGAGAACCGACCGGGCAGGGCTTGTAAGTTGCAGATCAACAATGCTCCCGCCGTCGGAACTGAGCACCGAGAGGAAGGGCCGCATATCACGAAGAGCCGCAATGGAGAGCTCGTCCGGTGAGACGCGGAAGGTATGAACCTTGTTTGCAAGAAGAACGGGCGACGCGTCACGGAACAGCAGAATATCATTCACGACGGTCGCCGCCCCTGCACGTACCGTCAAGCTTTGTTCCCACGGGAGGTAGCCCGATTTTTCAAGGCGAACGGTGTATGAACCGGGAGCAAGATTCCCAACGCGAAGAGAACGCCCGTCTGCGCGTACTCGGCGCCCGTTGATGAGGACCGCATCAGGTGTTGTTGAATAACCAAGCGAGAGGAAGCCCGTTTTGTAGAGCACCTTCCCGGCACGATCATAGCGATAGCCGGATGCGTATGCAATGAGCAGCGGGGCTGTGATGAAAAAGACCGCAAACGCGCAGCCATAGAGGATTCTGCGATGCGTCACGGTCATACGTTGACTGTTAGGAAAAAGTTTTCTACACTCAACAAGCGCACCATGGCAAAATTCATCATTGAAGGTCAACATCAGCTCCGCGGAGACATCGCGGTGAGCGGCATGAAAAATGCTGCGACGCCGATCCTTGCCGCGACTTTGTTGACGAAGGAGCCATGTGTTGTTTCCAATGTACCAAGAATCGCCGACGTCTTCAAGATGATTGAAATCCTGCAAAGCATGGGCGCGGTGATTCAGTGGCAAGACGACCATACTGTCCGGGTTCAATGTGCATCGGTTGACCCAGCCCGCCTGAACCAGAAGGCGGTCAAGCAGCTCCGGTCATCCGTTTTGCTCCTTGGTCCTCTTGTAGCACGATTTCACGATGTGACCATAGCACAGCCCGGCGGCTGTATTATTGGGAATCGCCCGCTGGACACCCATTTTGAGGCACTCACCGGTCTCGGTGCGCTGGTTGAGGAAGAGGGTGAAACATTGCGCGTAACGGGCAGCCACTTGCAGGCTGCGCATATTGTCTTGTCGGAGTTTAGCGTTACCGCTACAGAAAACCTTCTTCTTGCCGCATCGCTGACTGAGGGAACGACGATTCTTGAGACGGCGGCAATGGAACCCCACGTACAGGACCTCGGAGCGTTTCTCAAGAAACTTGGAGCGGACATCGAGGGTCTCGGTACGCATACGCTTACCATCCGCGGTCGCAAGACACTCCATGGCGCGGAACATCGGATTATTCCCGACCAGATTGAAGTTGGCACCTTCGCCGTCGCTGCAGCAGTCACGCATGGCGAGGTGACGATCCATGGTGTCATTCCGTCGCATCTTGGCCTCATTCTTCGTAAACTTACCGCGGCAGGAGTTGATGCCCGATGCACAGAGGACGCATTGCATGTACGCCCAACTCAGCGCTTGACTGCATTTCGGTTGCAAACACTCCCATACCCCGGCTTTCCTACTGACCTGCAAGCCCCGTTTGGCGTGCTGGCTACGCAGGCGCAGGGGACATCCCTCATCCATGACCCGTTGTTTGAGGGAAGAATGGGGTATGTCCAAGAACTTGTGAAAATGGGAGCAAATGCGGTTGTCTGCGATCCCCACCGTGTCTTAATTTCGGGGCCTACTCCTCTCTATGCGCAGGAAATTCGCAGTTTCGATTTGCGAGCAGGTGCGACGCTCATTATTGCCGGGCTGTGCGCGAAAGGCGTAACAACCATTAATGAGTCCGAGGTCGTCGACCGAGGGTATGAGAAGATTGACAAGCGTCTTGCTGAACTCGGCGCAGTCATATCACGAGCATGAACGGGTCACTGCCTCTTCCACAACCACCAGCGAATCCTCACCGACGCCGAGGGCGTGTATTCATTCTCGTCATACTCTTGTGTGCCGCCGCCTACGTTCTCGGCGTCGTCTCCGCACAAGCACCGTCTTTTCGGCGGCTTGTGTCGGAGAACACAGGGAACGCGCCAATCTTCACAAAAATTGAGGAGGTTTGGGCGACACTCAAACAGGAGCATGCGGGGAATGTCCCGAGCGAGGCAGAAGCGGTCTACGGCGCAATCCGCGGGCTTGTCCAGAGTTTGGATGATCCGTACACCGTTTTTTTCACCCCGAAAGAAAACAGATCATTCCAAGAAGAAATCCAAGGGATGTTTGAGGGGATTGGGGCAGAAATTGGGATGAAGAACGATCAGCTTGTCGTCATCGCGCCTCTTCCAGGGACGCCAGCGGAGAAGGCGGGTCTTTTGCCAGGAGACGAAATCCTTTTCATCGGTGATGCTCCAACACTTGATTTTTCGCTCGATGAGGCCGTCGAGAAAATTCGCGGAAAGCAAGGAACGACGGTGACGTTAAAAATTCGCCGTGCAGGGGCGCGTGAGATGACAGAAATGACCATCGAGCGCAGGGCAATTACCATCCAGAGCGTCAAGCTCTCGTTCCTTGACGGATCGATTGCGCATCTTGAACTTTCATACTTTGGGCCAAAGACCGCACAAGAGTTCTCCTCCGCAATCAACGAGATAGTTGTCAAAGGCGCAAAAGGGATCGTCCTCGACCTTCGCAGCAACCCGGGCGGCTATCTTGATGCTGCCGTCGACGTGAGTTCCCACTTTGTTGAGGAGGGGAAGATTGTTGTTGCTGAGCAGTTCCCTGACGGCAGGCGGGAAACCTATACGGCCCGTCGGCTGTCAAGTGTCGCCGGTGTTCCACTTGTCGTTCTGATCGATCAAGGGAGCGCATCAGGCTCCGAAATCGTTGCTGGGGCGCTGCAGGACTACAAGCTCGGCACGCTCATCGGCGTCCAAACCTATGGGAAGGGGTCTGTCCAGGAACTGAAAGAGTTCGAGGATGGCTCAAGCTTGAAGTTGACGGTTGCGACATGGTTTACGCCGAACGGCCGGTCCATCAATGAGCAGGGGATTACGCCGGATGTCGAAGTGCAACGGAGCGCAGAAGATATCACGGCTGATCGCGATCCCCAGCTGGACAAGGCAGTCGAGCTTTTGCGGTCCGAGCAGAAGCAAGAGGGAGCGTGATGAAAAAAAAGATTGAGGTAGTCCTCATGACAAATATTCCCTCGCTTGGATTGTCAGGCGAGGTACGGACAGTTTCTTTCAGCTATGCGAAAAATTTTCTTCTCCCGAAGGGGCTTGCGGTGATCGCCGAGGCGAATACACTCAAGCGTCTCCATGCGCAGAAAGAGCATCTCGAGCATGCAGCTCGCATGCAAGATGCAGATGCGGCTCAGCGCGCGCAGCAACTTGCTTCAGTTGTTCTCCAGCTCCGCATGCCCGCGAATGACAAGGGCGTGCTGTACGGTGGCGTTCATGCTGAGGACATCTGCACGGCTGCTGCCGAAGCAGGGGTGCCGGGAATACAGCCGAAGATGGTGACACTGCTTTCACCCATGGAGAGAGTGGGCGAATATCGCGTTGCCCTCCGGCTGGGTCAAAGAAAGGTCGATGTGCGTGTTCGGGTGGATGCCGCTCGCAGTGCAGATCACAAACACAAGAGTCACGAAACTCTTTGACCGATGCCGATGTGAGGAATGTTACGCGACGCCTGTTGATGTTTGAACGTGAACAAACGTCGCCGTGCGGAGTGAGCCGTCGTAGCGACGCCGTTTTCTTTTTGTGAACCGTACAACGCCGTTCGTGCGGGCGTAGAGCGTGTCATCACCGCCGCGTTCAACATTGGTTCCTGGCCGGATTCTCGCTCCGCGCTGGCGCACGAGTATCCCGCCGGCCTGAACAAACTGCCCGTCGGAGCGCTTGATGCCAAGCCGTTTACTTTGCGAATCGCGCCCGTATTGAGAGGATCCGCCTGCTTTTGTGTGGGCCATTGGTTGAGAGCTACTTCCAAATTGACTTTTTGACTCTAGCGAAGACCGGCAATCTCGTCAAGACGAGAGCAAGCAACGGGTACGGGGTAAGCGGTGCCACAGACGATTTGGGTACTGGAACCTATGGAGAGGCAGAAAATGGATCACGAAGGCCGGACGTATCGGCCGCGGACTGTTTTTGCTCGTTGAACTGAAGGATTGAGTCGAGTGCCGCCTTGTTGATTTTCTTTTGGCTTGCCGTTATGCGCGTTGGGTCGATTGGAGAAGGAGAAATGATCGAACGGTAGACCCAAAGATAGAGAGCAAAGACGGTCGCCACCGTCACGGTCGCAGTCAGTGTCAACGCGGCCCAATGAATGAGTCGGTCCTGTTCGTCATGTAATTTCCAGCGGTCGAAAATGTGTAAGTCGACTTTCATTGCCAGAAGATTTTTCCCCGCAGGGTGATTGATTGCGCCCCAGGCTCCGTTGCTGTCCACGCGAGGCGCTCAACTGAAAAGTAAGCAGGCAGTGCTTCAAGGGCATGCACAAAATCAAGAAGATGGTGAAATGTCCCACGAGCGACCAGCTCAAGTTGTGACTCGGCGGTGCCCTGTGAGGGAGGCTGAAGACTCGAGATTGAGAGCGCGACGGTATTGGAAGAAGCGCTCTGCTCCAGAGAAGTAAGAAATTCAAGAACAGTTGCTTCCTTCACGAAATATTTCTCGAGGTCGTCACTTGCGCTTTTCAAATTGTCGAACTCCCGTTCGGTTACGACGTCGTTCTGCCGCTCACGCGTGACGAGCTCAGCATGAATCCGTTCCTGCTCGATATTTGACGCCGTGGTCCTGAGGCTGCTGGCCGCCGGCAGAATGCCGAGGAGCGTTAACACAATCACGGAGCACAATCCTATCGTAAGACCCAAAACTATTTTTTGGTTTGCCGAAAGCTTCATGGAAGTGTCAGAGTTCCTTTCAGGTCAAAGTGGATATCTTCGCGCTCAAGGAGATTTGAAACTGGGGCACGGATGTCAGCGAAGGTCGGTACATTGGCAAGGGTCTGTTGGAATGCAAGGAGATCGGCCCGAGTTGTCGCGACGCCTTTGATGGAAAATGCCCCTGATGACTTGTCTGCTTCGAACGAGGTAAGAGTTACGCCGCGGGGGAGTGCGCGGGAAAGGTCCGTCACGATGGTTGTCCACCTGGTGAACGATTTTTGCATCGTCTTGATTGTTGAGAGAGAATTGTTGAACTCCTGGATTCGCTGGTCGAGCAACTGACCGCGCTGTTCAAGAGCCGCTTTTTGAAGGGCCGCCGACGCTTCCTGTTCCTGTTTGAGGCTTTGTCCTAAGAGAACTTTCGCCCCAGTGAGGACGAGAAATGCCAGCAGGAAAACAGAAAGAACGAGCACGAAACTTTGGCGGACAACCGCGAGCTCTCGCTCAACGGCGAGCGCCATCTTGCGAGAAAATGGAAGAAGGTTGATCTCGGGGATTTTCATGGGCGTGGCATCCCAGCGCCGAGAGCAGAAAGTGAAGCTGCGACTGCTTGTGGGGGCTGTTGGAGTGCTTGGATCATCTGGGCAAGCTCTGATTTGATTGGCAGGAGCAAGACCTCAAGTTTGCAGCGCTCCCGCAGCTCGACATCAAGATTGCGGAGGGCGCCGCCGCTACCTCCCAGGAGCACAACCGATGGTGCGCCCTGTGCGGTCAAGGAAACGCCGAAGGAACTGACACGCTGGATGGCGTTGGCAAGTTCGACCACGTCATTCTCAAGAACCTTGCGAACAACGCCGTGACTCACCGTTCGATCAAGACCACAGACAGTTATCGCCTCGCTCGCTTCGGTATCGCTCAGTCGTAGATTTTTTGTGAGCAGGGCGATCACGCGGTGCACCTGCAGAGCGTTCGTAGAAACGCTGAAGGGGATCCCACGGTCAGTCACCAACATGACGGTCGTTGACGTATCATTGATGAACACTGCTATCGCCGCTCGTATGTTTGGAGGAATGGCGAAGGTACGAAGGGCGGCAACTCCGGCTGGTACGAGTTCGGTCGCCTCGAGTCCTGTTCCATCAAGTACTGCGAGTATGTTCTGAACAACAGGAACCGGGCATGCGGCGACTTGAACCGTTGTCACGCCGTTTTCTGTCGCTGCAACAGTTGAATCGAAGACAAGTTCATCCGGCATGAATGGTAGGTGTTGAGCTGCTTCGCGGCGAATTGTGTCTGCATCGTTCTGACGATCGGGCAGGTCGATCGTCAACAGGTAGCACCATGCATCGGGTAGCGTGACGACCGCATGTTTCGGGTAGTGGTGGGCACGATCTTTGCTGGTGGCAAAACGAATGGCCTGCCGAAAAACATCCGACGATCCAGGAGAACCGCCGAGTTGCTGCCGGGGTTGAAGCACGTGGTTGTTGAGCCCGACAAGCTTGACATGACGCGGGTGAACTGAGAAGAGCGCCGCCGTGACCCGCCCGTCGGAATAGTCGAGCCCGAGACTTGTGCGGAGTTGGTTGAGCTGCGCCATGGCTAAATCTGGTTGGTCAACGAATACATTGGGAGGAGGATTGCGAGAGCCATGCCGGCAACGCCGATGCCGAGAAGCAGCAACAGTACTGGCTCGATAATTGAAGAAAAGTTCGTCATGGTTTCATCGACATCCTCTTCGTAGAAGTTTGCAATTTCGTTCGCAAGCTCATCGAGGGTGCCGCTTTGTTCACCGACTGCAAGCATTTGCGCGACCATTGGCGGGAAGAGTGCCGGGCGCTTTTGCAAGGCCTCGACAACGCTGATTCCTTTTTTGAGAAGCTGGCTTGCCTCTGACATTGCCATGCGGTAGTGGATGTTCCCGAGTGTCCGTTCGATGATTTGGAATGACTGGACAATGGGAATATCGGTCTGGAGAAGAGAGTGGAGTGTTCGCGCAAACCGCGCGAGGTTGATTTTTTTGATAATGGTGCCGAAAACTGGGAGCCGGAGCAGGAGACCGTGTGAGAGCTTCTTCCCGGACGTTGTTCGCAAGTAGCGTCCGAGTGCAACTCCAAGAACAAGAAGGGCGAGGAGAACGAGTATTCCGTTCCCGAGGACAAACGTACTGATGCCGATGAGCATCCGTGTCGGCAGGGGAAGGACCGCCCCGGTTTCTTTGTAAATATCAGTGATTTTAGGGATCACGAATACGAACATAACAATTCCCATGGCGACCATCGCTATGAGGACGATGGCCGGGTAGAAAAGCGCGCCACGGATTTTCCCGATAAGGACCCGCTGCTTTTTCAACTGAACCGCCAGTTCCTGAAGCACGCTCTCGAGTTTACCGCTTGACTCACCTGCGGCAATCATACTCACGTACACCTCAGAGAAGTACCTTGGGAAGAGGCTGAGAGCTTTTGAGAAACTTTGCCCGCGTTCGATCTGCTGTTGCAAGACCCCGAGAATGGTTTTGAACCTCTTGTTTTTTGTTTGTATGCGCAGCGTCGCGAGCGCCTGAGCGAGCGGAATCCCTCCGCGAGTCATGACGTAGAGATTTTGTGTGAAAACCGTTCGTTCCATCAGCGAAATACGACCGAACAACCCCCCTGATTTTTTGACCGTTGGCTGCGACCCTTCTCGGTTTGTCCCGAAGTCCTGCCTCTGGGGTTTGGGCAGTGGCGGTACTGGGGCGAGAGGCGTGGGCGTCTCGTCAATGCTGTGTCGCTCGGGGAAATAGGTCAGTGCCATGGCTATTCTTTCGTTACTCTCAGTACCTCTTCAATGGTCGTGATGCCGTTTTTCGCCTTGAGAAAACCATCCTCAATGAGCGTGATCATTCCCTGCTTGGTGGCAAGCGTAAACAACTGGTGCGTCGGCATATTCGCAACCATAGCGTCCTTTATCTCCTGTGTCATTTCAAGCACCTCATAAATGCCGATGCGTCCTCTGTAACCGGTGTCGTTGCACTGCTTGCACCCCCGCCCACGGAAAAACAACAGGGATCCCGGTGTCTGCTTGCGCGTATTGATAGCGCCATGTCGCTCAAGAGCGTTGAGCAGGGTGGGAACATCGATCTGTTTTTGGAGCTCTTCGAGGTTTTTTGCAGTGAGCGTGTAACTCGTAATGCAATGCTGACAGATTTTGCGCACTAACCGCTGTGCGATAACGATGTTCGTTGTCGTCGCCACGAGGTACGAAGGAACGCCCATTTGGGAGAGACGAGGGAGCGTGGTGACTGCATCGTTCGTGTGGAGGGTAGAGAGAACAAGATGGCCAGTCATCGCAGAGTGAACCGCAATCTCGGCGGTTTCTTCGTCGCGGATTTCACCGACCATGATGATGTCCGGGTCCTGCCGCAACAGCGACCGGAGCCCGTTTGCAAAACTAAAACCGATTTTCGGATTGACCTGGCTTTGGTTGACGCGGGGCATCCGGTACTCGATAGGGTCTTCGATGGTCGAGATGTTTACCCCGGGCTTGTTCAACATGCCGAGAATCGTATAGAGCGTCGTTGTTTTCCCGGAGCCCGTTGGCCCCGTGCTCAGGATCATCCCGTGCGGTTTTTGGATATTGCGCCTGACGATGTCGAGTGGAGAGGGGAGCAGTCCGATCTGTTCGAGATTCAGCGTCTGCGCCGTTTCATTGAGGATTCGCAGCACAAGCTTTTCACCGTCATACACGGGAATGATTGAGACACGGATCGACACTTTGTACTGGTCTGTCGCGATTTTGAAGCGGCCGTCCTGGGGCAGCCGGTGTTCGTCGAGCTTCAGACTCGAAAGAATTTTAATGCGCGCGACAACACCTGCCTGTGTCGACCGCGGCAGCGTCATAACGTCCCGCAGAATCCCGTCAATGCGGTATCGCACGACGGTATCACCCTCCGTCGGCTCGATATGGATGTCGGAAGCGCCTTCGTAAATCGCATATTCCAGCAAGGTATCGACGATGCGGATGACCGGCACATCCTGAGCGAGTTCCTGTAATTTCTTCCCTCCGGTTATTTCCTGTACCTCGTTGACTTTCGAAATTTCCTTGAATTCCGCCTTCAGTCCCTTGTGGTATTGTTGCAACACCGTTTTTGCGCTTGCGGGGCTCGTGAGATAAAATTTCGTTGCTGGCCCGAGTTTTCGGCGGACAAACTCGATTGCAAGCAGGTCGTTCGGGTTTGTGTTCGCGACTTTTATTTCGCTGGGCGTTTGCTCAAAAGGGAGGATTTGATGCACTTGAACCATGCTCTCCGGGAGCAGCTGGAGGATATCTCTGCGTATTGTTTGATTGCGCAAGTCGACGTACGGCAAGTGGTAGTAGGCCGCGATTGCTTCATACAGCAGCCCCTCGGTAACAAGTTTATTATCGGCGACGTATTGTTCCAGTCTGACGTGCTGCTCGCGCGCTTTCTCAGCGGCCGCCCGCACCTGATCGCCGGTCAGCAATTCGCCTTCAAGAACTACTTGTTGTATCAACGTGTCCGGGAACATTTATGGCAAGAAAAAACCGCCCGCACGAACAATGAACAACCGTGCGAAAAGGCAGGGTGTTTGAATGTTGCTGTATCGCGGTACTCGGATTCTGTTTTTCATATTTTTTCGTTGCCAAACCTAAGGGCCTTCACTGCTACTATACTAAAAATAAACCCCAAAAGTCAACCGCCTGTCGAGAGCGCCTACTGTTTTTCTTTTCGCAAATCGTAGAGGAAGAGAGAATACCCAACTCTCGCGTCGGGTGTTCGTGCACGCAGCCAAGCATACTCATCGGATCCAAAGAGAGGAGTTGCGCTTATTGCTGCCCAACCGTCGAGCGAAGCGATGCGCTCGGCTTCGTTTGTTTGCGGAAGATACCGAAAGTCCTTGAGATAGTACTCCATCGGTGTCTGGCCAAAGTAGGTGATAGAAACGAACGGGATATTGTGGTCCTCAAGCCAGCGCTGCAGCCGGCGGAGGTCCTGTCCCCAGTCCAGATTCGAGTCGGTGAGATATCGGGCACCGTTTGCTGGCCCACCGACAAGTGTGGAGAATGATGCAAGGAAGTTTGGGTACATCATGCCGGCGTGAAGAACAAGCCCGGCCGTGATCGTGATGAGCACGACGCGCCAGATGGCCTGAAAATGACGCATGCGGATCGTCGCAAGGCTCCCGGCAAGCAGGAAGAGAAAAGGGAATACAGGAAGGATGTGCCGCACGCCCAGATTCAGATGGCTCATCATGCTTGATGCGAACACGACGACGATAGGGACAGAGAGCAGAAGATACGTATCATCGATCGAGCGAAGGCCCGCTGAAAGTGACTGGGAGCGCCCGGGGCGGTCCGCAAAGGATCGGTAGAGTCGGCCAACGGCCAGACGCGTGAGGTAGGCAAACGTGATGAGCAACAACAGCATGGTTGGCAGGGGGGATTTGACGAGAAGCGCAACCGGGAAATAATACCACCAGCCGGTTTTTGCCTGCATGCCAAGGAGGTAGGACGTATGTCCCCAGTAGTTGTGCCACGTCACCTGCGAGAGACCGCGAAAGTAACTATACGCCGGTACGGGAATACGCTCGAACGTTGTCTGGATGAAAGAACCGGCCGGTGTTGCGGGATCGGTCAGTCGTTGCACGAGGCGTGCAAGCGGGTGACGCGCGGTGCTTCCGAGATCCTGCCATACCTGGCCCGAGTAATAGGTTGAAGCAAATTGCCGATCACTCAGCGGTGTGCGGAGTTCTGCAAAATAGACGAGGAAGATCACTCCACCTGTGACCGCGAGGAAAAGCAAGAAGGTTGCGCTGGCGTTGCGAAAGCCGAATGCGGCGCGTTCTTCTGCCGTTGACTTCAGGTACTTCAACAGCCACACGATGACAAGAATCGGCGCAAGAATGAGCGCAGAAAATTTTGTTACTTGGGCGAGTGCAAAAAAGAGAGCGACGACAAAGATACGTTTCCAGGTCGGCCGCTGCAGAAACTTCCAAAAAAAATAGAGTGTGAGCGTCATAAAGAGCGTGACGGGGATGTCGGTCGTGACGTATCTTCCATGGGCCAGCACCGTTGTATCAAAAACATAGAGCGTGAGTGACAAAATTGCTCCCAAAGATCCCCAGATTTTCCCAGACCATAAAGCTATGAGCAGGCCGAGTATAACGGTCATGATCATCGTGGGCAGTCGGCCGAGCAAGAGAATGGTCTCAGCCCGAAGAGAGTTGTGGTACAGCAGTTGGCGTGCGAAGGCCCATTCGTCGGGAGCGGACCAACTTGGGTCATCTGTCGGCAGGTGGATTCGCGTGAACAGGAGTGGTACACTAGCAACGAGCTTCGCGAGCGGTGGATGTTCCGGATTCATTCGAAAATCGCCGGTTTTCCAGTATGAAAAGCCGGCCGCCAGATGTACGCCCTCATCAACCGTTTGATTCTCGCCGAGGGAGCTCGTTATGAGCAGGGTGAGCTGTACCAGCAACAGCATTGTGACACATCCCCAGGTAATCGTTTGTCTCCGCATGACGTATGAGTATGAAGACGTTGCAACTCTTTTCAGGGTTTCGTCATCCCGTGGTATTTCTTTCGGCTCTCTTTGCACTCGCAATCAACGTCGTTCTCTGGGTGTATGTTGCTCGTCATACACAAGCATCGGTTGAGTCGGTGCCGCTGCATTATAACATCTACTTCGGCATCGATCTACTGGGCCCATGGTGGTATAGTTTCTTTTTCCCCGCGATTGGGACTGGCGTCTTTCTTGCCAACAGCGTGTTGACTGTGCTTGTGTATCGCAAGGAGCGGGTTGCAGCGTTTTTCTTTTCCCTTGCGAGCGCGTTGATTGAACTCTTCTTGCTTCTCGCGGTATATTTTTCTCTCAACCAGCTATAAACTTCTTGAAAGATGACGCCTCTCTTCGAAACATGGTCGGTAGTAAAAGTTTTTCTCCTCACCACGGTGGCCTTTATTGTCACGATGGTCTGGACGCCCGCACTGACGCACTTTTTGTACAAGTACAAACTGGGCAAACAGATACGCATAGATCCGAATGCTCCGGTTTTCTCCGCCCTACATCAAAAAAAGTCAGGAACCCCGACGATGGGAGGCGTGTTGGTTTGGCTGACAACACTTGTCATCGCCGTCGCTCTGTTTTACGCCGCGCGGTGGACGAACAGTCCACTGCTGGACAAGCTGAATTTTCTCACCCGCTCTCAAACACTGCTTCCCCTCGGCGCGTTTGTCGCTTCAGCCGTCGTTGGTCTTGTTGATGACTTCTTCAACATCCGGCGTGTGGGCCCGAGGGGCGGAGGGCTTTCCATGAAACACCGCCTTCTCGTCTATACCGCAATTGCGATTGTGGGAGCGTGGTGGTTTTCCTTCAAGCTTGGCTGGGACATTCTTCATATCCCGTTTATCGGCGACATCAGCATTGGATGGTGGTACATCCCGATTTTCATTTTCGTTATTGTCGCGACGTCGTTTTCTGTCAATGAAATTGATGGTCTTGACGGGCTGGCCGGCGGAACCCTCCTTGCCGCGTTCGGCGCATATGGCATCATTGCTTTTGCCCAGGGACGCATTGATCTTGCGGCGTTTTGCGGCGTCATCGTCGGTGCTCTCCTTGCTTTTCTCTGGTTCAACATTCCACCCGCCCGTTTTTTCATGGGGGATACCGGCGCGATGTCGCTTGGCGTGACGCTTGGTATCGTTGCATTGTTGACGAACGCCGCGTTTCTTCTTCCAATCATCGGCCTGTTGCTCGTGCTTGAATCGGGCTCCGTCATCCTTCAGGTTCTATCGAAGAAAATCCGGAAAAAGAAGATTTTTCTTTCATCACCGATTCATCACCACCTTGAAGCAAGCGGCTGGCCGGAACAGAAGATTGTTATGCGCTTCTGGGTTATTGCAGCCGTGATGGCCGTTATCGGCATTGTTCTTGAACTTGTGGACTTTACCCGCTAAGGAACGCACGCAGGGCGCTGGTGGCCTGAGAAATGTATGCTATACTGGGTTGCGCATGAGGCAACAACGTGTTGTAACATTGCGCGATCGTCGCGTGCTGGTGATGGGGCTCGGGCTCCATGGTGGCGGCGTTGCGACAACCAACTGGCTTCTGCGGCAGGGTGCCAAGGTTGCGGTAACCGATCTTCGCAAGCGACAGGTTTTGCTGCCAAGCATCAAAAAAATACGCGGCAACGCTCGCGTTGTTTTTATACTGGGGAGACATAGAATCCGGGATTTTCGTGATGCTCAACTCGTTGTCGCCAATCCGGACGTCCCGGCTTCATCGCCGTATCTTGCCGCGGCAAGGCAGCAAGGCATCCCCATCGAAAACGAGGCCTCTCTTTTTTTCTCCCGCGTCCCATGCCCGGTGATCGGCGTCACGGGCAGTAAGGGGAAGAGCACCACAACCACCCTTTTGTATTTGATGTTGCGTGCAGATGATCGGCGGACTGTTATGGCCGGGAATATCGCGACGAGCGCAATGCTTGACGTACTTGACCGGCTGACAAATCGGTCTCGCGTTATCCTGGAACTCTCGTCGTGGCAACTCGAAGGATTGGACGCTGTACGGAAGAGCCCCTCACTTGCACTCGTCACGAATGTTCTTGATGACCATCTCAACCGGTATGCGTCGAGACGCGCCTACGCCGCCGCCAAGGCGCGTATCTGGAAGTGGCAGCAGCCCGATGATGCCGTGATACTGAACCGTGATAACTCAATCACGCGTTCGTGGCGGAAAAAGCCAGCCTCAAGAGTGCTCTGGTTTTCCCTTCATCCTTTCGCTGATGCCGACGGAGCCTTCTTGCGGAAGGGCAGCCTCGTCGTACGTCTCCATGGTCGGGAACGGATCATCGCTCATCGTGACGACAGCGTATTGCAAGGCGATCATAACCTGCAGAATGTTCTTGCCGCCGTCTTGGCAGCAAGCGTGCTGCATGTTCAGCCAGGCACAATCCGCAGAGTCCTGCAGGGGTTTCGGGGATTGGCGAGCCGGTTCGAACTTGTACGAACAGTGCGGGGCATTCATTTCATCAACGATACAACAGCAACCGCTCCGGTAGCAGCGATAGCCGCCCTTCGCTCGTGTCAGTCGCCGGTTGTTCTCATCGCAGGGGGAGTTGACAAGCATCTTCCCTATGACGAGTTTGCGGCCATGATTCGAAAGCGGACAAAAGCACTGGTTCTGCTTCCTGGATCGGCGACGGAGCGGCTCAAAACTCTGCTCCGTCTCTATCGCAAACCCATGGTAGAAGTTTCGTCGATGGGTGAGGCGGTACGCGTTGCCCGACATTTTGCAAAGGAGGGGGACGCGGTGCTTCTCTCTCCGGGTGCGGCGAGCTTCGGCCTCTTTCTTCATGAATTTGACCGCGGCAAGCAGTTTCTCCGTGCACTTCAATCACTCCACTAGCCCTATGCCACGGACATCACTCCGGCCACCAGATTACCTTCTCATCGGGCTCATGCTTGTTCTTGTGGCGTTTGGGTTACTCATGCTTTCCAGCGCCGGCGCCGTCGTTGGCTATGAGAAGTTCGGACAAAGCGACTATTTTTTCCTGCGGCAACTGTTCAGTACGGCAGTTGGTCTGTTGGCGTTTTTCTTTCTTTCACGGATCGATTACCACGTTTGGCGCAAGTTTGCGTTCCCTTTCTTGCTGCTGTCCGTCATCCTCCTTGTCATGGTATTTCTTCCTGGCATCGGTTTTCGCGCTGGAGGGGCAAGCAGGTGGATTCTTCTCGGCAACTTCCTTTTACAGCCGGCCGAAGTTGTCAAGCTGACCTTTCTTGTTTATCTCGCTGTATGGCTTGAAAAACATGCAAAGGGGATTCATGATTTTTGGTACGGTTTCGTTCAGTTTCTTGCCCTGCTGGGCATCATCGTGTCGCTCATCATGTTCCAGCCGGATCTCGGCACGGTCGGCGTGATTGTTGGCTTGAGCATTGTCGTGTACTTCGTTGCGGGCGCTCCCTACCGCCACCTTGCGTTGTTTGGGCTCGGTGCCACGGGGCTTTTTGCTCTCCTCATCAAGGTTGCGCCCTACCGCACGCAGCGGCTGACAGTTTTCCTCAATCGGGAGATCGACCCTCAAGGAATCGGTTACCATATGAATCAGGCTCTTCTTGCAATCGGTTCCGGAGGTATTTTTGGCCTCGGGCTCGGCCATTCGCGGCAGAAGTACAACTATCTCCCCGAGGTGACCGGCGATTCCATCTTCGCGATTATTGCCGAGGAGCTCGGCCTGCTCGTTGCGGCCGCGGTCGTCGTTCTTTTCGTCGTGTTGCTCATTCGCGGTTTCTCTGTGGCAAGGAACGCTCCGGATCCGTTTGGCAAATACCTTGCGACCGGCATCACCGCCGGCATCGTCCTTCAGGCATTCGTCAACATTGGAGCGATCTCCGGCATCCTCCCCCTCACAGGTATCCCGCTCCCATTCATCAGTTCCGGCGGTTCATCGCTCATCATGGCGATGGCCGGCATGGGGATGCTCGTCAATATCTCGCGACAGACAAAGAAGTAGGAATGACATACCAGATCAAGGATCGTCAGTACTGTTTTGTCGGCGGAGGAACGATGGGGTCGCTCGCGCCCCTGCTTGCAGTGGCAGTATGCGCCAGGAAACAACATGCGGATTCGCAGATTCGATTCCTCGTGAGTCGGAATCCGGTAGAGCGGACCTTCATTGCGTCAGAAGGGTTTTCCGTCCAGTCGGTGCCGTCTGGGAAGCTGCGACGCTATCCCGACTGGCGCAACGTTACCGATTTTTTCATCATCGCCTGGGCGTTTCTGTATTCCCTTGGCGTTCTTCGCCGCTTGAAACCCCATGTTGTTGTGAGCGCAGGCAGTCATGTCGCGGTGCCGGTGTCGTGGGCTGCATGGGTCCTGCGCATCCCCGTGGTTATCCACCAGCAAGATGTCAAGAAAGGATTTGCGAACCGCCTCATGTCGCCGTTTGCATCACGCATAACCGTGACGTTTGCCCCTTCCGTTCACGACTTTCCAGGCAAGAAAACGTTGCATACCGGCAACCCGGTACGCGCCGAGGTCTATCTTTCGCGCGCCGAACGCGCTCGGCAGCAGTTTGGACTTTCTGCAACCCGGCCGCTGCTCCTTGTTCTTGGCGGCTCCAGCGGCGCAGCGTTTCTCAATGAACTCACCGAGCGCGTGCGCTCGACATTGCTGCAGCACTGCGAAATCGTTCATCTGGTCGGGAATAAAGCTCGCCAGCTGCCAGACCGCCAGCCGGGGTACTATCCAATCCGTTTTCTTCCCCATGGGGTTGGCGATCTTCTCGCTGCCGCAACGTGTGTGGTCGCCCGAGCCGGCCTCTCGACCCTTTCAGAACTTGCCGCGCTTGGCAAGCCCGCGCTTCTGATTCCGATGCCGGGAACGCACCAAGAGGCAAATGCCGATTATGCGGCTCAGTGCGGGGCGGCGATTCGTCTTGATCAGCGTACACTCACCAACGAGACGTTCGTCGCCGAGGTGACAAAGGTACTTTTCGACGCAAAGGTTCGTTCCGGGCTCTCGCACGCGATGAGAGGACTTGCTCAGGAACATGCCGCTGAAGACGTCCTTGCAGCGATTCAGAAAGTATGCAAACGACCGTGAGACAAGATGCGATACTATTTTGTCGGCATTAAAGGCGCCGGGATGTCAGCGTTGGCACAACTCCTCCGTGCGCGCGGTCATGCGGTTGAAGGTTCGGACGTCGCGCAGCATTTTTTTACCGATACGCTTCTCGCACAGCGCGGCATATCCGTTCACCGGGGATTCAGTGCCGGACATCTCAAGAGTGGTGTTGATCGGCTCGTCTACTCAACTGCCTACCAGGCGGCGGATCATGTTGAACTTCTCGAGGCACAGCGGAGAAGTATTCCATGCGAAAGTTACCCTGAGGCGGTTGGCCGGTTCATGCGCGAGTACCGATGTATTGCGGTGGCCGGAACGCATGGCAAGACGACAACGGCCGCACTCGTAGCATACATCCTGCAACAGGCCGGCTACGATCCGTCGGCAATCATCGGCGGCGATGTTCCCGCGTTCGGCGGTAACGTCCGTGTGGGAGGTTCCCGGTGGCTTGTTCTCGAGGCCGATGAGTACCAGAACAAGTTTCTGCACTACTCTCCGAGCGATGTACTCCTGCTCAATATTGAGTACGACCATCCTGACTTTTTCGCGACACCCGCAGCTTACACCGAGGTATTCAGTGCATTTGTATCCCGCTGCCCGACAAAAGGGGCCCTTGTGATGAACGCAAACGACCCTGCCGTAGCGGCGATTGCGGCCGGCATGGGCAATCGGGCCGTCCTTTTCGGTGAGAGCGGCCATGCAGATTTTCGGCTGCAACATGCGTTCTGGTCTGGTGGCTGGCAGCACATGGTCCTTTACCATGCCGGCAGGCACTACGAGTGCGTCACAACGCTCCCGGGGCGTCACAACGCCATGAACATTCTCGCCGCTGCCGCCCTCTGCCGGGTGCTCGGCGTTGACTGGAACATCATTCAGCAGAGCTGCCGAGCGTTTTCTGGCGTGCGGCGACGCTTTGAGCTGAAAGGGGAATATCGCGGAGCTGTCATCATAGATGATTATGCACACCACCCAACAGCGATCAGCGCTGTCGTACAAACGGCCCGAGAGCGGTATCCTTCGAAGAGAATCGTTGTCGTTTTTCAGCCGCATACGTTTTCGCGTACAAGGGCGCTGCTGAAGGAGTTCGCTCGGTCGCTCTCTGCCGATATGATTCTTCTTCTTGAGATCTATGCATCGGCTCGGGAACAGCAATTTCATGGCGTTTCAAGCGGTGATCTTCTGAAGATGCTTCCCGCGACCGGCCGGGCACGTCTCGTTGCAGGCGTCGAGGATGCCGCCACCATTCTCAAAAAAGAGGTTGGGCGGTCCGATGTTGTGCTCTTGCTCGGAGCGGGTGAGACGGGGAAAATAGCCGACCTTCTGCTTCATCCCTCCACAGTATGAATTCATCTTTTCCTGCGCTTGCTGCGCAACTTCCTGGTCTTCAGCGGAATGTGTGGCTTGCACCGTACACGACAGTCAAGATCGGAGGCCCTGCCGACTATTTTCTGGTTGCCCGATCGGCCGATGTGATTGAGAGGGCATTCCGGGCAGCTTCTGAACTGTACATTCCGTGTACGGTCCTTGGGGGTGGCAGCAATGTTCTCATCGCCGATAGCGGTGTCCGTGGTCTCACCCTGCGACTGTTCGATGAGACCGTACTGTTTTCAGGAACCTCGGTGACGGTCGGTGCGGGCTTCAACCTGAGCCGGCTGGCGCAGCTTGCGGCGGAACGATCGCTCTCGGGGCTTGAGTGTGCAATGGGCATCCCGGGGACGGTTGGCGGCGCCGTTCGCGGGAACGCCGGCGCCTTCGGATGGGAAATCAAGGATGTTCTCGTGCGTATCGAAATGTTGACGGATCACTGCACACGCGTGGTGCTCACTCCTGCAGAAATGGAGTTTGGATATCGAACAAGTCGAATCACCGAGACCCATGAAACCGTTCTTTCGGTGACGCTGGCGCTGCGAAAAGCCGATGCAACATCGATTCGTTCTTCGATGCAGGAGAAGCTTGCGTATCGTCGCGAACGGCAACCGCTTGATCGACCTTCGTTTGGTTCGGCGTTCCGCAACGTGCCGCTGACGACCATTGCCAAGCGCGTCCAAGAAGAGTACGATATGACAGCACATACAGTTCGCGGCATGGTGCCCGCAGGCTTTCTTCTTGATCGGCTCGATCTCAAGGGGTATCGCGTTGGTGACGCGCAGGTTTCTGAAAAACACGCAAACTTTCTGGTGAATTGCGGTTCGGCGACGGCCGAGCAGATGATCATGCTTGTTGGTGTTTTGAAGCAGAAAGTCCGTACGGCATTTGGCGGCCTTGAACTCAAAGAGGAGTTTCACTACGTGGGATTTATCTGACAACAAATGGAAATTGTCATTACGGGAAAAGACTTCAAACTCACGCCAAGCATCAAAACGTACGTGCAAGAACACGCCGCGAAACTCGGCCATGTTCGCCAGGATATTGAGATGGCTCGGTTCGAGCTTGACGTCGAACGCCATCACAAGAAAGGCCCTAACTACCGAGTTGAGGGATGGGTTTTCGCCCCAGGAGTGAGTATTGCAGCCGGTGATCACGCGTTCGAGATGCATGCCGCAATTGACGGGACCATCGAGAAGCTTCTCGAGCAACTTCGGCGGAAGAAAGGGAAGGAACTCGTCCGCCGGAAGCAGCGGTCGGAGGAATAGCCATCTTGATTCAGCCACCCCGGTATGGTAGAGTGGGGGTCGCATTGATTTCCATGCACCAGTCCCGCTGAGCGTGACAGTGCGTGGTTCCGCGCTCCGAAAGCCCCGAGGGGGCTGATACCCCGAAGGTCAGATGGGGAGCGCTTCACCTTTTTTCGTATGTCCTGGCTTTCCCGTCTGTTTGGAGACGCCAATGCACGCGCGCTCAAGCAACTTGCGCCGCTTGTCGAAGCGATCAACAAGCATGAGAAGCAGCTCGAAAGTTTGCATGACGACCGTCTCCGCGAAGAGACGGTTGCATTGCGTCGCTATGTTCGTGAACACCCTGGGCAGGAGCAGGATATCCTTGACAGGGCTTTTGCGCTTGTTCGTGAAGGGGCAAAACGCACGCTCAAACAGCGGCACTATGATGTGCAGCTTCTTGGCGGCATCGTTCTCCATCAGGGAAAAATCGCCGAGATGCGCACTGGCGAGGGGAAAACGCTTGTCGCCACGCTCCCGATCTATCTGAATGCCTTGTCCGGCAACGGCGTCCATCTCGTCACGGTCAACGACTACCTCGCGAAGCGTGATACGGTATGGATGGGCCAGGTGTACCACGTACTCGGCTTGACGGTCGGATGCATCCAGCATGAACAGGCATTCCTTTACGAGCCGAACGCGCACGACACGCCGGACGACTTGCTCCGCAATCTGAGGCCGGTGTCAAGAAAAGAGGCGTACGCGGCAGACATTACATACGGAACGAACAACGAATTTGGGTTTGACTATCTCCGTGACAACATGGTGGCCGACCTGGCGGAACGTGTCCAGCGGGGGCATCCATTTGCGATTGTTGACGAAGTGGACTCGATTCTCATCGACGAGGCGCGAACGCCGCTCATCATCTCTGCTCCTGCGGAACAGCCCGCGGAACGGTATTACCAGTTTGCCCAGCTCGTCAGTCGTCTCGAAGAAAACGCCGACTATAATGTTGACGAGAAAATGCGTGCGGCCACGCTCACGCAGGAGGGTATTGCAAAACTCGAACAATGGCTTGGGATAAACAACATCTACGAAGCCGAGGGCGTTGAGACCGTTCATCATATTGAACAGGCGCTCAAGGCTCGCACCCTGTTTCTGCGCGACCGTGACTATGTTGTGAAAGAGGGCGAGGTGATCATCGTCGACGAGTTCACCGGCCGCCTTATGTTCGGCCGGAGGTTCTCAGAAGGGTTGCATCAGGCAATCGAGGCGAAAGAAAACGTGCAGATCAAGGAAGAGAGCGTCACGATGGCGACCATCACGTTCCAGAACTACTTTCGCATGTACACAAAACTTTCTGGCATGACAGGCACTGCGTCGACCGAAGCCGAGGAGTTTGCGAAAATCTACAACCTCGATACTGTTACCGTGCCGACGAACAGGCCGATGGTCCGCGAGGACGTACCCGACCGGGTGTATAAAAACGAGCGCGGTAAGTATGCCGCAATTGTTTCGCGAATCCGCGAGCTCCACGAGAAGGGGCAGCCCGTGCTCGTGGGCACGATCTCGATCGAAAAGAATGAACTTGTTTCGGATTTTCTCAAGGAAGCAGGGATACCGCATCAGCTGCTCAACGCAAAGAACCACGAACGCGAGGCGAAAATCATCGCCGATGCGGGGAGAAAGGGCGCGGTGACGCTGGCAACGAACATCGCAGGTCGCGGCGTGGACATCATCCTCGGCGGCGTGCCGTACGAGCAGCAGCTGGGAGAAGAAGTGCGGGCGCTTGGCGGCCTTTTCGTCTTGGGAACAGAGCGACATGAAGCTCGACGGATCGATAATCAGTTGCGTGGCAGATCCGGTCGGCAAGGAGATCCCGGGGGCTCCCAGTTTTATGTCTCACTTGAGGACGACCTGTTGCGTATTTTCGGGTCCAATCGCATGGGCGCCGTCATGGAACGACTCGGTCTGCCGGATGATATGCCGATTGAAAATAGCATGGTCTCGCGCGCGATCGAATCAGCACAACGGCGAGTTGAGGGGCATAACTTCGACATCCGCAAGCATCTTGTCGAGTACGACGATGTCATCAATAAACATCGTGAAGTCATTTATACTCGCCGTGACCGCGTTCTCGCGCATGCCCAGTCGAAACAACGGCTGCGCGAACTCATCGAGCCGATGATCGAGCAGGAAATTGAGCGCGTGGTCTCGTTTCATACTTCTTCTGATCTCGGTTCGGAATGGAACATGGACGAAATCTACGAAGTCGTGTCGACGATTTTCCCGATCGATCTTCATGCCCGCCTGAAGCTCGAAGAGTTCCGTGCAAAATTAGGCGACAAGCTTCATGACGCGAACGGCCGTGAATCGATCGTCCAGCATCTTATCGGTCTTGCCAAGAAGGCCTACGACGATCTTGAGACGCGCGTCAAAGATCCCGCCATCATGGGGTTAATTGAAAAAAACATTCTCTTACGGAGTATTGACACTCTTTGGGTTGAGCATCTCGATCACATGGAGCATTTACGTCGCGGCATCGGTCTGCGCGGGTACGGCCAGCGCGATCCGCTCGTCGAATACAAAAAAGAAGCGTACGAGCTCTTCCACCAGCTCAACGCGAATGTTGATGAGCAGGTGGTCTATTCCATTTTCAAGGTTGGCGTCGGTCCGGCTGCTCAAGCACGGCCAGCGAAACTGCGAATGGTTGCTCCAAATCCCACGGTCACCAGTTTTTCAGGGCTCGCACCGACCGACCAACCCCAAGAACAGCAGCCTGCACCGGTTCAGGCGAAGCCAAAAACTGCCGAAGGCAAGAAGATCGGCCGCAACGACCCGTGTCCGTGCGGCTCGGGGAAGAAATATAAGAAATGCGGGATGCTGGATACCCCCGAGCATCAAAAGCGGGTGGCGGCAACAACGGCGTAGGTCCCGAGTGTCGACGCACGGCAGGTTCTTACCGAAAAGAAAACCAGCCGAATGGCTGGTCTGGGTCCGGGTCTCATGAGCTGTGCGCTCGTTGTAGGCGTCCCGTCGACGCCTCGTTGTTCGTTCCCGAAAGAGAACTACGCCCGGAACGATGGATCTATGATAACAGATCACGTGAGGAAAGCAAAAAAAGACCCACCGGCGAATGGTGGGCAAAGAAGGCAAAGGACGGCTGTCATGGGCAGCTGGCGGGCA
>CAZCGY010000005.1:0-29759 GCA_964498355.1 uncultured Gammaproteobacteria bacterium | reverse complement strand
ATAAGAACTTTCCTGTGTTCTTCGGCTGTGTCGATACAAAACCGGATGAGGACGTGCGGGCCGACATGAACTGGACAATTTGCCCGGAATCTGGGGTCATCCAGATTGATAAGCTGCTCCCGCTTGAGATTCTCTACCAAGCTCAGCACATGGACGGCACGGGGCCGACGTGGAAAGCGTTTTACGACAACTTTGCGGACTATATCGCGAAGCGGCGTCCGAAATCGATTCTGGAAATCGGCGGCGGCAAAGGAGCCCTCGCGGAGGCGTTCATCACCACAACACAGGGTACGCACTGGACAATCGTAGAACCCAACCCGCTCCATCCAGGGAACGAGCGCATCAAGATCATTCCTGCTTTTTTTGATGAGCATTTCCGCCATCCTGGTTCGTTCGATGCGGTCGTCATGTCGCACACGCTCGAACACGCGTATGACCCAAACCAGTTTCTTCGCGACATCACAACCTATCTCAAGCCGGGCCAGACCTTTATTCTCGCCTACCCCCATCTTCGGCTTTGGCTCAAAAAGAAATTTACGACTGCCCTGAATTTTGAACACAACATGTTCCTGACCGATTACTTCGTCGATTATCTGATGGTGAAGCATGGCTTCCGCATCAAGGAAAAGCATTTTTACGAGGAGCACAGCGTCTACTATACGGTAGAAAAGCTCGAGCATGCCGGCCCAGTACCACATTTTGAAAATAAATACGACGAGTATCGGGCATTGTTTATGGACTTTATTCACTACCACGAGGAGCTCGTCGTTCAGCTGAACAAAAAGATCCTGGCGCACAATGGAGAGGTCTTTCTCTTTGGTGCCCACATTTTTTCACAGTACCTGATTGAGTTCGGGCTCGACACTTCGCGAATCGTCGCAATTCTTGACAATTCCAAGCTCAAGCAGGGCAAGCGACTCTATGGATCGACCCTGCATGTTGAAAGTCCTGACGTCGTCGCCAAGAAAAAGAATCCGGCCGTTATTTTAAAGGTGGGCCCCTACCGGGACGAAATTTTCAGTCAACTCAAGGCGCTGAATCCGGAAATCGCGGTGTTTGAATAACAGCATCACTATGATGCCGGGACTCGTCACTTTTTTCCGGAATAAAGCATTCGTTGCCAATCTTTCATGGTCCTTTATGGGTGGCATCGGTGCAGCTGTCTTGTTATTGTTTGCAACTGTACTAGCGGGACGGTTGCTTGGTCCGGCCGAATACGGAAAATTTGCGGCAATCACCGCTGTTGCTGATATCATCGGCTTGTTCCTTATTTTCGGTATGGACAAATCCAGCATGCGGCTGCTCGCGATGCGCGAGAACGAACAGGAAAGAAGTCATCTGATTTCCTTCACCCTCCTCTTTTTTCTCGCGTTGGCTGTCATCCTCGTGCTGGCCTACTGGGCGCTTTCTCCCTTTCTCTCGCGGCTGCTCAGCCTTCCAGCGACGCTGCTTGGTATTGCCTTCATGTATGCTCTCGTTGCTTCGCTGCGGCAAATTACCAACAATTTTATCCGGAGTCTGGACAAATTTAAGTACCAGGCCTTTGCCCGATTGACCGAGGGTTTGGTGGTCCTGGGCTTGTTCCTGTTATTGTATCGCCTTGTTGGCAACTCCTACCACAGCTACGCCTTCGCAGTTATCACAGCCGGGATCGTCGTGATCCTTCTTTTTCTTCTGCACCTCCGACGCTATTTCACCCGGTCTCTCCCCCACCACGATCGTTTCAAAGATCAGATTTCTCACGCCAAGGTTTATTTCTTTGCAGCAATCCTCGGAATTCTCTTCGGCTCCTTGGATAAAATTATCATCGGCAAATATCTTGGGTTCCACGACTTGGGAATTTATGCTGCATACTCCACGGTCGCATTAAGTTTTACTGCACAGTTGAATTCCATGCTGGGCAACGTGTTTTTCCCGATGTTTTCAAAAAAACTTACGCAGTTTCGAGGGATACTGCAAACAGTTGACCGCTTCAGCCTCTTTGCCTTTTTCCCCATGATGATTGTAGTAGCCGTGCTCATCATCGTTGTCATGCATTTCTTCGGAGAGGCGTATGGCGTGAACTCCTGGTACGTCATCGGCTTTAGCGCTTTGGGTGTCGTGCGCATGATCTTTTCGTTCAATGCAATGCTGGTCGATATTTTTTCAAAGGAAACGCTCAAGAGCGCCATGTTCTTTGGCAATCTCTCAAACCTCATTTTTGCCGGAATTTTCCTTTTGCTCGTTACGGCAGTCGGATTGTCGATACCCTTGGTCGTGATTGTCCTGATAATCTATAATATAGTAGCAACGGTAATCTGTAAGGTTTCCCTCTACAAGAAGGGGGCGTACCGTTCCGCAATTTCGTCATGATACTCCCCATGGCAAACCACTCGCCACTCGTCTCGGTGATTATCCCGACGCGCAACCGAAAAGAATTGCTTCTGTACGCTCTACGCTCAGTAATACAGCAAACCTACCAGAACCTCCAGATCATAGTCCATGATAATAATTCAAACGACGGAACCTTTGCCTACCTCTCTGAGCGGATTCACGACGTCCGCATAGAATATTATCATGCGGATCACGATCTCGTGATGACCGAGAACTGGAACACCGCATTTCGCTATGTTAAGGGCGAGTATGTCGTGCGCCTTGATGACGACAACATCTTTTTGAAAGATTTTCTTGAAGTCGCCCTCCGCGAAATGAAGCGACATTCCCTTGATGCTATTTCCTTCTCCCCACTCATTGTTCATCTCAATAACCGGGTCTTTCCCCTCTTCAATTTGCAGGATCATACCTATGTTCTGGATAAATTTCAGTCTTTCTATCTTGAGTACCGTTCCCTTACCGACTCCAACTATACCCTTTACCGGACAGCGCTCATCCGAAAGCTTTTTCCGGATGGAAATGTGTACCAAGGGAGCCTGCCTGACCGGTACATGAACTATTCCATTGCGGACCAGATGGACACGCTCGGTCTCCGTATAGGCGTCAACCCTAAAATCATGGGGGTGACCCGATTTGATTATCGTGACTCCTACCCGCCAGATTTTGAGCTGCGTTTTGTCGACTACACCGCCATCACACAAGACAGTATCAAGAAAGAAATGAACGTACACAGCAACTTTGCTGTCCATCGCGTGATAACCGTGCAGGAGTTTTTTGCAACATCACGTGACCCACAGCTACGCCGGTTCTTTGAGCAGCGTCTGACATCATTCCGCAGGCTTTTGACTGTTATGCGGATAGGTCATATTATGCGCATCACCAGTACGTACACTCTTCAAGAGTATATCGTCTATCTGCGATATGTTCTCCTTATTCTCGGCAGTCTTTTCCGAACGCCAACTGCTCCTCTTGAGGGCGAGGCGAGCCTTAGCCATGCGGTGACCACGTTGAAGAAACTCTTCTTTGTCACATTGGCATCCTTGCGGAATACGATCACTCGGCCTCAGTCCCGCCAACAGGTTGCCGACCCCGCGCTCGGCGATACGATAGTCAAAGATTGTCTGGAAAGTCGAACCGATCGCACGCGTTTTTCGCTTTCTGGCACCTATGGCGATCTTGGCCATCTTCTTCGCCAGGTCCGGCCACCAATTCACTAGTGCTCTTCGTATGACGAAAAAAGAAGCCGCCAAGATTGTCCGGCAGAGCATCCAACCGAATATCTTTGCTTTAGGTTTCACCACAACTCGATCCCACTTGAAGGCATTTCGAAATTTTCGCCATCGTCTAAAAAGCGATTTCGAGCGTCCCCTGACGCTGCTGGATCTCGGGTGTGGTTATAAGCCTTTCAAGGGTTTACTCACGAACGTGGCGATACAAAAATACACCGGTGTTGATTTTGATACGACACGGTCTGCCGCCGACATCGTGGCGCCAGTCGATGATCTGCCGCTCGATGATCATTCCTTCGATGCGATCATTGCGAGTGAGGTTTTTGAGCATACGCTCAACTTGGATAAGGCAATCAACGAGCTGCGCCGAGTGGCAAAAAACGGCGCACTCGTCTATATTTCGACGCCATTCATGTTCCCAGAACACGGCACGCCTTTTGATTTTCAGAGGATGACCCGCTATAAGTACCAGGACCTCTTCAGGCATGACGAAATTCTTTCGATAACGCCGACCAATAGCAGCCTGGCGACACCCTTTCTGCTCTTCAATGTCTGCTGGGAAAATATAACGCTTCTCAAGATGATTCCTGTGCTTGCCCAGCTCGTTTATCTGTGGAATAATTTGTGGGCGCTCCTCGCCGAGGGCTTGGTACGCATAGCCGGCGCTTTTGGGACTGTTGTTTTTTGGAAGAAAAAAGATTGGTTTCAGAAAATTTTCAAAATCTATTTTTCTACCATGCCCGGAGGATATGATGTGATTGTGAGAATCAACAAATGAAGATCAGGGTTTGTCTTATTTCCCTTTATGCATATAAACTCTTTCATCCGCGTGATGAAAGGGTTTTATCGTTTGGTGGTTCAGAAGTTCAGCAATACCAGCTTGCGCGAGAGTTAGTAAAGGACGGTAACTATGTGATGAGCTTTATCGTTGGGAATTTCTTTGCAGGACAGCCAGAAACAGAGCAGATAAACATCGACGGGGAAACAATACGTCTTTATAAGGCCCTCCCTTGCAAAAAAAGGAATATCATTCTTGACGGTGTAGCGGACTTTTGGAGGTTGTTTCGAGCGATGAAAAGAACATCTGCAGATATTTATCTCATACGAGGCGGGGGGTCACTGGCTGGAAAAGTGGGATGTATTGCAAAAGGGGTGCTGCGGAAGAAGTTTATTTACTCTTCCGCCCATGACCGAGATAGTAATCTTGAGTTTATGAAAAAACACTCTTCTGTTGTCAACCTGCTCTTCCGTTTCGGTCTTGCTCATGCTGATCGCGTTATCTGCCAACACCAAGACCAGCAAAAAGCGTTCGAAAAAAATTTTAGCATCAAGGCAACCGTTATCAAATCAATGTACCATATTGCACCAGGAATCGAGCCCAAGGTGAACAGGGAGTACGTACTGTGGGTTTCTCGGATGGAAAGCTGGAAGCAACCCGAGCTTTTTGCCGAACTCGCAAAGAACTTGCCAAAGGAAAAATTTCTCATGATCACAAATTCGGATGTCACAGATTTCCGAAAACAGAACGACTGCAGTAGCAACCTGACAATTCGTCAAAACGTCCCGTTCGAAGAAATGGATGAGTACTTTCAGAAAGCAAAAATCTTTGTGAACACGTCGCTAGAAGAGGGCTTCCCGAATACTTTTATCCAGGCTGCAAAGAATCAGACGCCGATTGTGTCACTCCGGGTGAACCCTGAGAATATTCTTGAAGAATACGGAATGGGAAAATGTGCGAATGGGAGCATTTCGAAGCTCATTGCAGACGTCGAAGAGATCCTAGAGAGTCCACAAACATGGAGAACAATGTCGGAGAGTGCGTATCGTTACGCGCAAGAAAACCACGACAGTAAACACATCGCAAGCCAGTATAAGGCGCTTTTCCAGGAACTTCGCAGTTCCTGAAGGATTGTGGTTGAAAATACAAAGAGAACGCAGGCGTCATACGCCCGACTCACGGACAGCTAGGTTGTCCCGCTCATAACAGGACAATCTCTCTGTCCATTACCCTCGACCGGCATTAGTCGACAATCCGGTAATCGTAAAACGATTCTCGAATTGGCTTCCAGTCAGCGACTGACCGACCGGACGTCATATGATCGGCAAGCTTGACGCCCATTTCCATGCTGTGATCCATGTTGTTGTAGCAGAAAAGACCGTGACGGCCGTTCAGATAAAAATCAGGCATCGAATCGGTATAATCAAGAATTTTTCCCAGATTACCCTTCCAGGCAAGATCGTATTTTGGATAGACGGCCTGATCAAAAGCCGTAAATTGATCAATGATCGAGTGTTCAGGTTTGAGTATCCCGATTTCGTGAAGCTGATCGATGGTTTCTTTGATCAACTGGCCACGGTCCATCGACTGGATTTCAGGGCGGGCAAAGGGAATTTCCACCAAGAGCACGGTACGATCGCTTGGGATCATTTCTGGGCTGAATCCCTTTTGTTCGGACAGGCGGCCGAAATGCAGCCGATCTTCTGGAAAGAAAATCCAGTTTACGGGCAGAATGCGAGGCGAGTTAATGACGAGATAGAGGATCATGAGGGAAGTAGCCTGCAATTGCTGGACAACCTCTACAACGTTGGTCGGGGGCTGGGGTTCAAGAATTGGTAAAAGCGAACGGAGGGGAATAGTAGAAATGACTGCATCGGTCCTGAACGAGCCTTCCTCGCCGCTCTCATGCTTGTAGTGAATCTGATAACCACCCATCCCTTCAGCGACAACTTTGGTGGGAACGGTTGAGCGGCGTAATTCACCGTCCAGCTTCTCAATCTCCGCCCACATTGCTTCCCAGAGCTGCCGCAGGCCTTTTCTGGGATAATAAAACTCATCGGCGCTGAGCTTCGGTTTGTTTTTTATTCCGCCTTGAAAAAGACTTTTGATCAGCTCCCCAAGATTCGGGGCAATAATGCGCGTCTCCGCAAGTTTCACGTCCAGCCAGTCGGGATTCCCCCATTGTTTTTTTGCAATTTGCCGAAAAACAAGCTCGTGGGGGTAGCGGCCATAGAGACTTACAACATAATCCGTATAGGTGCGGATTTTACCCCTCGATAATTTCTGAAGTTTCCCTACAACATAGCTGATACCGCATCGAATGCCGGCAACAAAACCCAGCCCCTTAAAAAGATCGACCAAGCCAAATGGAAACGGGATATACTTGCCGTTAAGAAAGATTGTGCTTTTCTTGGAAATGGTCAAAAGCTCGCCGCCCACAAAGTGTTCGATCATCTGCTTGGCAATGTCTACCTGCGGATAGAGTTTATGCGGTCCATCGTCAACGTCATAACCGTGAAGATTTCTGGTGCCACCATGTCCCCCAAGTTCACTATCTTTCTCTATAATCGTTACTTTCCACCCATGTTTGGCAAGGCGCCAGGCCGTTGACAGGCCGGTGGGTCCGCCGCCGAAAACCGTAGCATGGCCGGTACGTTTCTTTGCAAATTCCGGCACGGATAGCTGCAAGGGCTGTTCTGTCTGTTTTACAGTCGATTCCATAGTTTCACTTTCAGAAGCGTCCAGAGCGCCGTAAAGCCGTCGCTCATCTTAATCTTTTTTCCTTCACTGACGTCGCGAGGCGCATAGGAGATTGGTATTTCGACTATCCGGAAACCAGCATTGATGGCCTTGCCTGTCAGCTCGGGACAAAACTCAAACCCGGTACACTCAAGAGTGACGGAGTTGAGGACGTTTCTGGTAAACATCTTATAGCAGGTCGCTTCATCCGTAATACCGGCGTGAAAAAGGGCATTCGCCCACCATGTGACGAGGTTGCCGCCTACATGAAAAACAAAGGATGAATACTCCTTGTGCCTTCTCCCCATGACTCGCGAGCCATAGACGATGTCGTGGCCGCCCTTCTTCAGCGTTGTCAGCATACGGGCGATATCTTTGGGATCGTACTCAAGATCGGCATCCTGGACAACAAAGTAATCACCCGTCGCCGCGGCAAGTCCCGTTCGGATTGCAGCCCCCTTCCCTTTGTTCAGTTCATGCAAAACGACACGGTGTCGCCGCGCGATCTCACCGTTCAGAATATCGCGCGTGCCGTCGGTTGACCCATCATCAACGATGATGATTTCTTTTTCACTTTCTCCAAAATCCACTGCTTCAACGCGCCGAATGATTTCCTGAATCGTCGCCCGCTCATTATAGACGGGGATAATGATGGAGAGCCGGGACATCCTAGCTTCTGTAGATGAGAACGACGCCAGCGATGATGAGAACGGTGCCAAGAACGCGCACCAGACCGACGCTCTCCTTCAGGAGGAGCGCCGAAAGCACGAGAATGGCAACGTAACCCAGGCTGAGCATCGGATATGCCACGCTCAGGTCAATCCTCGAGAGCACAACAATCCATGTGCCGGCGGCGACGACATACGCCAAGAGCCCGAGCAAGACGAATACATTCGTGAGCGAGGCGAGAAGGAGTGAAAAAAAATTCGATGCGTGTATCACGCCGATCTGTTTCATACCCGCCTTGATGGCGAGTTGCCCGCTCACTGCAAGCGCGACGTTGAAGATGATAAGCGCAAGATTGAAGAATTTCGTCATGTTTTTTGCTTTTGCGCGACCGCGAGAGCCTGACCCGCATAGTAGCGAATCGGGAACCGTTGAAGATGAAGCGCGCGAAGAACGGAAAAACCGACTTGGGAGAGAGCACGGCTGTATGCTTCGAAGCGCTTTGCAAGATACCCCAAGCCAAGTGTCTGCCAGTGACGCGTATGTTGGACCAGTTTCAGGTCTTCACTTTCGAGCATACGCTTGAGTGTGTTCTGATTAAAATAGAAAATATGGACGGGAGAAATAAACCACCAGCGTTGCCGAAAGATTCGCGCGGGGAGTGATCCCGTATCTGGATAGTTGATGAACAGGAAGCCGCCGGGTTTTAATATCTGGCTCGTCTTGCGGATATACGCGCGGGGGTCGGGTACATGCTCTAGAACATCCCAAAAAGTGACGACATCAAAAGATGCCGAGGGCAATTCGGCTTCGAGAAAATCCTGTGTTTGGATATGAACGCCGTACTGACGGTGCCCCCATTCGGCCAGCCCCCGATTCGGCTCAAGTCCCTGCACCGTCCAGCCGCGATCTTTCGCAACCTTGAGAAAAAAACCTGCGGCACAGCCAATATCGAGCAACTTTCCCCTACTGGGAACGTAGTTTTCGATGGTATCGAGTGTTCGATTGAACGTCGCGATGCGCTCTTCGGCTTGAGCAGCGTAATTCGTGTCGACTGCCTCCCTGTACCCCTGCCAAATGAACCCCTGCTTCATGCGCGGGCTGGTGAACATCAATCCACACTGCGTGCATTTGACAATTTGGTCATTTCCACTCGCGTGGTCGGCGGGGGCAAAACGCTTGGTCACCTCCATGCTCAAATCCTGGGGAAGTGTGCTCGGGTAGAGCAGACGCGCGTCGGTACTGCCGCAAAGGTTGCAAGCAATCGTTTCGAATGCTTCGTGCATAAGAGTTCAGAGATTCAAAAAGTTCGTCCGAACAATGCGCCCCACCCTTTTGAGGCCAATGTCGCGTACTCCTATACTACCTTTCGACACGCCCCGTGTCAAATACCGCATAGTCGGAGTTACTGTAGACGGGAGCCTCATCCGCGGGGAGATTCCGCCATTCACGCGTCTTGAGAATGATGAATCGAATGTTTTCCTGGTCCGCGAGACGAATGAGTTCCTTCCAGTTCCGATCGCGGTAGATCTCCTCCTGGCGACGTACGCGTCGATACCAGGCAACAAACTCTTCTGCCGTTTTTGCATAAAGGTACACCATGCCATCTTTCCAGTTCGCCCAGAGTTTTCGGCCTGTGCAGTAGCGGAGTTCAAAATCCTGTGCAAGAAGCGTTTCGACTGACTGCGCGTTCTCACGCACCCACGAACAGAGTGATGAAAAGTTTGAGCGATTCTCTGCAGTTGTTGTCTGAAGAGGATAGACGCGCCGAATCACCCCTTGCAGCACAAAGAGGTTCGCGACGGCAAGAGCGGTGATGATGCAAAAAACTGCCAGTCTGCGTCTTCCCGGCGTCCATCGTTGCCAGCCCAGGAGCGCATCTATCACAATGGCGAGTATCACATACAGACCGAGATAAACAAATTTCGACTCCCCAAACTGATCAAAAATGAAGAGGCGGGTATGAAAGACGATGCTCGCCACATCCTGCAATAGTGGAACGAGAAATGTAACCAGAAGAGTCGAGTACAGAAAAACGCGGCTGTAGCGCAACCAGCCCTGTTGCTGCGTGCTGTAGCGGCTCTGCAAACGGTTTGCGAACGCAGCGACAAGAACCAGTACACCCACGTCGAGGATGATGGACTTTGTGTAGGTCCACAAACTCCAGGGATAGAAGGTATAGGCAAAGCGGTAGCGAAGCGCCTCATTAAATTCCGGGATCATGCCCGGGCTCAGCTTGTCGATATTCAGCCCAATCGTCGCCGCGGGGATCAGATGCGGCAAGCTCCCCAGAATGAAGGCGAGCCCAAAAACCGTGCATTCGGCAAGCGTTCGCCAGTGCCAGCCGCGCAGGATGAGATGAACGAGAAGGAGTATGAGCGCAAAATAGACGCCCTGCGTCGGATAGAGGGCGCTTGCGAGCCCAAGTGCGCAGAAGAAAACCACAAGATGGCCGCGCCGATGTCGAAGGGAATAATACAGGAGGAACGCCACAACGAGCAGCGGCTGAAGAAGGGCGCGGTGCGTAGCATGCCCGCTTCCAATAATGCCCCAATACTGGGAGCCGAGAGCAGTCCGCGGAATCAGCGACAGCAGCGGTATCACGATACGGATGGATGGCGAGGGCACAACCCGCCTGAGCAAGGGGTAAAAGGCGAGAAGGTAGAAAAAAACCAAAAAAGGGAGAATCGCCCGATAGACCCAGACCGGGTCGGCGACGACGCGCCGTATCAGGTTGGTCAGTTGAAATGGGACATACGCATCAAGGGCAGGAACACGGTAGTCCTCGTACGTCGGGTCCGTCTTTCCCTGGTAAACGAGCTGGAAAAACGTTTGATCCGATGAAAGGCCGTGGTCAAAATAGATGCTCCGAACAAAAAGAGCCATGCTCGCGACAAGAAAGACAATGATCGCAAGAACGGCGGGTCTTTTCATAGGATTCTTTCAAAGACCTCAAGATAACGATAAACCATCATGTCGAGCGAACAGCGCTCCTCTGCGCGCCGTCGGGCCGCTTTCTGAAAAATTTGCAGATGGTCGGCTACCCTCTCTATTCCTTTCGCGAATGCTGCAATGTCAAAGGGAGCAATTCTCCAAAATTCGTTTTGCCGATGCGGGATAACCGCTCCGCAGGAGTCATCAATGAGTTCAGATATCCCGCCACGATCAAAAGTGACAACGGGCAGACCGCTGCTGAGCGCTTCCATAAGAACATTCGGTGAGCAAGCGACATCGGAAAACGCATACAGGTCGGCTGATCGTTCATAGATGGGGAGTTCGTCATTCGGAATTTTCCCGAGAAAGCAGATCGCTGGATGTGATTGAAATGGGGCCACAGCACGCTCGATTTTAGGCGCGAGCGACCCAATAATGACCAGCTTGTATGATGCCCCCTGGCGATATAAGAGATCGGCCGCGCGAATGATGGGCATGATCATTTCTTCTCGCCGAAAGACACCGACCGACAAGATGACTTTTTGCTCCGACACATCCCGAAGATTTTTTTTCTCACCAAGAGGAGTATACCGGGTCAAATCCGTCCCATTGGGGACGATAGACCACGGAGCCCGGGTCGGTCCAAGGAATACCGTGCAGACGTGCTTGCAGTTCTCACCCTGATAGACCACGAAATCGGCTAGGGACCGGTGGATGATTTTCATGCGGTAATTCCAGAGAGGGTAGAGCACGCCCCGCACGCGATAATAATAAACACTGTCAAGCCGTTGCACGACCTTTGCTCCCTGGCTTTTCGACCTCCGAATCATCGAGAATGGCAGGCTTGACAGAACAAAGAGGATATCGTGACGTTGTGTCGGGTCCGTGTTGACACGAACACCCCGTTCCTCCAGACCCATGCGGAACTTCTGCACGAAGACGGACGGTCCGCCCAACCTCATAGAGCGTGATGGAACACAGACAATCATACGACTGGGGACATGTGCTGCAAGAGAGAGCCAGAAATCAAAATCATCAGCGCCGTGTCTTCTGAGCTAATGAGTGATGCAAAATGGAGCGAGCGGCTTTTGTCAGCCAGGCGGGGAGAAGAATAAAGCACAGTGGCTCCAAGAGATACACATAGTGCTTTGGGCTGAACTTGTTCATGTTCTTCCATTGAATCTTGACCATTTGCCACATCTGCGGCCTCCGCATGGTGTTCGAAATTGAAGTGTCCCCCATATAACGCGTGCAAAGCTGATCGGACAGATTCGCCGCCTTTGTGACCCGGAGAAAGCGGAACCAGAGATCATAGTCCTGACTGTACCGCATCACGGGGTTATAGCCCCCGACCAGCCGGTAAAGATTCGTTCTCATAACAACACAACTGTGCGCGAACGGATTTTTCCTCAGTATGGAGTTGCGGATATCCGTATCCGTAAGTGGAAGATCACTTCGTTTTTGAGCATGAGAGGGAAGAAAGACGTTGAAGTAGTTACAGCCGACGATCCCGTAGTCAGGGTGTTCTTCAAGGAATGTGACTTGTTTCTCCAGCTTCAACGGGTCGAAACGGTCACCGACGTCGATCCGAGCAAGAAAATTGCCGGCCGCACGGTCAGCCGCGAGAATAAGAGACCGCGTCAGCCCCATATTTCGGTCGTTGCGAAGAATCGTCGCTTTTGCACCGATCTTCTTGATCAGCTCTTTCAGTAGAATGAATGTATCGTCGGTCGATCCATCATCGACAACGATGATTTCCCAGTGAGGATACGACTGCCGGACAACACTCATCAACGTCTCGCGGAGAGAAGAGCCGTCATTGAAAACCGATAGGAGGATACTGACCATGCTGCATGATTAACTTGGACGTAGTTCAAAAAGCAGGGTCTGTCTGCCCCTGGGTTGAGCATCTTCCGTAGAATCTGCATGCATAGGTGGTTTCAGCAGCAGAAAGGTTTTCCCCGATTCCCTGTTCAAGAGAGTTCTGAAGTAGTGTTTGATAACTTTTTTGCGTCCAGTTCGGATAATACCGGAAAAAGAAGAACTGTGAAACGACGACACAGTTCATCACCAGGCCTACCATAATGAAAAGCGTGGAGCGTTTATCGATGATGGGTGACGTGTGTTTATACAAAAGATAGACGATGAAGAGCGGGGCTAAATAGAACGAAATAGACATAATTCGGCCAGTATGAAGGGTGTAGAGCGCTGTTCGAGAAAAGTAGTCAAGATTGAATGAAAGCAAGACCAGACGCGCTAAGGCGATGGCAACCGGCAGCAGGACCACGCCGGCGATCACCTTCAGTTGCCGCGACAAATTCGCTTGCGGACGTCTGCGCGCAAAAAACCAAAAATACACAGCGAAAACGGCTAGCAGGGAAATAATTGAAAGATTGATGGATTGACCACCGATGAGTTTGTTTGAATTCACCGAAAAAAGGTAGTCAACAATATTCACTGACCTGATGCTTACCTTTGCTTCGCCCAATTCTTCGGGCTGCAAGGTCCTCCAAAACGGGGTTCCTTCCCTTGCAAAGAGGAACAGCCCCACGGCAACTGCTGCAACGAGCATGAGCGTCAGTTTGTGCACTTTCTTCCTCGGGGCGATCAACCGATAGTAGATCATCAATCCTCCGGTCACCACGAGAAGCACGAGCGCAAGCTTTCCGAAAGAGGAAGCAGAGTAATCACCCAGCAACAAGTACCCAAGAGGCGGGTGAAGAAAAACGAGGAACGCCAAGACCGACAGCGACGCAAGAAGCAGAAGCCGATGTTCGGGATACCAGTAGTCCAGAATGAGCAAAAGCAACAGAACCGGCAGGTAGACAACCATGCTGCTGTTAAAGACAACCCCAAGAAGGAGCAGCATGACAATGGATACAGGGAACCTTCTCTGGAAGAACAGCAGGGAGAAAACGAACAGGGCCACCGAGAAAAAGATTAAAAACTGGTTCGAATGCCCGAAAAACGGAGCAACGAGCAGGGGGTTGCTCAGAAACAACAGGGGGACGAGAACGGGATACGGGACGCGGAGGCGTCGGGCGAAGATGTACAGGGTGAACGCTGCAAGCGGGAGCAGCGCGAGATTCACTACGGTCATACCATAGAACGACCGGTCCTCGGTCAGTCCGGTGAGAATGTTGATGTCGGCAATCAGTTCATGATAGAACTGCGAGTGACCCAGGACGAGCGTGGGGGCATCACGGTAGTTCGGAAAGTTCGTGAGAAAATAGACGACCCGGCGATGAATAAGGTCTCCGGTTATTGGAAGTTTATCCAGAACGAGCTGTTGCTGGATTTGCGGAACTACATAAAGAAGCACGACAAAACAGATGAGAGCGACTTCCCAGCCGGTTTTGGACATCAGGGGTCTTGCCCGTGTCCTCTCAAGAGGATGATCCGCTTCCTTCATATAATTCGGTATATCGCTTTCTCGAGGCCGCGTACCGTGCGCTGAATAGCAAAGTGTTGGGCGTGTTCGCGCGCGCGCGCACCAAGGTCGCGGGCGAGTTGCTGGTCGTCGAGGATCCGGCCGATTGCAGCTGCGAATGCAGCATCGTCCGCCCGCCGGACCATGAGCGCAGACGTTTGATCGTTGAGTATCTCACGATTCTCGGGAATATCGGTGGTAACGATGGCGCAGCCCGCGGCCATTGCTTCTAAGAGCGCAACGGACATCCCTTCATATGTTGAAGGGTGCGCATAGACAGCGAGACACTTGAGAATGCGAGAAACGTCGCCGCGCCGGCCCAAAAAAGTAAGGAGGGAACTCACGCCCATGTTGTTCGCGTACTGCTTAATGACTGAGCGGTAAGGGCCGTCTCCTACGAGCAAAACGTGGACATTCCTTCCGTCATCCTTCAAGAGCCGTATGGCGCGAAGAAGGGAAAGGTGCCCACGTTCTTTGCGCAGCCCGCCGACGTAGCCGATGAGCAAAGCGCCCTGCGGAACATTGGCGGTGGTCCGCAACTGTGCGCAAAACTGCTGCGGGACTTCTTCGCTGCTCACGTCGATGCCATTCGGAATGACGTCGGTTTTCCCTGACGACAGCCCCCAGCGCTCGTAATTCATGCGCACCGCATGTGAAACCGCAAAGAAGCGGTTGACGAAGAGCTGCGTGAGATTGTTGAGGATGATGAGCGGAAAATACCGAGGCTCACGCATGGTACTGTGCAAATAGCAGGCAACCTTGGGGATTCCAGCCGACCGAGCCCACAGTCGGCCAAACAGATCGGCAAAGGGAAGATAGGTGATCATCAGTTGAGGGTGGTAGTGCCGCGCGAGGCGGCGCAGCCGGATGAATGTAAAGACGCTCCAGGGGTATCGCGTTTGGATGTGATGCACGTCAAACCCACGGCGGCGCAGCTCATCCCCAACGGCGCCCCAATTCTGCAGACAGACAACGAGGTGACGCATGCCAGAAAGTCGCGGGGCCGTCAACAAAAGCTGTTGCTCCATGCCGCCGGTGCCAAGACTGGTCGTCAGATGCAGGATGGTGGTCCGCTTATTGCCGCTTTCCATAACATTTCAGGAACATGAAGCTTATGTGTCTGGAGCTTAAGGATCCATTGAGAGACACATGGCTAGAGCCATGTCGCCGAGGACGTGACGCAAGTTTCATGATACAGAAAGCTCCCCGATACAGGTGATTCCCGCTTCTGGATGCTCGTACGCGTCAACATGCCGTAAAAGAGCGTCGTGGAACCACCGTTTTACTTCTTCCACATAGTAATAATTATTCTTCGGCGTTGCCACGATATCGAAGGTGTCGTTCAGTTTCATGTTGAAGGGGAAATTCGCGTAATACGAAAAGGGAATATGCTCTGCCATCTTCTTCATCCCGATTCTTTTTAGAAAGATGGTGCAGTAATTCAGGGTGTGTGCAACGAGTGCTGGCAGGTAACTGAGCTTGAACAGTACGGGTTTCGGGAGGCGCTTCAACACAACACGCGCCGGCTCATAAAGGATTTGTGCCCTCCGGTTTTTCCTCCGGTTATACACCCAGATTGCCACACGACCGTCCTTCTTCGCCACCGTGGGGAGCTGCAGAAGACCGCTTCTGGGATCGGGAAGATGGTGAACAACGCCGATGGAGTACACGAGGTCGAAAATCTTTCGAAACGGCATCGCGTAGATGTCGGCCTGGACAATGCAGACATTTTCGATATCCTTGGTCATTGCATACGCGACCTCGACGCTTTCGCCAAGATCGATGCCGAACGAGACCCGTGATCCGCTGAGCGCCGCCCATTTGGTAAACCTCCCGGAGCCACAGCCAACATCGAGGGTTACCGTATCCTGGAGGGTTTCATTGGTAATATATGGGCCCAGAAAGTGAAAGAAGTTGTTCTTTTCGTAGTCGTTTTCTCGGTAGATATGCTTCCATTCGTACGCGAAACTTTCTCCGGTTTTTTTCTGATGACGAAGGAAAGCATTAAGATCCTGAATCTGTCCGATGGCATGCTCCCACTCATGCGCAATTTTTTGAGGAAGCTTATCCCTGTTCAGCCGAAAAAACTCGTAGTGATTCTGCAACAGCGAAGTTTTCAGTTCTTTCACCAGAATCCTTGGTATGCCGTTGATGATTGGATACCAGCTCTGCCGCGCGACAAGAAGACCAGAAAGGATATGGTCACCATTCTCCTGAAAAACGCGAAGCTCAAAACTCTCGCCGGTTACAGGATCTGATAGATACGAAATGAATTTTTTTCTCATTGAATGTCTCGGTGGGTACTCACATTAAAGCAGTTTTTCGCCTCCTGAACAAGTATGGAAGCGCCGTTCCGGAATGCTTCTGCCAGTGTCTTCGTGATGGAAGGTCAGAAAGGGTGTTGCCCTTCTTTTTCATCGCCCGGGGGAATAATGGACACTGTTCTCTCGAAAGTCATGTTCAGACTGATCGGCCTTTTCGCAACTCCTTGAAAAATCCACGCAGCCATAATTCCAGCGTGAGAAGCAACCAGATTTTTTTCCCCTCCCCACCGTTGCGTACATGCGCACGAAGAAGCCGAGCGACCTCCTCGTGCGAGAGGACGGCGCGAATGCCTGCATTTTGGTCAAGAAGAAGGTCGTGCGCATAGTCTTTCAACGACGTCTGGAACCACCGGTTGAGCGGTACGCTAAACCCCGTTTTCTTGCGGTACAGCAGTGTCGCCGGCACGAGCGATTCAAGAGCTTTTTTAAAGACATATTTTCCACTTCCATTCCGCAGCTTGAGTGACGGCGGAATTTGCGCAGCGAGCTCCATAAACTCGTGGTCAAGCAACGGCGACCGAGCTTCTAATCCCACGGCCATTGATGCGATGTCGACCTTGGCCAGCAAATCATCAGCCAGATACGTATGGATGTCGACATACAGCGCAGCATCCACCGGATTGCCTGCCTTCGACGCCTCATAGTACCGCTCCAGGCGCTGAGCGCTACTCGCTGATACAGAAACGGGATGCGTGCCAAGCAGTGCCGCTTTTTCACGCTTGTTAAAATAGGAAAGGAGTTCGGAGTGCAACACGGCCGGGTCAGCAGACGCCGCGCCGTCGGCAAAAATGAGCCCGTAACGGACATGAAAGTCCTGCACTCCTCCAAGAAGCATGATGGCCAGCCGCGCCGCGGCATGCCTGACAAAACCCGGAATCATTCTGTATCGCGCGGCATAGTTCAGGATGGCATACCAGGGATAGCCGGCAAAATTCTCATCGCCGCCATCGCCATTCAGCGCCACGGTGACGTACTTGCGGGTCATCTGCGAAAGATAGTACGTGGGCAGGGCGGAGGAATCGGCGTACGGCTCTTCATAGTGAAAGGTGAGTTTCGGCAGCACCTCAATGGCATCCGGTTTGACCGTGAACTCCTGATGATCGGTGCGGTACCTTTCTGCAATGATCCTGGCGTATGGGAGTTCGTTGAATGCCTGCTCCGCAAAACCGATAGAAAACGTCTTGATGGGTTGAGAGCTGTTCCGAGCCATCAGCGCGACGATGGCGCTGGAATCGACCCCACCGGAAAGAAACGCGCCAAGCGGCACATCCGAGATCATCCTCAGTTTGACCGACTCTTCGAGTTTATCGATGATGCGATGTTTCCATTCTTCCTCGCTCAGGCGGAGTTTTTTTGAATAATCGAGATCCCAGTACCGCTTCATGGTAATGTTCGGCGTTGTGCGCGAGAGATCCACGACGAGATAATGCGCAGGAGGGAGCTTGGCAATTCCTTTAAACCCAGTCATCGGGTGCGGGACATACTGGAATGTGAGGTAATGAAAAACGGCCTCGCGGTCCAGTTCACGCGGCACATCCGGGTCTTTCAGCAGGGCCTTCAACTCGGAGGCAAAGCAAAAGAAGTCCTTGCCGATGTAATACTTGAGCGGTTTCTTACCGACTCGGTCTCTGGCCAAAAAAAGTTTTTGTTTTTTTGCATCCCAAATCGCAAACGCGAACATGCCGCGCAAATGCTGCAGGCAGTTTTCTCCATACTGTTCATACAGGCGGATGATGACCTCTGTGTCCGAGTGCGAGCGGAATGCATGCCCCTGCAGCGAGGCGCGAAGCTTTTGAAAGTTGTAAATTTCTCCGTTGAAAACAATCCAGACCGTGCCGTCTTCATTGGACATGGGCTGATGCCCCGCTGGCGAAAGATCGATAATGGAAAGGCGCCGATGGCCTAGGCCCACGTTTTCAGCACAATACACCCCTTCGTCATCCGGCCCCCGATGTGCAAGGCACTGCGCCATGGAGCGCACAAGTGTCTCAGAAACGGGTCTGTGACGGTCAAAATAGAGCTTGCCCACAATCGCGCACATGTGCTGATGATATCGAAAAAACGGCCGTATTTCAAGAGGCCCAGGATCGGCTCAGCTCTGCATCCCTACCGAAGCACGCGCGTCACAACCTCTGAGTATTGTGCCGCAACGCCTGCCCAGGAAAATTTCGCCGCGACGAACGCGCACGCGTTGTCTGCAAGCCGCTTTCGCAGCTTTTCGTCTGCAACAACTCTTGCCAAAGCATCGGCGATTTTGCGCGCATTATTCCCGGAGAGCAGCAGGCCGGTTTCATTGTTGCGGACAACAGAGGTCGAACCTTCAAACGGCGTCGCAACCACGGCGTTGCTGCAATACATTGCCTCAAGCAATGAGGTCGAAAGACCCCCGCCCGGGTACGAGGCGTGAACAAAGATGTCAGTAGATTTCAGGTGCGCCAGCACGCCGTCTCTGGACATCGCAGGCATGCACGTGATGGGCAGCCCCCGTGACGCGGCAACGATGCGATCGCGGTCCTCCCCATCGCCAATGAGAATCAGCTGGGTACGGTTTCTGACGTCTGCTGGCAACATGCTGATGGCTGTGACGATGTCGAGCACGCCCTTCCATCGGTACATCCGCCCTGCCCATGCAACGAGGACCTTGCCGGGGTATTTCTGTACAAGCGCAGTTTCCGGCACAACCGCGTCATAAGCCGCCAGATCAAGCCCGCGATAAAGAAGCGGCGTCGGCTTGCGGCGGAACTTTTTCACGAACGCCTGCACATCCTCGGAAATTGAGACAACTTCGTTGCTCGACGCCAAGACAAGCCGCCCACACGTTTCATCGTAGAGCCGAGCGACCGCTGATACAAACGGGTTCCCTACCTTGACGAAGGCCGAGCCATGCTCGATATGAATCCACTTTCTGCGCCGCAATTTCGAAAAAAAGAAAGCAAGTAAGCTTGTGAGAAAGAACCGAGTCCGCGAAAAAACGCAATCGATGGGTTCCCGACCCGCAGAACGGAGCGCGCGCCAAAATTCGGGCAGCCAAAATGCGGGCACGGGATAGTTAGGAATAATCTCCGTCGCCGGGTAGTGCACGAGGCGGATGCGCGGGTTGGTCTCGTGAGAGACGACTCCTCGGAAACGAGGAACAAACAACGTCAAACGGTAGCCGGCGCCTGCCATCGCCCGCGCGAATTCCTGGCTATGGTTGGCGATGCCGCCAAGCGAGGGCGGGTAGTAGGGCAGAAACATCAGCACATGACGCCGTTCGTTCATCACCGTTTTCGCGCGATCACACTGACCCCAGGTGATGCATAGCCGTCACGTCGGAAAAAACGGGAGAAAAGATTGACCATCTTCGACCCCGCATAGACCGGGATGAGCACCAGGAGTTCAACCCAGCGTGCTGGGTTGAAAAAGCGCCGAGATCGCTTGAGAAACTGCATCAACTCGAAAAACGCCAGATACTCTATGACCAGAAACATTCCATTAACTTCAGGAAAACGAAACTCTTCAAAGCCATGCTGCTCGAGCAATTGCGCAAGACCAACGCGAGTGTATCGACGGTAATCTTCTGGGTCGGCGTGATACGGCTGTAAGAAAGGCACGCTGACATATATCGTCCCACCGGGCTTGAGAACGCGCCGAATCTCCTGCATCACAAAAAGGGGGTCGGCAACATGCTCCAAGACAGCATTGCAGATCGCGTAGTCGAATGAGCTGTCAGGAAACGGGTATTGTTCCATGGCAATATCCACCTTTACATCCACGTTGCGGCCATAGAGATCGACGCCAACATATTCCGCGTCGCGACCCAAAAGGCGGCGTAGGCGTTGCGAGCCGCAGCCGACATCAAGCACACGACCCTGCCAGCGTCGCAGCTCATTGCGAAGAATGACATGATCGTACCAAGAGTAGGTATTCGCGAATTGAACCAGGCGCTCAAAGATCATGGGCGTTTGCAAGAGAAAACCGAGGAATCGATGCGCCACTCCTGACGCCTGAATAAGGGAGCCAACGTTTACTGCGTCTTCTTTTTCAGCTCTTCAAGCGCCTCTGACCTGACGTAGTGCTCAAGCTTCCGCTCAAGCCGCTCAGTGATGTAGTAGTTTCTGAAGGTCAGTGCAATAACAATAAAAAAGCCGATGATCATGATCAAATCAAGCGTCCTCGTAAGCTGGAATGTTCGCACAAGAAAGTCGACGCTGTTCGGGAAAATCGTGATGAAGACGAACCCCGCCCAGAGCAGCATCCACAGGGAGACCTCGCGTCCGTTGAACTCCTTACGGCGATAATGAGAATACGAAAGATACGCCATGCCGAGGGCGAAAAGGATCGCGATGATTTGAATGCCGTAGATCATAAGGTGAATCTCCACAGTAAAATGTTGGCAAGAAGCTTGATACCGTCAATGACGGTCATCCCTTTATAGGAGTCGTGGTAAATCGTCGCTATCGGAATCTCATGATAGCGCAGACGGTGTCGACCGATGCGGGCGGTGATTTCGGCATCAGCATGGTAACGATTTGCCTTCCACTGAAGTTTGGGGTAGATCGTCGTACGAAAAGCACGAAAACCGCTCTGGACGTCGGTAATGCGAACTTGAAAAAGAAGCGTGATCGCGTACTGCACCACCCGGTTCCCAAAAAAACGGATGAACGGCATTTTGTCTCCGCCCTGACGGCACCCAATCACGACATCCACCTTCCCTTCGCGGATCGGCTGCGTGATGCGGGGTATATCGCTCGGCCTGTGCTGCCCGTCGCTATCAAGAAAAACGATAATATCGGCGCCAAGCCGGCCTGCGGCAGTACAGCCGGTTCGCAGAGCAGCCGACTTCCCCAAATTGAGACGATGCCGTAACACGGTGCCACCCGCCTCACGCGCCAACTGCGAGGTCTGATCGCGCGAGCAGTCGTCAACCACGACGACCGAGTCGACGTAGCTCCGTGCCTCGGCAACAACCTGCCCGATATGCCTCGCCTCGTTATATGCCGGAATGACGGCAATAAGCTTCATGCGTTGCCCGTTCGCCATGCAATGTAGCGGTCAATGCCATCCCAAATTTTGACGTTTGCTTGAAAACCAAGCTTCTCGCGCCCCTTCGAGATGTCCGCCCCGAACCTCTTGACTTCTCCTGGGCGCGCCTCGCGGTACTCGATTTTCCCATTCATTTTCTTGGCAATGTATTCTGCGATAGACCGGATTGTTACTTCCTCGCCGCTGCCGAAATTGAATACTTCGCCGGCGAGATGGTCATGCTGGAAAACAGCATCATATGCGCGAACCAGGTCTTCGATGTTCATATAGTCTCGTTTCTGCAAGCCGTCTCCAAAGAGAATGATTGGCTCTCCATCCAGCGCCCTTTTGACGAAAATGGCGATGGCCGCACCCCCGGCACCCTCTTTCTGTCGTTCGCCGTAAATATTGAAGGGACGTACGATGGTGACATCAGTATTGTAGGTTTTGTAGTACGCAAACGCAAGACGATCGGCGCCTGCTTTCGTTGCGGCGTAGGGACTATGCGGACGCAACTCCGAACGTTCATGCAACAGTTCGTTGGAAACGGGCGCCCCGTAGACCTCACAGGTGCTTGCAAGGATCAGGCGGCTCCCCCATTCACGAACCGCCTCGAGCACATGGAACGTACCCATGACGTTGGATGAGATGCATGCCCCTGGGTCTTTGATAGAATCATCGACATTGATGCGCGCGGCAAGATGAAAAATAACATCGTGATCGCGCACGGTTTTGCGTACTAATTCCTTGTCGGTAACGCTGCCCCAGACGCAATGGACATCCGGTAGTAACCGTGAAATGGACTCAGCACGATCCGAATAGGTGTTGAGCAGACGAACGTCATGCCCGGCTTTGAGAAAATGTTCAGCGAGATGGCTGCCTTGGAACCCCAGACCGCCGGTGATGAGTATCTTCATAACATCATTGACAAATCTTTGTTCAGTTTCTCGTTGTTGTTCTTCGTAAAGGTCGTGCGGCTTCTCCAAAAGTTTTTATGAACATGTACAATTCTCTCATAGGTTCCTCTCTGCGTCAATGACATGTCATTGCCCGCCAAGAGTGGATTCTCTGCCAGTTGACCTTTGTTTTGATGAGAGCGGTGTCACAAGCCATGAACCGACTCCTGCGGTTTCGATGGAGGGTTACCAGCAACATCCTCCATCCGCAATACTTTACTTCCTTTCATATGCTCAACCGTGCGTCGAAGGCCTTCCTCAAGCGGAACAACGGGGAACCACCCAAGCCGCTCCTTGGCAAGAGCGATATCCGGCATCCCCTGTTTTGTGGTGTATGCCAGAAGTTCGCGCTCAACAGTTGTTGACGTTGAGCCCGCCAGGCGAATCACCATGTCAGCGACCTCCCCAAGCGTTTTCGGGTCGGTGTTGCCGATGTTGAGGGGCCCCTGCTCGGGTGATGCTATTGCCTTCAGCATGGCTTCGACGACATCAGAAACATACGTAAACGAACTGATGTCGCTGCGTGTACCGAAGATCTCGACTGGACGGCCGGCAAGCGCATCATTCACGAAGTCAGGGATAACGCGACCGTCGGTGAGCTTCATGCGCGGGCCGTACGTGTTAAAAATACGAAGAATCTTTGCATCAACGCTGTACCGTTCGCGGAAGTTCACCACCAGGCTTTCGGCAAAACGCTTGCCTTCCGCATAGCTCGATCGCGAGCCGATGGGATCAACGTAGCCCCAATAGCTCTCAACAAAGGGCGTGTCGTTCACGGGCTCACCATAAATTGCAGACGAGGAGGAAAGAAGATATGCCGCTTTGTATCGCACCGCAACATCAAGCGTGTGCTTCGTGCCGAATGCATTGGCAAGCAATGTTTCGACCTGGAACTGCCGGTAATCGCGCGGCGAGGTCGGGCAGGCGAGATTGTACACCTCCTGGATCCCCTGCACCGGAATGCGAAAAGGTTTGAGTTCGGGGTATGCGTCAAAATCGATCGGCAGCGTGACATCCTGTCGGATGAACTTGAAATCGGGGTTCGCCAGAAGATGGTTGATGTTCTCTTCGCTGCCGGTCAAAAAATTATCGATGCAAATAACGCGTGCATGCTTGACAAGTTCGTCGCACAAATGGGAACCAATGAATCCGGCCCCACCGGCTACAAGAATATTTTTTTTCTCCGTTGACGCTGCTGTTGACATCGTCGAGCTGCTTTACTCGTACGCGCCTGTCATGGACAGTCGCAGAATATGCAGAATTTCACCGAGGGCGCGGATGGCATCGCGGACGGGGCGGATATTCCCCCGTTCTCTGTCGTACCATCTCACCGGAACCTCGGCAACGTTGAGGTGATGGCGAAGCGCTATAACGAGAATTTCTGTGTCGAAACCCCAGCGCTCGATGGTCTGGCGCGCAAAGATGATATCGCGGCTGCGACGGTTAAACAACTTGAAGCCGCACCGTGTGTCCGAAAAAGGGAGACGCAGGAGAAGCCGAAAAAGGAGATTCCCTCCTCGGCTGATGGCACGCCGCAGTAATGACTGTTTTTTCACGACGTTGCTCCCCGGAAGATAGCGAGAGGCAATGACGACATCGGCCCCCTTGTCGGCAGCTGACAGCAGTTTTGCGACTTCATCAAAAGGTGTGGCATTATCAGCATCGGCGAAGAGTGCGTAGGTTCCCGTTGCAGCGCGCATACCGGTCCGAACCGCTGCACCCTTTCCTTTATTCCTCTCGTGAATGATGAGTTTGATCATCAAATTGGATTTTGCCTGGAAGGCACGCACGACTTCAGTTGTTGCGTCAGGGCTTCCATCATCAACAACAATGAGTTCGGATTGATAGCCCGTTTCTGAGAGATGCGCCTGAATAATATCGAGCGTCGCTCCGATTCGTTCGGCTTCGCAATAGGCGGGCAGAATGACAGACAGATGGGGCGGCTTCATAGCAACACGCCATCATACTATACCGCTTTGAGCTTCATTTCGCAAGGGAGGAAACGCCAGCATTTTTAAAGGTCCAATAACGGTTGGCCGAAAAATTCCAAATCATAACCAGGAGAACCGCGATAAGTTTTCCGATGATATCATAGAGATGCATGCGCTGATGAAAGATGTAAAACAACAGTTCGTACAGGGCCAGCGTGACCAAGTTTATAATGGAAAATTTCGTAAACTGAATGTGATGCTGCGGGGAGGAGTCCCGGAATGTCCACCGTTTGTTCAAAATGTAGCTGTTCACCATGGCGGCGACAAAGGCGATGCCGTTCGCGACGATCGGCGTCATATGAAACCCAAGCCATCCGCGTGTGAGCAGGAGGTAGACAAGAAAATCCCAGAGGGTATTGGTGACGCCGACGAGACCAAACTTCACGAATTGCCGCGCCACAGGCAAACGGGAGAATACGGGAAGACGGGCAATCGTATCCGAGAACTGGCGAATCATCGATCAGGAATACCGATTCCGCTATCGCCGAGAGTCACTCTCACCGTCTGGTCGGCCCCCGCCCGAATGAAGACGACGTCAACCACCGTGCCAGGCTGGATATCCATGAGCCGGTCATTCAGCCCGTTTTGAGCATCGAGGTCTTTGCCGCCAACCCGGACCACAAGATCGCCCGCCTTCAACCCTGCTTTCTCAGCCGGGGAGCGGGGAACGATCGCAGCTGCGTTCTCGGGAGCGGTAAGAAGGGCGCCAGCGGCTTTGCCGAAACGCTTCTTTTCATCGATGCCGGCAACTGATGCCACGTCGACGTAGTAAACACCGAGAATCGAACGGTGAATTTTTCTATCACGCAGGAATGGTGCAAGGATGGACGTCACTGTTTTTGCAGTCCATGCCTCGGCTACTCCTTCAGAAGACGAGCGCACGATCCCGACAATCTTTCCGGCTTCATTAACAAGCGGCCCGCCAAGGTAGGCGGAGGGGAGTTGTGCGTCAATGCGCAGAACATGGGTCAGTGTGTCGCTGGAATACAGCAACGGTCCGGTCAATCCATGCACTTCAGCAACTGCAACTGCAGTCGCGCGCACATCGAGGGCCGAGGTAGTCCCCGCCAACGCAACCAATAATGTGGCGGGGAGGAGTTCATCTGACGCAAATGTGGCGGAAGGAAAACGGACACCTTCGACGCGAAAAAAAACCAGATCGGTCGCGGTGTCGCGAATGACCGACGTTACCGCAAGGGCTCTCCTGTCGCTCGTTACAGCTACCATCTGGTTCGAGGAACCAAGCGCCGATGACGTGGTGACCGCCCAGCCGTCTTGAGAGAGCAGAATCCCCGTCCCAGCCTGCCCGCCAGAACCATAAAAATCAGCCATAGGTTCGCTCGCAGCATGACGCTCGTAGAGTGCGAGAAGCGCTTTTTGCGTTTCTCCAGCGGCATCGAGCGTCGACTGCGCGATCTGTGCGGCATCCCTTTTCGATCTCTGTATTTGTCGGGTTGTTGCCACGCTCCGATCACTGATGCTCATAGGGAAAAAGGCCTCCAGAAGGACCGCTGCGGTGGCCCCGGAAAGCAGCGCGATGAACAACGCAAGGAAAAGCGTCAAAAGCGAGACAGACCGCGGTCGTTGCGGCCGCTCAAACGGACGCATTGCATCGTGTCGATAGAGCGAAGCGAGTTCCTGCGCGGATGATGATGCGCGCTGCGCCTTCGGCGATGTTGGCGTCGGCTGGACCTTCATGTTATCCCCACGGCGCCGACAACAATGTTACAAGAAGCGCCGCAGACCCGATGATCGCATACCGGCGCAACACCCGATGGTCAAGTTGATCGCGAAACGAATGCCGGGCAAGATTCATCATCAAATAGTGGGGAACGGCCAAAAGAAGCCCGGCCACAAAAAAGGTCGTCGGCAATATGCTCACCGCGCCAAAGATCTCGAGCATGATAACCCCATACACGACAAGCATGATCCATGCCCGCGAAAGTGCAACTTTACTCGTCCAAAGTACTTGAAACGACAAGGCCACACTGACCACGGCGCCTAAAGGGACCAGAACAAAAAGCGAGATGTTCAAGAAAACGCGCATAGCAAAGAGGGAGGAGGCGAAAAAGAAAACCACAAGCAGGTTCAGGTAGCTTGCAATATTTTCCAGCGCATATGGTTGATACCGCTGCCGTTGAAAGTGGTACTGAAAAACATTTTCTAAATACCACCCGCAGAGTACAGCCGATGCAAAAGCAAGAAGCTGTGCCAGCCAACTGTCACTGACGAAAAGGAGGAGCAGGAAGCTCGAAGCCACAAAGCTCATCGGCAGCAAAAACAGATGCCAGAATTCGGAACGCCTGAACTTCCAGCTGAGAAGAGACCCTGAGGCCGATGACAGCGCGGACAGGACCACTGCCGCAAAGAGCCAGTAGAGATGCTGGTATGCAAGCGTGAACTCAAAACCCGCGAGGAGAAAGAGTGCGGTACAAACAGGAATGAAGCGCTTGAGAAGTATCACGTTGCAACCTGATAATGTTGATCGCTGTCCACTGGGGACGCCTGTTCCCCCGGCGCCTCAAGATACAAAAGCGATGCTGCGCCCGCCTGCATGCGTTCAACAAGCAAGCCCCCGTTATCCAACCATGTTACTCTGCGCGCCGTCAACCCTGCCGGTTCGACCGTTCCAGTCGACAAACGAACGAAAAGAAGATCTCCATTTTCCTCACCGGCAGCGAATGAGAGAATCGCCAGCACACCGCGCAGCGAAGGCACGATCGACACGGCAGACGGATCTGCGTCTGTCGCGAATTCGCCAAGTTGGTGCTCTTCACCAGACAGAAACGACTTTGTCAGCAAAGAGACGCCACGATCTGCCCTGCGAGCAATGACTAATTCACTTTTACGGTCCGGAACAACGGCGGCATCAAGCGACTGCGTGATGAGCTCCGGCAGTGCAACCCGGCCGCCTGCCTGTATGCCAAAGTACCAGACACTCTGATCTCTATCCGTCGCAATAATGCCGCTTGCGTCCGGCATCCAGCTTGCAGAGCGGACGTTGGACGCGATACTCGTGAGCGTACCACGTGACGTATCCAGTAAGAGAAGCTCATCCCTTTCACTTTTGTCGCTTTGCTGGAACACAAGCGCGCTGTGCTGCGTCGGAGCCGGGATGACATCATAAACTTCACCGCGTGAAGCAACGAGAAACCGTGGCTGCCGATTTTCTTCATACCACCAAAAGACGCTCATACTCCCATGCTTCTGCACGAGAAGAAGCCCTTTGCCGTCCGAGCTCTTTGCGGCGGACCGGACAACAGCATTCGACAGTTCTTCGACAATGGCGAGCCCATTGGCCTTTGACCACGTTGCAATCTTCCCTTCGGGCGACAGCAGAAGTTCCTCATCTTTCCAGAAGGCCGCAGGGGTGGACGTCTCACCGCCAAGCACAACACCCGGCGGCAGCGTGTCTTCTGTCAGCGCGAGATAGCCAAACCAAAGACCCATGCCGACCACGAGAACACCCAGTCCCCCAAAAACGTACAAAAGACGTTTCATACTGGCGTGAGTATACCATTCTTTCCTCTCTTGTTCTAGGAATAAGGTGCTTTTTCAAACGACAAAACAAGCGAGTAGGGTTTTGGATATACCTACGGGAGGGCCCCGTTACTTTTTCTCGCTTCGATAGATCACGACGGGCGTACCGATGGGCGCCCAGTCGTAGAGCCACTTCGCGTCCGCCTCAGACAAGTTCGTGCAACCGTGGCTCATGGGCTGGCCGAACTTCGTGTGCCAGTACGTCCCGTGGAGCGTGTAGTCGCCGTCATAGGCAAGCACCCATTTCACGTGCGGCAGGTAGTAGCCGGGCCCGTCCATGACCTGGTCCGGGTTCTTGTTGTAGACCTTCCACTCCCCTTCTTTCGTCGAATCGCCCTTGCCCGTTGAAGCCCTCGTCCAAAAAACGAGTTTCCCGTCCTCGTACGCATACGTTGTCTGGCGGGAGATGTCGACGGCGATAACCTTGCCCGAATCCTTTGGCGCCTTTGGTTGCTCCAGCGTGATAACGGGCTCTACTTCGCCCATGACGATTTCTGCACGTCGCGATGCGCCGGGGTGGAGCGCCGCGAGAATCGCTTCTGACGTTTCGGGGAATTTGATTTCCTGCCCCTTCGAGTTTTTATACGCATACTCCCCCCGCTGTTCTGAAACATAGCCAAACGTCTGTTTCGGCGGGGTTCCAATTTTCGCGTTCAGTTCCTGGAGATACTGGCTGACGAGCGGCTTGTCGAGGATAATGACAATCCCCTGCCTCGAGTCGTCGACTACCTTTGCGCTCTCATACTCCTGCCGAAGCCAGGGACGCAGAACTTCTGGCTCAACGGTGAACTTTTTTCCCCCACCGGTCAGCGCAAGCGGCTCGGAGGTCATTGCCTCCATCTGGCTTCTTGCTTCGATTAAATCTTCGGCGGCAACGGTCGGGAAAACCTTCTCGTATGAAAGCTCAACAAGAAACGGGCGCATTGCCTCCGCCGATGCGAGCAACGCTTCTGCAAAGTCAGGATGGACAACACGCTCGCCTTCACTCCCGTCATTCACCACATATGCTCCATTCTTCCATGAGACATGCGGATTGAGCATCGGTATGGAATATCCTTTTTCGACGTCGGTGAGATACTCGGCAAGCTTCACTTGATCGAAATGCACAACCATCTGCAGGTCGCTCCTCCGGCCGAAGAAGGGAACCTGGATCGTCTTGCGCAACGTCGTTTCGCGCCCGATGTTCAGGGCACGCTCGAGCGTTTGGTCGATGTCAAATTGGACCCCCAGCTCCGATGCCTTCGGCGTCATCGCCTGAGATGCGAGTGTCACGCGGATTCCTGTCAGGTCATACAACTCGGTTTTTGAACCAAGGATCCGACGTGCCTCGGCTGCTGATTTTCCCCCGATGTCGGCTCCCGCAACAACAACCCCCGGCAGGAGCTTGCCGGAGAAGGTACTCCCATATGCAAAGAGTCCGCCCCCGAAGAGCACAAGAATGCCGATGGGCAGAACAACGGCCAGCGCAATGCGACGGTGAGCACGACGATGCGGTTCTTGCTGTTTTTGTTTTCGCGAGGCAGGCATACAATTCTTAAACTTTTTGGCGGTTGCTTTGTACCTCTGAGCACATTGTAACAGAAAAACGCGCCCTAGTCAATGAAGCCGCAAAAAGGTCTGGCCGTTTCTTACCGTTTGTTCAACAAAGCCCTCGTCGCGAAGATCGTGTATGAGCCGGCGGAGACGCGGAGAACGCAGATGGCTGAATTGACGCAGCTTTTCGCGAACTTCCTTTTCGGAGCTCCATGCTCGAGTACGGCGCAAGAGTTCGATGATCCGTCCGCGAAAAAACCTG
>CAZCGY010000004.1:13614-32723 GCA_964498355.1 uncultured Gammaproteobacteria bacterium | reverse complement strand
GATCTCAAGAAAACTGATTGAATGCCGTTCGGTGTTGCTACATGCGTACCTGATCCCAAACCGCCTGTGACATTGCCAAGGCAGAATTGAATCCTGTACGCCGGGCTGAAAGCACCGCTCGCAGGCGGCCAGTCGGTCGTTCCATCTGCTGAAAACGACTGAATCAAGTACCTATTATTCCCCGTTGGTCCTGATGTGCATCCACCATCATTTGGAGTCACGTCCGGAGGCATCAGACCGATATAGTTCGTCATTGCCGACGAGATGCCGCTCCATGCGACAAGGCCCGCGGCAATTGTCCCATCCTGGGGGTAACCGCCGTTATCGTTGTAAGCAAGTTCAAGCGCGGCCATGACCTGCCGCACGTCAGAAACGCGTTTTGCGTCACGCGCTTTGCCTCGAGCAGAGTTCAGTGAAATGAAAGCGATCGTCGCAAGCAAGCCGATGATGGCGATGACGACGAGCAACTCGACAAGCGTAAATCCCTTTTTGGTTTTCATTTCTTCACCTCCTTTCGAACACAAATTCGATAATTCTTTTCTTGAGTTGACAGCGGTGTATCTTCAGTTCCGCTGTTTTCCACACTGAATGTATTCTAGCATTTTCCCAGTTCTGGCGCAAGTTTCGAGTGGCTTCAGTAGCTTGTTGAAACCTGGTAGATTGGCAAGAGAATGGCTGAAACAAGGCCTGCAACGCCCACGCCGAGCAGCATGAGAATAAGCGGTTCCAGAAGCGTCGTGATGTTCTTGACGGAGTTTTCGACTTCGCGGCCGTAGAAGTCGGCAAGCTTGCCCAAAATCTGGTCGAGCCGGCCGGTCTGTTCGCCGACGCTCATCATCTGGGTCAGCATGACGGGCACAAGCCGGCTTTGCGAAAAAACGGAAGTGATGGAGTTGCCGTCTTCAATCTCTTTGATGGTTTTCAGGGTCAGCTCGTGGTAGACCCTGTTGCCCACCACATCGGCCACGATTTCAAGCGAGCGGGTGAGCGGAATGCCGCTTGCCAGCAGCGTCGAAAGCGAGCGGGCAAAACGGGTGATGTAGATGCGCCGCGTAATGCCTTTCATGACGGGCGCGGTCAGCTTGAGGTTGTCGATGCGGTACCTGCCCGCATCGGTGCGCACATAGATGCGGAAAGCGATGTACCCCACGACGGCGATGAGCACGAGCAGCCACCACTTCGTCGCAAGAAAACCGCTCACGGCGATGAGGATTTTCGTCGTCACCGGCAGCTTGGCGCCGCTCTGGATAAGCACCTCGGTGAGTTTCGGAATGACGAACACCATCATGAGCACGCCGACGATGACGATGCCGCCGAGGATGAACGCGGGGTAGATGAGCGCGCCCTTGATTTTCGACTGCAAATCGTAGCCCTTCTCCTGCTGGTCGGCAAGGTAATTGAGCGTCTCGTCGAGTTTGCCCGTTGTTTCGCCCGAACGGATCATATGGACAAAGAAGTCGCTGAACACCTGCGGGTATCGTGCAAGCGCCGCCGAAAGCTTCGCGCCGCCGTCCACTTCGTCGGCGATCTCCGAAATAATGATTTTGAAGGTGGTGTTCTCGGTCTGCCGCGTGAGCACGCGCAAGGCCTGGACAATCGGCACCGTCGCCGAAATCATCACGGCGAGCTGCCGGGAAAACACAACAACATCGCGCGCTTTGACGCGATTGAGAAACGGCAGCGAGATCTGCATGAGGGTCGACTTCTTGCGCTCGGTGAGCTGCAAGATGATGAGCTCTTTTTCTTTGAGCACATCCGTCGCCACGTTTTCGGTCGGCGCCTCAACCGCGCCGATTAGCGTGTTCCCCTCGTGGTCTTTTGCTCGATAATCGTAGACGGGCATGTCAGTATCCTGAAGGCCGGAGCATGAGCTTCAAGCTGTTGCGGTCGTTTGCATGAGCAAGGGCTTCATCGATGAGAATCTCGCCGGAGCGGACTTTCTCGGCCAGCGCACGGTCAAGCGGGATCATCCCCTCTTCGCGCGACGTCTGCAGGATGGTGTTGATCTGGTAGATCACCCCGTCGCGGATGACGGAGCGGATGGCCGGCGTGACTGTGAGCACCTCCGCCGCGACGACGCTCCCGCCGCCGTTCCGCGGGAGCAGGCGCTGCGCCACGACGCCCTGGAGCACTTCAGAGAGCTGGATGCGGGCCTGCTCCTGCTCACTGTGGGCAAAGCTCGTAATGATTTTCTCAATGGTCCGCACGGCCGAATCGGTGTTCATCGTCGAGAGCACCAATCGGCCGGATTCCGCCACTTTCAGGGCAACGCTTGTCACGCTCGGGGATTCGAGTTCCGAGAGCATGACGACGTTCACGTCCTCTTGAAAGCTGTTGTCGAGCGCGTTTTCAAACGAGCCCGTATCATGGCCGACTTCACGTTGCTCAACCACGCTCTTGGCGTTGATGAACAGGTACTCGATGGGACGTTCGATCGTGAGGATATGCTCCGCCCGTTCGCGGTTCACGAGATCCACAAGCGCCGCGAGCGTCGCGGACCGTCCCGAGCCGAACGTGCCGGAGATGATAACGAGCCCTTTGGGCAAGCGGGCAAACTGTTCGATGATAGGCGGCAGCCCCAGTTCGCGGATGGTGCGGGTCTGAGACGGGATGTAGCGAAGCGACGCCGACGGGTACCCGCGCTGGTAAAAAATGTTCGCCTTGAAACGCGCCTTGTTGCCGAGAGCATAGGTAAAAACGATGCTGTGGTCACGCTCAAGCGCGGCGCGCTGGTCGTCTGCAAGCAGCTGTTCGAGAAACGCGCCCATGAGATCGGGCGTCACCGTCGCTTCGTCGGTGAGCGTCACGAGCCGCCCGTCGACGCGCAAAACCGGCGGCATCCCCACGGTCAAATGGAGATCCGATGCCCGGTATTCGGCAACGCGGGTGAGCAGGCGGTCAAGGGTCAGCTGTTGTCCTGGAGCCATGGGTGCGTGAAAACGTCAGGCGATCGAACGGAGCGTGCGCGTGTCCCGAATCGTTTTTTTGATTTTCTCCACGACCTCCGCCGGCATGAAATGTGCCTTGACGAGGTAGTCCGTGGCGCCAAGCGCCATGCCACGCTCCACGTCCTTCTTGTCGCCGAGGTTCGTCAGCAAAATCACCGGAATTGCCCGTGTTGCCTGGTCACGCTTCAGCTCACCCAGCACCGTCCAGCCGTCCATTTTCGGCAGCAGGATGTCGAGGAGGATGAGATCTGGCAGTTTCTCTTTCGCGACACGCACCCCCTCGACGCCGTCGTTGGCGACAAACGTCTCGAACCGCTCCTTGTCGAGCTTCGCAACATACATGCCCACGAGGAACGTGTCGTCCTCAACAAGCAGGATTTTCGGAAACGGAGTGAGTTCGCTTTTCATAGGGATGGGGTTATTCCTTGGTTGCAGAAAAGACCTCTTCGATGGTCGTGAGCCCGCGCAGGGCCTTGAGGATGCCGTCCTGTTTCATCGAGTACATGTTCTGTCGGGCAGCCGCATCCTTGATCTTCGAAATCATATCGCCGCCGCCGACGATGATTTTCTGCATCTCGCTGTCGACCTCGAACACCTCGACGATGGCAATACGCCCCTTGTAACCGGTGTTTTCGCACCGTGCGCACCCCCGGCCGCGGAAGAACGACATTCGCCCGATGGTGCCGGCGGCATCCTTCTTGACGTCGTCGGGGAGCTTCTCAAGCTGCGTCTGCACCTCCTTGGCGACGGTTTCGGGAAGCTGCATCTCCTGCTTGCAGCTTTGACAGACGCGCCGTACGAGCCGCTGCGCGATAATGACGTTGAGGGACGCGGAGGCAAGAAACGGCTCGATGCCCATGTCGATGAGCCGCGGGACCGCGCCGAACGAGTCGTTCGTGTGCAGCGTGGAGAGGATGAGGTGGCCGGTAAGCGCCGCATGAATGGCAAGTTCGGCCGTTTCATTGTCGCGGATTTCACCGACCATGACGATGTCCGGGTCCTGCCGCAGGATGGCGCGCAAACCCGTGGCAAACGTATAGCCGGCGTCGGCATTGATCTGCGACTGGTTGATGCCTTTCACGTAATACTCGATCGGGTCTTCAAGCGTCACGATGTTCACCTGGTCGCGGTTGAGAATGTTGAGCATCGCATAGAGCGATGTGGACTTTCCTGACCCCGTGGGGCCCGTCATGAGAATCATGCCGTGCGATTTGTTCAAGGCGTTCTGCGCGGTGACGAGGTTGCGCCCGTCAAACCCCAGCTGGCCGAGCGTCATGACGCCGGTCGCCGTATCGAGAATACGCATCACGACCTTTTCGGTGTTGAAGAGCGGCAGAACGGAGATGCGGTAGTCGATGTCGTGTTCGTCGATGGTCATGCGGAACCGGCCGTCTTGCGGGATGCGGGTCTCGTCAATTTTCAGGTTCGACATGACTTTGATGCGGGTGACGATGGAGTTATGGATGTACTTCGGCAAGACGATGGACGTGTGGAGCACCCCATCGACACGGTACCGCACGCGGCTTTCATTCCCCACCGGTTCGATGTGGACGTCGGAGGCCTTGCCCTCGACGGCATGACGCAGGATGACCGAAACCATTTTCGAGACCGGCGCGCGGTGAACGACTTCCTCAAAGCCGCCCTCTTCTTCCTCCAGCATGGTCCGCGCCTCGGTCTGTTTCGCCTCGGCTTCTGCGCTTTTGAGCGCTTCTTCCACCTCGCGTGACAGCGATTCGTACTGGTGAAGAATGTACCGGAGGCCGGATTCCGAGACCATGGAATATTCGACGCGGAACCTGTTCTTTCGCGCGATGAATTCAATCGCCTCAAGGGCCTTGAAATCCGTCGGATCGACCATCGCGATGTTCACCACGCTGCCCTGCCGGTTGTACGCGACCATCTTGTAGTTTTGCGCCAGTTCCTGCGAAATGAGGTTGAGGACGTCGCCGCGGACAATCCTGCCGAACAGATCAACGTACGCGACATTGAGCGTTGCCGCCTTCGCGCGGACAAAATCTTCCTCACGCACCAGTTGTTCCTCTTCCAGCAGCTGCAGGACGGGCTTATGCTGCTCTCGCGCACTTCGTTCAACCTCGACAACTTTCTCTTTCGTCAGCAGATTCGTGCGAACGAGTTCCTGCAAAACCGCCGCGCTCTGTGCCGCAGCGGGCACGCCAAGCGGCGCGCCTGCGGGCCCGGCCTGGCGTGACGCATCGGGGGCTGATTGTTGGGTCTGCTGCTCCATCTGCTCAAAAGTGAGTGAAGGGATTCGGCCGGCCCATCTCCCCAATCTCAACCGGGAGAGTGCCGTAGGGCGTAAGTTCTTTGTAGCGAACATCCGAGAGCAGCTGTTCAAGATCGGGCTGGAGCCTCTGGTCAATGGACCGGAGTTCCCCGAGCGTCGTCTGCAGCTGGCGTGTCGTGGTATCGGTGACATCAACCGTGCCCTTGCCGACAGAGAGCGAATAGAGATAGATTCCTCCTGCGAGAAGAAGTACGAAAAAGACCGAGAGGAGGATGATGGTCTTTTTTTTGCTGGTGGTTTTTCGTACGAGGGCCATACGAAGAAGGTTACTTGCCCACGAAATAGGTCACTGCGTTGATGAGGTAGCTTTCGACCTGATCGGTTTGCACGGGGGTATAGGAAAGCGACAGCACGTCGAAAATCCGGCTGCTCGATTCGATGGTTGTGAGGAATTTTTTCAGATCGGAGTACCCCCTGCCGCCACTTGCAGTAAAGGTGACGCTCAACTGTTTGAGCGTCGTTTTGCCATTGCTTGCAACGACGATCGGCCGCGCTGTTGGGCTTGCCGCCGGGGCAGGCGCCGGTACCGACCCCTCCGATCCCGTCTGCCCGGCCGTTACCTGGGGCGTCGGCAATGAAAAATTCACGTTCTCCATGAGAAGACCCGAAACCGTGGCCAAGGCCTCGGTCTGCACAAACAGCTCGGGAAGTTCGGGTTCCGCAGGGAGGAGCGAGGTGAGCGCTGCGGCATCCTTGATGCTGAGGTCGCTGTATTTTTTCGTCAACGCATTTGTCGTTTCGAGAATACGCTGTTTCAGTTCGAGCTGGCTTCGGGCGCGCTGAAGGTCAAAGAAGCCGACGGTGCGGATTTCAGCAACCTTTGGGCTAAGAAAGGCCAGATACCCCGCGATGAAGATCAGCGCTGCGGCGGCAATGGCGAGAGGGCGGAAATGCAGAGCGACGAATCTTTTCATGTTCCGGCCGAGTTGTTGTGATCGCGTCGACATATCTACTCCTGATTGAAGGGGGGGCCGCCCTGACGATCGCGCAGGACGACGTCATCCTTGAGCGTAATGCTGACGGCAAAGTTCACCAACACCTCGTTGTTTTCTTTCACCGCTTGCGCCGCGGTAATGTTGACGTCCTTGACGAAATCCTTGGCATCCTGAAAGGCAAGGAGCTGGCGGGCAACCGCGCGATAGTCCTTTGCCGAGGCAGTGAGCGTGAGATGACCAGCGCGGTCGACCGTCATGTTCCGGTAAAAGACATCGCGGATGGTATAGGTTTCAAGCCCCGAAAGAAACCGGGTCCAGTAGATGTGGCGGTCAAGAAGATCGAGAACATTGTTCGCCGCCGCGTGAAACTCCATCGCGGATTGTTTTGTGGCGTTCAGCTTTTTGATTTCGAGGTCAACAGCCGCGATCTGCGTTTGTACCGTTTCGGTTTCATCGACGATCCGGTTCTGGTAGATAACCATGCCGATATACCCGAGTGCAACGACGAGGACGGCAAGCAGTGCGACAAACCCCAGGCTCACTAACCTGTTTTTCCCCGCGGCGGCGCCAAGCATCTCTTCAGGAACAAGGTTGACGCCAAGCGAGGGTTCGACAGGTGGAGGCACGGATACGCCCGGACCTCCGGAGACACCGGCGCCCGACACTGGCGGCGGCTGTATCTGTACCCTCTCCGCCTGTTTGGGCAATGGCGGGGTAACGGCCGGGGTTGAAGGGGTGGGACGAGCGGGAAGCTCCCTCGGCCGGGGTTTGGCAAAGACATCATCGAGCGAATCCTCTCCTACCTTGTTCTGCTCCTCATGGACAAAGCGCTCAGTCAGCCGCTGCTTGAACGACATTGGCTTGCGCGGCGCGCCGGTCCGCTCCTTGCGCTTGGGTTCTTCAGGTTCTTGATGGAGAATACGTGGAGGGCGGTTCGCGGTCGGCATCGCTGGTGCGGGGGAGCCGAAGATCCGTTTGAGAAATGCGAGCACGCCCGACTTCGGGCTCCTCGTAGGGTCGGTGTCCCGTTCTTTTTTTGGATTCGTGAGCTCGACGACGACTGTAGCTTTTCGTTTTTGCTTTTCGATTTCGTCCTTCTGCTCACCGGTTTCACGATCTTGCAGGAGATTGATGTCCGTCATGACCGTCGGTGGGTTTTTGTTGCTGGTGTGGGTACGTTGATGTTACACGATGTTCCGCATGGCAAGGCCGATGGCGACCGCAAACCGCGGACCGATTTCTTGGAGCGCGGATTTCAGCTCGATGGGGTAGATGACGCGCGCCCACGGGTCGCCGATGAACACCTTCAGATTGAGAACGCGAGCGAGATAGTCGGGCAGCGACGGGAGGAATGACGAGCCGCCGGCAAGAATGACTTTTTCAACTGTCTGCTGCCCCTGCCCCTGGTACAAGTTGAGGCAATACCTGGTTTCATTGATAATGGAACCGATGACGAATTCGATGGTCTTTGGGATCTGTTGGTTGCCGTCCGACGTGCCCATGCCGAAATCCCGTTTGAACTGTTCCGCACGGTCGACATCGATGTTGAGACTGTTCATGATTGACTTTGTGATGGTCTCGCCTCCTACATCGATGCTGCGGTTCAGCAGCGGGATCCCGTGCGAGATGACGCTGATGTCCGTTGCGATTGCGCCGATGTCGATGACCATGATCGGTGACGGATCGTTACCGATGAGCGAGCGCTCGAGTGCGAACGATTCCGTCTCTAAACTGACGAGCTGCATGTCGGCCGCTTTGAACAGGTCGACATATCGCTTGACGAGATTCTTCGGTGCCGCCGTGAGAAGGATTTTCAAATCTTTTGCCCTCTTCTTCACGCCAAGTTGCTGCTGCGCCTGCGGCGTTTCCGGCTCCTTGATAACGCGCCAGTCCAGAATCATTTCGTCAAGCGGCATCGGGACGAACTTTTTCGCCTCCCATCGCACTGCGGCGAGCAGATCCTTCTCGGACATCACAGGCAAGCTGATGATCGAGGTAAAAACAGCGAAGCTCGGGAGCGCTGCGACAACCTTGTCCGTCGTCACTCCCGCCTGCTGGACAAGATGTTTGATGGTCGCGAGCAGGCGTGCCTGCGCCTGCGGGCTGTCGCTCTTCACAAGGTCGCTCTGTTGCTCAATGTACCCGTAGGTCACGAGTTTCGGCCGGCCGGCCTCATTCTTGAGCTCGACTGCCTTGATGCTCGAGGTGCCGATATCGATTCCAAGGAAGCTCTGTTTTCTTTGAAACAATGCCATAGGAAGATGTCTGCGCAATCAACCAAGGCCCTCGCACCGCTTATTCCCAGTGGTGAGAGCAAACCCCAGTGTTCATGTTGAGTATAGCACAAAATTGCCCCCTAGTCAAACCTATGTTTCAACAAAAAACTCAGGAGGTTATGGGGTAACTTCACGGATAACCGGAAGCGCAGCGGTGAGGTCTTGCAGGCCAGGAGGAGGGTTTGCAATCAACCGGCCGTCATAGATAATCTGCTCGGAACCGCGCGTCGACGGGACTGTCCGCTCGAACGTGAACCTCTTTGCCATCATGAGACCGTTGACGATGAGTTCAAGTACGGATGAGGCGCCGGTTCTGACCTGGCCGTCTTGCGTGGTGACGTTGCACGGGTTGCCGCTTGATTCGTCTGCGTACTGTCCGTCACTGGGGCAGCCGACGACCAGGAACGCGCCGACAATGTTCGGCCCCGGGTTCAGATCCGTTTTGGGCGTGCCAACGTTCGGGTTAACCGTCACATTCCCGCGTACCAGCCACGCGACTGAAGGAATATTGGTAATAGTCCCTGCAGGCGTTCCTGTGTCATAGGTAACTGGCGCGTTCATCGTCAAGTCACCATCGACAATAATGGTGCCTGCGCCGCTTGACGTCCCGCTGCCGGGAAGAAACGTCAGCGGGTTATTGACCGTTACATCTCCCCTGACGTAGTAGATCTTTCCTTCCAACAATTTGCTGTTCCATGCGTTGATCTCGATATTCGCCTGCGCCGCGTTGGGCCACGTGACCACCGTTCCGTACCGCGACCCGCTCGACATTTCTTTGAAATCAAGGCGCCCGAGTATGTTGATATACTGCGTGCCGCGTGTTGGCAACCCCAGGGATTGCGGGTAGTTCGGTTGCACGTACCCCGCTCTGCTCGTGAATGCAATCGTGCCGTTCGACTGGATAACGTATGTGGCGTTGAACGACCCCGGCGGCGCCGGCAGCTGCGTCGTGATGCCAATGTCGCCCCTGACGAAGATGTCGCCGTACCGCGTGGCAAGCCATGCCTGCAGTGCGCTAATTGCGCCGCTGGCAGGGCCGAACTCGACCCATCCGAGGCCGCCCTCCGCCATGTCGCCGCCCGCCCATGCGTACCCGACCAGCTGCGCCTGGCGCGCATGAAAACTGACGCCGTAACTGCTGCAGAACTCGCAGGTAGTGCAGGCATAACTGTCGTTGCAGTCGTAGCAGCTCGAACAGGCAGCGATGATCGGCGTTGCGGTCGCCGTCATCTGGATGTTCCGGCAGATATTACACTTGCCGTTCCCTGGGTCGCCGTTGCTCGGATTCCCGTCAACGCTGCCGCTGCAATCAAGGCAGCTTTGAAACCCTCCGGTCGGCACGTCCGTGTAGATGTTGGCCAGCGTTGTATCACATATGCCGGGTGCCGTGCATTCTGCCGGAGCACTGCAGGGCTCGTCATTGTCAGGACCGCCGACGCACACCCCCCTTCGCGCTTCACCGCCGCGCAAATGTGTCCAGCCCCAGTTCGGCTGCGAGGGAGCCAGGGCATTCCCATAATCCCGAAGCGTCAGAAACCTCCCCCATCCCGCTACCTGCCCTGGAAAGCGCTTCACGGTGCAGGTCTGACCAACAGGACAGTCCTGAGGAACGGAACACGCCGTTGTCGTCGTGATACTGCAGTTCCCCTGCGGCGCCGCATACACGCGGTTGAAGCCGTAGGTTGACGCGTTATTCCAGTCCTCCACATCACCCGCGACCGGCACGCCGCCCGACGCGGCATTGCTGCAGACCGGCACCGGGGCAGGACCAGGCCCGCAGTCGGTGTTCACGCGGCAGTACGTGCCCAGAAGGGGTGGGTCACCGCTTGCGCAGACGCCGCGGTTGAACGTGAACCAGCCAAGCGAGTTTTCGAACCGAGCGAACGAAAGAGGATTCCCCAGGTCGGCGTCGACCGTGACATTGATCCCCCGTTCATTCCATGCCTTCAGGTCATCATATTCAATCCTCAGCGGCCCACCGGCAGGGGGAATCGTGGGTTGATATGAGGTAATCCCTGGCCGGGCGCGTAGGGGATGCCTGTTGCCAATATCGTCGAACTCCTGGAACAAATCACCGTTGATCGCGACGCGCACATGCTGCTGGTTCGAGTTGTAGCGAATCTCGTTCCACGTCACGACGTAGTCGGTGTCCGTTACAAGCGGATAGTCCCATGTGCGCACTTTCTGGTTGAAGATGCCGTTGCCGCTCCCCTCGCATGCAGGAATCCCTTCTGGGCACTTAATGTTTCGGCGGTACGCAATCTGGTTGGGTGCTTCTGCCTGGCAGGTGAGCGGGTTTGACGTCGGCGAATCTATACAATCAGCATCATTCCCACAAAAAGTGTAGAAGTTGTGCCTCGAATCCGGCACCTGACCGGCATTCGGCTTGCAGAAGCGCGGTTGGTCAATGAAGGCGACAGAATAGTCGTGGTTCGCGGTGGTCGCAACGTCCCTGTCGCGCGCGAACAATCCACCCGTGAGGGGCGCGCTGCCAAACCTGAGATTGAATGACCCTTCGTACGTAAACCCTGTTCCATCTTGATCACTAACCGCAAAATCGTAGGCGTTCGGATTGCCGTTCGGGTCGCCTGGTCCGCGCAGCCACGTATTGCAGATACCGTCGCCAAGATATTGCCTGCGAACAAGACGGTTCCCCTCCACCCGATAGAGGCCGATACACAATCCCGGCAGCGGAGTGGGGCAGCTGGCCCCCTCAGCAACACCTGGCGGACCGATGCGCCATAACGACGTCGAAAGGCATGGGTTCGTCGGATTAATCCCCAAAAAAACATTCGTGCTGAAATCCTCGAAATATTCATAGACAAGCCGTTTGTCGTTTGGTGGCGCGCCTGCTGCCGGGTTGGCGAAATACATGTAGTACTGCCCGGTCGTGTCAGGCAGGTCGGTCCTGAGTTTGAAACGAATTTCCTGCTCGTCGCTCAAAAAATCCGTGGTGGGGCGGAAGATGTCACGATCAAGCTCGGTGTTCGCATTTCCATCCCAGTACACGATGCGCAGGTCATTGCGGTCCGCGCGCAGCAGCGCCTGGTCGACAAGCGTTCGCGTCCGCGTTTTCAGTACCACCGTGTTCCCTGTGCGGTCACCGGGAAGTGCAGGAATGGTTTCTGTCACACGCAGCGGCACGCGATAAGAATAGGCCGGATTCCACCAGTGATCAGCCGGCGTTTCTTTCGTCACGCCGAACCAGGTGTTCTCAAACAGCGCGCCGTACCGCGCATCGGTCGGCACCGGTGATGGTGCCGGCGACTTTTTCAGCACCAAGTTGTAGTTCCGTGCCGCCCCACAAATCGTATTCTGGTTCGCGCAGCTTACTGACCCCCATCCCGGCGGATCAATACCATTGTCCAAGGTCGTTGCACCGAGCCACAGATAACCGCCGAGCGTGAGAATGTCGTCGACGATAAAACTGCCTGACACGGTGTTGGACTCGCCCGTGTCCGTATTGACGAGCTTCAGGCGGTACTTTTCCTGCCCGGGAGCAGTGTAGTAGCCCGTGACGGTATTATCCACGACGTAGCGGAAAGGGTACCCGGGACCGGTGTTGTACCTCACCGGAGACGCGAAACTGGGGATAAGATACCCGGCAATCGCGCTGTTGCCGCAATCGGCAGGATCCGGGTAGCAGGTATCAAAACCTCCGGGAGCATTGACGTCAACACCGTCCCAGTTGAAGTCCCAGAAAATGCGGACATGGCTTCCGTCATCGCCGCCGGTGAGCTGCAACTCAAAAAGAATTTTCGCTTCGCGCATGTGCAGCCCGTCAGACGTCGGGCTGAGCACTTCCCCGGCCGGCGCCGCGGCATGCGCAGGGCGCGCGAGCGCGGCCATGACCAGAATCGCCACGCTCAGCGTGGCGGTCATCAGAGCAAAACGCGACGTTGAATGGATCGTCATGACTCCGCCTCGTGGTTAATCACAGATTCTGATCGAACAGTAGTAGGAGCTGCCAGTCGTTATTTGCATCCGGTCAGCAGAGCTTGCGGTCAGGTTCACGTTGCAAACCGAGCCAGCAGCCGGAGGATTGCCGACGGTAAATAACAGGCCGGCAGCCAGAAAACTGCTGCGGTTGACGGCTGACGAGGCCACGCCACTTGCTTCCAAGCCGATGAGGGAATAATAGCTGCCGACCGAATTGTAGGTCAGGCGGTAATGGGACAACCGCCGTTGGTCCGGCGACGCGTTATTGAAGCTTTCAAGGTCAACGGTACAGCCATTGGAACAGAGAGTGTTGAGCGTTGCGTCAGACATGCCCAGAGAGCCGTTCGTTACACCATTAAGCCGCGTGCTGATGCGACATACGCTATTGACTTCGTTCGCGGTGATATTCCCCCCTACGGCGAGGTCTGCCGTAATATTCGCCTTCCCCTCGAAATACCCTGCCCAGTCGTTCGCATCGGTGCCGGTTTGACTTGCGTAGATGCCAAAGGTTGATGCGGCGGTCGTATTTCCTGCCTTTGCATAGACGCCGTACAGCGTTGTCGAGGCGTCAGCAGTAACAAAGTAGCCGCCGAACCGCCCGCCAAGAGGAACGGCTCCAACGTTCCCTGCAGCTCCGTACACGCCATATTCTCCGCCCGAAGCCATGATGCCGAAACTTTGATCCGTCGAAAGCGCAGGAAACCCGCCACCAGTAGCGAGTGCGCGCACGCCGATATACTCGGCAACGGGTCTTGGGTTTACCGGACTAATGTAGGAGGTGAAGTCGCCGCCGATAGTCAAGCTAGCCGACCCCGCCTGTCCTACGACACCCCATGACGAGGAAACGGTCCCCCAGCCATTCGAGCCGCCGCCGACCGCCCTCACGCCATAACTAACAAGTCCCGTGCAGCAAACCGAGCCGCTTCCCGGCTCACCGCCGTATGCGAGAATACCGTAGGTCGGCACAACGCCCGAGGTGCTTTTTCGCATGTTTCCTGCGCGCACAATAAGCCCGTAGGTCCTTGCTTCGTTCGTGATCGCGTTCCCGCCCTGGATGTTCAAACCATAGAGCTGGTCGCCGAGACCTGCCGACGCGCCATCAACGTCTTTGCCGACGATACGCACGCGGCCGCTGAAATACCCTGCATACGGGTAGTCGCCGACAGTGGCATCCCAAGCAAATCGCTCCTGCTCCACGTAGAGCGCCGAGCGCGTCGTATTTGCATAGATGCTCGCGATGCTCTCAGCGTCGCCGTTACTGTCAGGGATGGTCATACCCAACCCCGTGACTGTGAGTCGTGATTGGGGGCTTCCTTGGCCAACGCCGACCACATTGCTCGCCGCGTTCGCGAACAGCACGTGGTCAACAGTATCAACTTCAAGCGTGTTGCCTGCGCGGTTCACAAGAAACAGGAAGGCATCGGTCCCCACGGTCGGATAGCCGGACGCCGGAACGGCCGGCAGCACGCCGAGGTTACTGTAGTTGTAGATATTCCCGTCAAGGTTCACGCCGGCGTTCTGGTGACCGATGCCTCTGGCGGTCCGCTTCGCTGCTGTGTTCAGGTCCCAGATGTAGTCATCTGGAACAAAGCTCCCACCCCCTAAATCGCTTTTCTTCGTCACGCACTCTGCGGCGCCCGAGCCGTAGAAACAGAGGGCGGTGGGCTTGGCCACGATGCCAAGATGGATACCCCGCTGGACTGTCGCATCGGCAATGGGATCCTGGTCTGAGACGCGAAGGACGGGCTCGGTTGCCGTGTCATCCTCGAAGATGCCGAAGTTGTTGTCGACGCCTGCCGCGCCGTCGCCGCCGAACACGAGGCGGCTTGAGTACGTGCTGCCGCTGAACGTGCCGCCGGTATCGATGGAGTTCGGCAGTGCAGACCTGTTCGATGCCGGCAGGTTGAGCGGCCCGCTTTCCACCGTGAACGCGCCCGCGACTCTTCCCGTGCCGCCGATGTTGAAGCTCGCGGTGGTCTGGGTCTGGCCGTTGAAGGGGCCTGACCCGGTGTTGAGGATCACATTCGACCAGTCATTGACGCAGGAACCGGAAAAGCACAGTTCGCCGCTCGTATTCACCGAGAATCTTTGCACGCCGTTGATATCCGAAATGCGCAACGGGGCATGGATGACCCGAAAACTCTTCGACCCGGCGATCACCGGCACCGGGCTAATCGTTATCTGCGTGTCCGAGATGATGCTCTTGACGGTAAAGAGCCGCGGCGTTGTGCCAAACAGGTCGATAACAAAGGAATCGTCGACCGAGAACGTCGTTCGAAAGCTTGTGTTCGTGCCGTTGATCGTCGTGTTCCCGGCAAAAAACGACATGGTGCCCTGCCCGAGCGGCGGGTTATTCGCGCCGGCAGCAAACTGATTGCCAAGCGGCCACGTCGTCCTGCCGTACCCCGCCTGAATATGGAGCGTTGCCGTCGGATCCACGGTGCCGATGCCGATGGCGTAGACATTCCCGCCGCCGACCACGTGACCACCATATTGGACGTTGAACAGCGAATAATCTTCAGGGGTCGCCGGGTTCTGATAGCGGCCGACGGCGAGCATTCCGCCGGTCAAAACGCCGCCGAGCTGCTGCGAGAAGTTCAGAAACTCCGCAGCGGTGCCGCCGCTTGTGTACGCGGTGTAGCCCGTGCCGTTCACGCCGTTCAAGCTGAAACGATCCGCGTCGATGCGCGTGATTCTGAACGCGTGTTCGTTGAGCTGCCGCATGCCGACGACCGATCTGATGACGACCAGGTCGCCCGTTTCAAAGCCGTGGCCCACCGCCGTTACCACGACCGGGTTTGCGGCTGTGGCGCCGGTGATGGCCCTGGCAGGACCCAGGCTTGTCGCGCCGGAGTTGAGCGAAATCTTCGCGTATTGCGGCACATCCGCGCCTCCCGGCGGGGTGATCGCGTCATAGATGTAGTCGTCAACACTGCCGGGCAGCGTGCTGCCCACGCTTCCGCACACAATGGTCCCGTTGGCCTGGGTCTGGAGTGCGCCGGAGCAGCCGGCAAGCCGTGCCAGCCTGAGGCCGCTCTGCCCTGCCGTGCCGCTGTCGACGACGAGCCTGGCATCAGGAGAGGTCGTGTTGATGCCCACGTTCCCTGCCTGTGAAAGGGTAAGGACACTTGCCGAGCCGGTCCCAATCGTGAACCGGTCATCCGAAGTATCGGAGACGAACCGCCATCGCTCATTGTCGTTCCAATCGTCGTCGCCGCTGCCGCGACGGAAGGACTGGTAGACGAACCCACCCGAGCCGCCGGTCTTGTTGATGTTGAAGCAGCGGGTGCCGCTGCATTCGAGACGGATCGGCGAGTCCGAACCCGCAACCTGGAGCCGGTTGTTGCTGTCATCCGGGTCGTCCAGGCCGATGCCGATGACGTTGTCTGTCGCATTGGCAAACAGCACGTTGTCCGCCGTGTCGATTTCAACCGTATTCCCCGCCCGATTGACGAGAAAGAGAAAGTTGTCGGTGCCCACCGCCGGGTAGCCGGATGAAGGCACCGCCGTCAGGACGCCCAGGTTGTTATAGTTGTAGATGTTGCCGTCGAGGTTCAGACCCGCGTTCTGGTGGCTGACCGGCCGTGCAGAGCGCTTGGCTGACGTGTTGAGGTCCCAGATGTAGTCATTGGCAGTAAAGTTGCTCAGGGTCGTTGAGTTCCACGTGCTGATGCACCCGGCAGAACCGGGCAGACAGAGCTGGCCTGCACGAACGTTCCCCAAAGTATTGAGGTCGGCATTGCCAGTTCCAGGATCCGAGATGCTGACGCTGTTGCCCTGGGCCAAGCTGTTGGGTCGCAGGTAGATGCTGTTGACACCGGTGATGTCCGTGCCATTCTCGCCGAGTTCGAGATTGTTGGTCGAGGTCGCGCGGATGACGATGGTGCCCTCGTTGACCGTGAATTTCGGCACACCTGCCGCCGGGCTTGACGGACTGCCGGCCGCGGCAGCTGCAGAGGGAATAGAGAAGAACGCGAGGGGCTGGGCAAGGGCGGTCGGGGCGGAAAGGAGGCGGGCGAGGGGCTGGATGCCTGCCACCGTCGCACGGTCGGCAGGCACAAAGATGGACTGCTGCCTGGCATTGGCCGCGAGGCCGGTTGGCCGGGGAGCTTGGAGGTCTGTGGGAAGGGCACCAATATCTCCTCCTTCATCCCGCCCGCTGCCAGAAATGACCACATCAATGGCTGTGGACCTGCTTGACTCGTTGCCAGCGGCATCATACGCCGTCACCTGGTAGCGGAGGGGCGAGGGACGGGCGTCCGTATCGGTAAAAGAGGTCGTGTTGCCCACGTCGGCAAAGTAGGCCGGGGTACAGGGAGCGGGGGTGCAGCGGTAGAGCTTGTACCCGACGACGGCGACGTTATCGGTGGCAGCGTTCCAGGAGAGGGAAGTGTTCGAGGTGGACGGCGTGCCGTTGACATGGAGATTGGCCGGAACGGATGGTGCCTCGGTATCCGGAGCAGGCGGGGCTTCGGCCGTCGTTGCCGTGACGGTGGGAGAAGGGCCGGACTGGTTGCCGTCACCGTCAAGGGCGGCAACGGCATAGCCATAGGTGGTTGCCGGTGCAACGCCAGTGTCGCTGAATATGATGCCTGCCGTCGTTGCAATGGTGGCGGACGGGGTGCAGCCGGTCCCTGCGCACCGGAGGATGCGGTAGGCCGCAAGGCCGGAGCGGCCTGCATCCGTTGCGGTATTCCAGGCAAGGGAGACGACGTTCGCCGTGGGCACGCCGTCAAGGTGGAGGTTGCCTGGGACAGCCGGTGCGGTCGTGTCGGGCTGGGTGAGAATCTGGATCGTATTGGAGAGGACGGAGCTGTTCCCGGCCACGTCGAACGCCTTCACGGCATAGCGGTAGGTCGTGTTTGAGGAGAGGTTGACATCCTGGTAGCTCGTGGCGGTGCCTGCGTCGGCGATGAGCCGTTCGAGTGTGCAGCCGCCACCCGTGCAGCGCCAGATCTGGTAGCCCGCAAGGCCCGAGCCGCCGGCGTCGGCGACGGTATTCCAGCCGATGGTTGCGGCGTCGGATATCACGGTCGTCGAGGTGAGGATGGGCGTGTCAGGCGGGGTCGTGTCGTTCGTGACGGCCGCGGGGACGTCAACGCAGCGGTCCGTCCCGTCGCTGGCGCACACCTGGTCACCTGTTGCGGGGCACTGGTCATTGTTGAGACCCCAGCAGTCCTGATGAACGCAGCTCTCGCCTGGAGAGCAGACGCCGTCGCCGTCAAGACCGGGGTTCGAGGCAAGGGCGGGCGCGGAGGGTTCGGTCGGCGGCTGGCCGATGGTGATGGAGGTGGGAATATAGAGATTGCCGGAGCCGACGTTGAAGAAGAAGGCGGCCGGGGTGTTGCTCGAATCGCCGATCGCAACGTTACGGGTGAGCGTCGTGGGATGGACAGTCGTGCCGGTCTCACTCCAGACCTGCGTCCCGCCGCCGATCGTCGCCCAGGGGCCTTTGCACGAAATCGGGCCGCCCGCCGCATCCGGCAGACAGAGGGCCCCGGGGGTGACGTTGCCCGTGACGACGAGGTTCCCCGCCTCCACCGTCACGTTGCCGACAAAGTAGCCGGCGTAGGCGTTCGTCGCGCCCGCAATCGTCGTGCCGTAGACGCCGAAGGAGTTCGCGCTGTTGTTGCCGGCAACGCCCAAAAGACCGATGTGCCTGCCGGTGTTCGGCGCGCCCGTGCTGATGCCAAAGACGCCTGCCGAGTAGGAGGTGAGGCCGTTCTGCGCCTGGGCGCCAACCCCCCAGACGCCCGAGGTGAGCTGGAAGCCAAAGTTGAGGGGGGTGGCAGCGGTCGCATTCGGGCTCGTCGCCTTCACGGCGTTCACCTTGCCTGCGGCAAACGAGGTGTCGGCAACAAGGCCGCTGGTCAGCGTCAGTTCCCCCACCTTTGTCTGCGCGAGATTCGAGATATTCAGAGGTGCGGCGACATTGCCGCCGGTCGGTGCATCCGAGGGCTCGGTCCAGGCGGCATGGGCTTCGGGCGGGGAAAACACGAGGGCAACCACGAGAAACACTGCAAGGAGCGCCCCCGCAGTCAGGTACCGGCATCGTTGCTCGAAGAGTTGGTTTTTGCTTCGTGCCATACGCCCTTTTTGTGTCTTGAGTATACTGATTTTCTCTCACGGCCGTCAAGTTGACGACAATGTGGAAAATGGAAATTGCTGTCCGGCAACGCTCACGATGGGGGAAAATCGGAACATTGACTTTTGACACTGTCCGTGATCCTGCTATGCTGTGTGTGCAAGACAAAAAGGTACAACAGTCATGGGGGAAAGTTCTTCGGCCAATACATCACCGCGCCCGTACATCATCGCAGCCCTTGTTTTGGCTGCGATCGTGATCGTCTCCCTTGCCTTTGTCCTGTTCGGGACATCGAAAAAACCGGGGGTGAACGCAAACACGGCGGCTTCCACAGCACCACCCGGGACAACGGCCAACACCGGTAAGGCTCCCCTCGAGCCAGCTGAAGTTCATGCGCGATCAGGCACGGTGACAAAAATCGATGGGAAGAGCATCTCATTCGTGACCCCCGCATACAACGACGCGACAGTCGACTTCGAAATGAAAGAGTTTGAAGCGCGAACGGACGGATCGACGATCTACAAAAAAATCGACCCGGAGCGTCCCGCGACGCCGGCATCACCTGGCAGTGCGAAGCTCGTCCGGGCGACGCTATCCATGCGCCGGTCGGATGCCGTAACA
>CAZCGY010000004.1:0-13604 GCA_964498355.1 uncultured Gammaproteobacteria bacterium | reverse complement strand
GACGGGATAGACGTCACGTCCAAAGAGAATATGCGGACGGCAACATCGGTGCTTGCCAGCCAAATCATCAAACTGCCTTAGTGCAGACAACGATCACTGACCCCACACCACCATGAACACACTGTTTCTTATCATCATCGGCATCATTGTTCTTGCGCTTCTCTGGCTCATTGCGACGTACAACGGCCTCATCCGATCCCGCAACCGCACGGACGAGGCGTGGTCCGACATCGATGTGCAACTCAAGCGCCGCTATGACCTCATCCCGAATCTCGTAGAAACGGTGAAGGGATACGCGACGCATGAACGCGAGATATTTGAGAACGTGACAAAAGCCCGCGCTGCCGCGATGGGAGCGTCAACGCCGCACGCGAAGGGTGAAGCAGAGAACATGCTCTCGGGCGCGCTGAAGTCGCTCTTCGCGGTCGCCGAGAACTACCCGAACCTGCGCGCCTCGGAGAATTTCGGTAAGCTCCAGGATGAACTCTCCGACACCGAAAACAAGATCCAGGCGGCGCGGCGCTTCTACAACGGCAACGTGCGCGATTTCAACACGAAGTTGCAGTCCTTCCCGACGAACATTGTCGCCTCAACGCTCGGCTTTCGTGCGCGGGAGTTCTTTCAGGTCGATGAGGGCGCGCAGCGCGAGCCGGTAGCGGTGAAGTTCTAACGACGCCGTGAGTACAACGTACGACGTTATCGCTGCAAACCGCAGGCGATCAGCAGCGCTCATCGCCGTGTTTGTCGTACTGCTCGCCGGCATCGGCTGGGCGCTTGAACAGGGTCTCGGCGGCGATACAAGCTGGCTCGTGCTGGCAATCGTGAACGCGCTTGTCCAGAAGCTTACCGGCTATCTCGCCGGCGACCGGCTCGCCCTTTCGCTTGCCCGCGCAGTCACCGTCACGAAAGAACAGCTCCCCTCTCTCGTGCGGATGGTCGAGAATTTGGCGATCACGGCCGGGCTGCCAATGCCGCGGGTCTACGTCATGGACGACCCAACGATCAACGCGTTCGCGACCGGTCGCGACCCGAAACATGCCTCCATCGCCGTTACGCGGGGGGCGCTTGAGGGTCTTGAGAACGAGGAACTTGAGGGTGTGCTTGCGCACGAACTTTCTCACGTTCAAAACTACGACGTGCGGTACATGACCCTTGTCGCCGTTCTTGCCGGGGCGATCATCATGGTGAGTGACATGTTCTGGCGCGGTCGCTGGCTCGGCGGAGGACGCCGATCGTCACGCGGAGGAGGGGCCCTCATGCTGCTCGGGCTCGTTGTGCTCATCTTCGCCCCGCTCATCGCGCAGCTCATCAAGCTCGCCGTCTCGCGTCGCAGAGAATTCCTGGCTGACGCGTCGGGTGCGCTCCTGACACGGTTCCCTGAAGGACTCGCGAACGCGCTTGCAAAAATCGAGCGCGTGAACACCCGCCCGATGGCCGGAGCGTCGAATGCGACGGCACATCTCTTTATCGCCAGCCCGCTGGGCCAGTCGGCGAAACTTTCTTCGCTCTTCGCGACACATCCCCCGATTGCAGAGCGCATCGCCGCATTGCAGGCCATGGGCGGTGCGGGGGAACGCCCGACACGCCGGTAGTCGACAGCCGTGTCTGTCGGCCGTATACTCAAAAGAAGAACGATTCCGCCCTACAAACATATATGAGCTTTCCCCTTCTCGATAAATTCACCGCCCATCTCAAGAATGTCATTAAAGAAGCTGGCGACCTTGCCGCAAGCCTTGATCATCACGAGCTGCGCCCCGAACATCTCCTCTATGGTCTCACGAAACAGAAGGGAAGCATCGGCACCGAGATTCTCGTCAAGGCGGGCTTGACCGGTGAGATGGTCAAGGAGTTCATTGTCGGCCAACGCCCGCCGGCTCAAGGAGCGCCGGCAAAGCGGGTGGAGCCGGTACTTTCTCAAACGGCAAAAAAATCGATTGAGCGCGCCGTGCTCATCGCAAATCAGTACGAACACAAGTATGTCGGCACCGAGCATCTGCTCGCCAGCCTGTTACGCGCAAACGACGCCGGGCTCACCGAGCTTTTTCGTTTCAGACAAACCAGTCCAACCGACCTCCAGCAGCATCTGAACATGGTGCTGAAGAACACCTCGAAGTTCCCCGATCTCACGAACCTCATCGAACAGTCCCACGAGATCTTGGAAGACGAGACCGCATTGCAAGGCGCACCGGCTCGGCAGCGCGAGCGCGGGAACGCTCTTGAGGTTTTTTGCACCGATCTGACGGACGAACGCTTGCAGGAAAGCATCGATCCCGTCATTGGCAGGGCAAAGGAAATCGAGCGGTTGATCCACATCCTCTCGCGGCGGACAAAGAACAACCCGGTACTCATCGGCGATCCTGGGGTGGGAAAAACAGCAATCGTCGAAGGGCTTGCAAAACGCATCACGAAAGGAACGGTGCCGGATGTCCTCGTCGGCAAACGCATCATGAACCTTGATCTCTCGCTTGTCGTTGCCGGGACCGTCTACCGAGGCGAGTTCGAAAGCCGCATCAAACAGATTATCGACGAGGTGCGGGCCGATGCTTCCATCATCCTCTTTATCGACGAGCTCCACACCATCATCGGTGCCGGAGGCGCATCAGGCGCGCTCGATGCAGCGAACATCTTGAAACCGGCCCTGGCGAAAGGCCACTTGCGGTGCATCGGCGCAACCACGCTCGACGAGTACCACAAGCACATTGAATCCGACGCCGCGCTCGAGCGACGCTTTCAGCCCATCGTGGTGAACGAGCCGACGGCACAGGAGACAGTAGAAGTCCTCCGCGGCATCAAGGAGAACTACGAGAAGTACCACCGCGTCGGCATCACGGATGGCGCGATGCGCGCCGCAACAGAGCTTTCCGTCCGCTACCTCCAGGAGAAATTCCTCCCCGATAAAGCTATCGACCTCATTGACGAAGCCGCATCGAAAATGAAAATCGGCAAGACCGGCAGCGACCTGCCGCAGCATATTCGCGATGACGAGGATCGGCTCGCGGAACTGCGGGATGAAAAGGCAAAAGCCGTCCACCACGAGGATTTCACGAAAGCGCTGAACCTCAAGCGGGAAGAGAAGGCCCTCATGGAACATATCGTCGAGTTGCGGGACGAGCTGGCAAAAAGTCAGGCCACGCTTGTGGGAAAGATTACCGAGACGGACATCGCCGATGTTGTCCATCGGATGACCGGTATCCCGGTTGGCGAAATGTTGCAGACCGAACAGGAAAAGCTGCTGCACCTCGAAGAAACATTGAAACGGTCGATCGTCGGGCAGGATGAGGCGCTCACGGCAATCGCATCATCTATCCGGCGCGCGCGCACCGGGCTTGGCGCTCCAAACCGGCCGCTCGGGTCGTTTATTTTTCTCGGACCGTCTGGCGTGGGGAAGACCGAGACCGCAAAGGTGCTTGCCCGCACAGTGTTCGGCGACCCAAACGCGCTCATTCAGATTGACATGTCGGAGTTTTCTGAGAGCTTTCAGGCATCAAAACTCATTGGCGCGCCGGCCGGCTACGTCGGGTACAAGGAGGGCGGGAAGCTGAGCGAATCGGTCAAGCGAAAACCGTACTCCGTCGTCCTGTTTGATGAGATTGAGAAAGCACACCCCGATATCTTCAATCTGCTGTTGCAGATTCTTGACGAAGGCCACCTGACGGACGCAGTGGGGAAGAAGGTGAATTTCAAGAACACCATCATTATCATGACGTCGAATATCGGGCTCGCGGAACTCAACCGGCAGGCGGCAATCGGTTTCGGCTCGCCGGAAGAACTGGCTGCACGTGCCGCGGAATTCCAGCGGATTGAGGAGAGCGTCCTCGGCGCCTTGCGGCGGCAGTTCCGGCCGGAGTTTCTCAACCGCATCGACAAGATTCTTGTGTTCAAGCCGCTCACGCGGGAGCAGTTTGAACGCATCATCGACCTCCAACTGGCGGATCTGCGCAGTCGGTTGAAGCTGCGGCATGTCGCGCTCAAGGTTGACGCAAGTGTCCGGCGCCTGCTGCTCAACAAAGGATTCTCGGCTGACCAGGGTGCACGAGGTTTGCGTCGGGCAGTGCAAGAACATCTTGAAAACCCGCTCGCCGATTACCTCTTGAAGCATCCGAAGAAAGGGCAGAAGTCCCTCTCGATGACGGCGCGCACTGGCGCGACAGCCATCCGTGCTGTAGGATAAGAACGTGCCAATGGGCTGACGGGGCTCTCAACAGAAAGAGGCCCTGTTATGTCATTGCTGGATCATGTCTGGGACCTGCTTTTCCCCTCAACGTGCTGCATGTGCGGGCAGGAGGGAAGCTGGCTATGCCAAGTTTGTCGAACAAAGCTCCCGAAACTGCTCACCGCGTATTGTCCTGTCTGCGGACCCCGGACAACTCATCGCGAAAACGTCATGAAAACACACGGGTTCTTCTTTGATGAACTCGTTTCTTTCATCCCTTACGGGACGCCGTGGGTCGAGCGCGCAATCCAGAATACGAAATACGGGGGCATGTTCGGCATCGCAACGGTACTTGCCTCGGAGCTCGCACGACGACTTGCTGCGAGTCATTCTGATGCGAGCGGGGTGGTCACCTGGATTCCATTGCATGGACGTCGGCTCCGCGAACGCGGCTTTAACCAGGCAGAACGTATTGGGCGCGCCGTTGCACAGCAACTTGGTCTTGAAGCGATTCCACTCATCGCAAAGACCCATCAACCAGCCGTCCAGGCAGGGCTCGGTGTCCAGGAGCGGGCGACAAACCTCCGCGGCGTCTTTCGACACAACGTCCCTCGCCGGACGGGACTCACAGCGATTTTCAGACACCGGGGTCTTGACGAGAGGCAAGATTTTGTGATAACTGGAAAAACCGTTATACTGGTTGACGATGTGGTCACGACCGGGGCAACGCTCTCTGAAGCAGCTCGGGTTCTTCGTTCCCTTGGATGTGCTAAAGTCATCGCGGTCACCATCGCCTACAGCCCTTTGCGGAACACGCGACAAGCGAAAACGTAGACCACGAAGTTTTGTTCCAGAAAAATTGGATCGTGTGCAGCACAACGGAACTATGGAGAGGTGGCCGAGTACAGATGAAAAAGTCCGGAGCGGAGAGGTGGCCGAGCGGCTGAAGGCGGCAGGTTGCTAACCTGTTATACGGTGTTAAAGCCGTATCGCGAGTTCGAATCTCGCCCTCTCCGCTCCGGACTAGTTTTCTCAAGGCTGCCCGCCCAAGGCGGGTCCGCCTGTGGCGGAGAGGCGGCAGGTTGCTAACCTGTTATACGGTGTTAAAGCCGTATCGCGAGTTCCCCCGGATCAAGTTCGAATTTCGCCCTCTCCGCCACTCTTTGATGACATGAAATTCTGCTGCGTCTCTATTCTCAAGAGCAGACTCGACAGGCGTTGGTATAGAGGTTTCACGCAAAACGTATCACGCCGGATGAGTCAACATAATGCGGGCGATGTTGAAAGAGTTCTTCAAAACGACGTAAACCGCGAAGGAGTGCCAGGGAGGTTGAACGGGACGGCTCATTCGTGGCGCGGAGAGGTGCCTGAGTGGTTGAAAGGGACCGTCTTGTCACCGCCTCATGGCGGAGGGTTGGCCGAGTGGTCTATGGCGCTGGTCTTGAAAACCAGTTGGGGGAAACCCCTCGCAGGTTCGAATCCTGCACCCTCCGCCATGAGCGGGATCCCGCCGTCCTTCAACGGAAGGGGCCGGTGGCGGGAAAAACCGTTAGGTCCGCAAGGGTATCGCGAGTTCCCCCGGATCAAGTCCGGGGTCGCCCTCTCCGCGCCGATAAGGAGCCCTGCCCGCCAACGGCAGTGTTTGCGGGTGCGCGTCAAAACAGGTACACTGTATCTGCCCGAGCTTTGAGGCAAACACCCCAATGGCCGATGCACAATCAACAGACCATGGCAAGACGCTGATGTCATGGAGCATCCCCGAATACGAACAACATGAGCGCTCGTTCGGATGGTACGCTCTTGCGGTTCTTGTTGGTATTGGTCTTCTCGTCTGGGCACTCATCAGCGCAAACTATCTCTTCGCCATCATCATACTTATGGTGGCGGTGATTCTCTACCGCCAGGCAACAGCGATACCCGCAATGCTGCACTTTGCCATTACCGAAGACGGTCTGGAACTTGGCGACCGGCACTTCTATTCCTACAAGGATCTTGCCACATTCTGGGTCGTCTACGAACCACCCGAGGTGAAGCGCTTGTTCTTCACATTCAAATCCAGTATTCGGCCGCATCTTGCGGTCCCGATCGAAGACCAGAACCCCGTGGCCATCCGAAAGACGTTGCAGCGGTATATCACCGAGGACCTTGAACGGGAGGGCGAACCGGCAACAGACGCTCTTGGCCGCGCATTAAAGTTGTAGGGCTTCACAGAATCATCAAGGACATGTATGATGCCCGTTGTTGTGGTTGAAAGGCGCCGCACCTTTTGAACAACCCCACAACGTTTTCCCCGACAGCCACACTCCGGGCCCTGATCGGCTCTCGTACAACAAACGGTTGTCGTCGCTCGTGGCATCGGCCCTCGTAGTTCAACGGATAGAATACGGGCTTGCGGAGCCTGCGATCCAAGTTCGATTCTTGGCGAGGGCACCATCGAGTCAAACTCGACTACATCGATCCAGGCTCGATAGGTTTTGACGAGATGAGCCGAGCAGGACTCGGACGTGCCATATGCTATACTCGAAGACGGCACTTCCTGCCGATTTTGGGTATCCCGCCGGGTCCCCGACGGGGTCCATCAATGGGTCCACAACATTCTTGTCCTCCGTATCTTCATCGTGTACAGTGGGTATGCAACGTTCTCAACAAACGATTCATGGCCCCTCAGCGAACACGGGAGAACCAAAAAAGCCACGAACGAACAGGCGTCGCTGCCGTTGGTGTTGTTTTTGTGCTCGCGGGCATGAGCGGCGTTGTGGTCAATACGCCAGAACTACCAGGACCGTGGGCGTTTCGTGCGCTCCTTACCCTTATTTCCGGCTGCATGATCCTCGGCGGCATCACACTCTTCACGCTTCCGGTCAGGACGCAACAATAAAGCCAGGGGGGGTTTTTGCAAGCAACGGAGGAGGCTGCCGAACGCTTTTCCCATATTGTGGTACGGTGAGTTCATGGAAACCAGTTCAAGAGAGGCCACTCTGTGCGTCTTCATCCTGTTCTCTCGACTCCCACCACATGCGCTGGATGATGCTTGGGCCTTCGCGAACTCTTCAACCATATCGGATGATGCGCCGCACGATAGCAAGGATGCTTCGTTCGGGGTAACACTGGAGAATTCCGATAGAGCTTGTTGTGGCGAACGGTCCGGACTTTTTTGAACAATAGCATGAACGCAAACGCGCACCGCGCTCCTGTGACGTTCCTCACCGGAGTCGGACCAATATCCGCCCAGCGGCTCGTGAAGCTGAATATCCGCACGATCGCGGACTTGTTATGCCACGTGCCGCTCCGTTACGAAGATCTGCGCCATCTGTCAGCGATCGCTGCCTTGCGCGACGGAGAACGGACGACCATCCAGGGCACCATACGCTCCATTGCATCCCGCAGGACGCCCCGCAAGCGGATGGTGCTGACAGAAGCGGTGGTCAATGACGATTCGGGAGCTCTCAGTGTCGTCTGGTTCCACCAGCCGTATCTCGACCGGACCCTCCCAAAAGGGACACGGGTCGTCCTTTCTGGCAGAGTTGCCAGAAGCTACGGAAAGCTGCAGATGATTGCACCCGCATATGAAAAAATCGGTGCCGAGCTTCTCCATGTCGGCCGGCTCGTCCCAATGTACCCCTTGACCCATGGCATCTCGCAGCGCCAGATGCGCTTCTGGACTGCAACCGCCCTCCGATCAGGGTATGAACGGGATGATCCGTTGCGGGAACCCGGCCGGCTCGAAGAACGGCTCTTGCCGCTCACCGCTGCTGTGCAACGGGTGCACTTCCCCTCTGACGAACAAGAGCGGGACAGGGCTCTCAAACGGCTGAAGTTCGATGAGTTGCTTCACTTCCACCTGAGGAGAATCATGGGGAAGAGAAAGGAGTCGGCCGATCGCGCACCCTCCATTCCGTTCGTGGCAGACGCGACGAAGCGGTTCGTCCGCTCGCTACCGTTTGAGCTGACGGCAGGGCAGCGCGCCGCGGCATGGGATATTGTGCGGGACATGACCGGGGAGGTGCCCATGCGCCGGCTTCTGCAAGGAGACGTGGGATCAGGAAAAACGGTCGTGGCGGCAATTGCGGTTGAAGCCGCACTTCGTTCAAAGACACAAGTCGCCTTCATGGCGCCGTCGCAAATCCTGGCCGAGCAACATGCGCGCACGTTCGCCGCGTTGTTTGACGGACATCGCGTCAATATCTTCTTGCGGACGCAGGGATTGAAAAAGCGGGCGGATCGAGGGCGGCTGCACGACGTTCCAGCCAGAGAAATGGACGCGCTCGCAGCGAGCGGGTCGCCTCTGTGCGTCATCGGCACCCAGGCACTGCTGCAGAAAGCGCTCGATCTCCCAGCCCTGGCATTTGTCTGCGTGGACGAGCAGCACCGATTCGGCGTCGCCCAGCGCCAGTTGCTCCATCGGAAGCGGGAAGATGGCATGGTGCCGCATCTTCTTTCCATGACCGCGACGCCAATTCCACGGACGCTCGCGCTTTCTCTCGCCGCAGACCTTGCGATTTCAACGCTCAAAGAACTCCCACGAGGGAGAAAAAGCGTGGCAACGACAGTGCTGGGACCGGAACAGCGCATGCAGGCGTACGCGGCCGTGAAACGTGCCTGCAAAGCGGGACAACAGGCGTTTGTTGTTGCACCACTCATCGACCCGTCAGACCGGATCGGCGCCGCTTCGGCAACCGAGCTCTTTGAAGAACTGCGGGGTGGCTTTGCCGGCCTGGCTGTCGGCCTGCTCCATGGAGGAATGCCGAGCAAACAACAGGAGCGCGTACTGCATGCCTTCGCCGACAATGCTCTCCAGATACTCATTGCAACACCGGTCATCGAAGTCGGCATTGACATCCCCAATGCAACGATGATGGTGATCGAGGGCGCCGAACGTTTCGGGCTTGCACAGTTGCATCAACTCCGAGGTCGCGTTGGTCGAGGAGAAGAAGCGTCTACATGCTTTCTTGTGAGCCAATCGGACTCCGCCCTTGCGTGGCGCCGGCTCTCTGCGGTTGCGCGGACGCAGGATGGTTTTGTGCTTGCCAAGCTCGACCTTGAACTCCGCGGATCAGGTGACCTGGCCGGAACGGAACAGTCGGGGTTTCTTGGCTTCCGCTTCGCGGATCTTGGCGATACCGGACTGATTGAGCGTTCCCGCGCTGTAGCTGAACAACTGCTCTCGCAGGATCCGGACCTCCATATGCTTCCCTTGTTGCAACAATCCGTTACCTCGTCCCCACCTCCACACCAAGAGTAAGGCGCCGCCCTTCTTCACGGGAAACGGAGGAAAACGGCTGTATGATTCTCGGTTCGGGATGTTGAAAGGGATCTGTTTTTTCCTCTCTCAACTTGATACACCTTTTTGCTCAAGGGTGTATCAACTGCACGCTGGAGAAAAGCGCGCATCGTTGACACCTGTTTTTCGTGATGGTACACTCTCTTTTGGACTTTTTGACGGGTGGAGGCGGCTTCACATGTCGATAAGGACGTCATCCCGTGCACGCGTGTCTGTGACGGCTTAGCCCCGTTGCGGAGACGGTGACGCTTGATGGCGATTGGAGACAGAACCGCCTCCCCCTTTCCTCTTGCCGCACCCAGTGGTAAGACCGCTCGTTGTTCGTTGCACCGTAGTCACTGTGTGATTGGGAGCGTTTGAAAGGTGATGCCGGTTGTCGCTGGCCGGAACAGTGACTTGACCATCCCCAGCACCGTAAGGTGCTCCCGTTCCTTGACCTGTTGATGATTGGCTAAGAGTCATCATGAAAAAGAAAGCAGTATCCCGTCGCGTAGACGGGAAATTGGCGACAACTGACTCAGCGCTGGGCTCGAACGATGGCAACGCTGACGGCGACATCCGCCAGCTGTTGACCACGACGTTCTCGAATGCCGCTGCGACACTCGCTGCGGGTCACCAGGCGGATATGCCGGACGATCACCCGCTGCGCGGTTCGCACCAGGCTGACCGCAACCTTTCCCCCGACGGAGGAGCTGGTTTTCTCATCATGGCAAGGGCAGCCGACGTGCAACAAGGGGTTGCGGCGAATCTGGCACAGCTCGATAGCGGTGGCGTCGTAAGATGTCGGAGGTGCGGGAAAACGATCCCGCTCAGACGGCTCAAGGCGGCGCCCGAGACCGGGCACTGTTTCGAGTGTCAGAGCTCGATGGAGCCGAAAAGAAGCGGGCTCCATCGTCGTCGCTGGTAGGCGTGATACTGCTCGTTTGTTCCACCCCAACCGGGGGACGCGCCGACGCGTTCCCCGCTTTTTTGTTTCGCTCGAATTCATGGAGGAGGAATTCCGCTCCGGTGGAGTATGGGAACTCCACCTACGCGGGAAATGTGGGCACTCTGATGGGGCGTGGGTTCCCCTCCGGTGGAGAACTCCACCTACAGGGGTGAATATTGCCTCTCCTCAGCCCGTGGCAGCGGTTCCCCTATCGCGGTCCAACTTCGTGAAGATATTCTCCCGAATCACGCAGCCAGGGTTCCCTTACCTTGGCGGGACTGAACCGTGGCGGTCACTTCTGTTGACACATCATTTTCAACACCATACAATCCAACCGACGGGGAACACCCCGTTGTTTTTCTATGCGGAAAATCATCCTCCCGTTTCAGAGCTATTTCGTCACCACAAATATTGCCGGACGACGATGGGTTTTCGTTCATCGAAATTCTCTTGAACCGCAAGTCCGGCCATGCGACATCGCGGTTCAGAATCTGGGGTTTTACCGGAAGAAATTCAACTATGCGCTTCATGGCTATGTCCTCATGCCTGATCACGTCCATCTTCTCATCACTGTCGGTCGCTTCGGAACGATTTCGGAAATTTTGCGTGACTGGAAACACCGTACGGCATCCGAAATCAACCAGCGCCTAGGCACATCCGGACGAATATGGCAGCGTGATTTTTGGGAACATAGTATCCGGAATGCTGCGGATTTTCGGCAAAAGTTGAACTACATCCACATGAATCCTGCCCGAGCGGGCCTGGTGGAGAAAGCAGAAGATTGGCCGTATTCGTCCGCATCGTGGTACATCAACAAACGCGGCCCAATCCATATCGATGCGATTTCGTAATCCCCGCTCCGGTGGAGTATGGGAACTCCACCTACGCGGGGAGGTGGCTCCTTCTGCTGCCTACGCGGGGGGTGGCCCGTTCGATGTGTCGTCGTTTCACACACGGCTCCGGCGGGGTATGGGGACAACGACTACGCGAAAAATCGTCCTGCCTGCACGTGGCAGCGGTTCCCCTACCGCGGTTCAAACACCTTGCACATGACCCGAGGTTCCCATACGCGACGCGATGATCCAACCGAACCACGTTGCCGCGGTTCCCTTACCGCGGCTGCTTGGCGAGGTCAAACCGTGGAGGTCAGGACGACGGCAGTGTTTCGGCGATCGCGGAGCTGACAGATGCACACGAAAGGACTGTCATCCCTTTCGGCGCTCGAGGTTTTGCGTGTTTTGGAATGACGACATGCGTCATGCCAAGCTTTGCCGCCTCTGCCAATCGCTGCTCAAGCCGCGGCACCGGCCGAAGCTCGCCCGAGAGGCCCACTTCGCCAAGAACGACGAGTTTCTGCGGGAGCGGACGGTTCGTAAGCCCCGAGGCGATCGCAAGCGCGAGCGCCGCGTCAACAGCCGTTTCTTTGACGCGGAGCCCGCCGACGAGATTCACGTGGACATCCTGATTGCCGAGCTTGAGCCCGGCGCGTTTCGTGAGAACCGCGAGCAGAAGCTCCAAACGGCCCAGTTCCACGCCGCTGGCAAACCTCCGCGCATAGCCGTAGGACGTCGGCGCCACAAGCGCCTGCACCTCCACAAGAAACGGCCGATTGCCCTCCATGATGCACGTGGTGGCGTTCCCCGGCGCGGGCTGCGACTCTGCGGCAAAAAAGAGCTGCGACGGATTGTCGACAGTTTGCAGTCCCCGTTCCGTCATCGCAAGCACCCCAACTTCGTCCGTCACGCCGAACCGGTGCTTGACCGACCGAAGCAGCCGATAGGTTTGTGTCTCATCCCCTTCCAGATACAGGACGGTATCAACAAGATGCTCGAGCATTTTCGGCCCGGCGACAAAACCTTCTTTTGTCACGTGTCCAACCAGAATAATGGAGGTTCCCGAACGTTTGGCAGCAGTCAGAAGTGTTACAGTTGCTGCTTTGATTTGCGCGACACCGCCCGGTTCACCGGGAACGTCGGCGACCGTGACCGTCTGTACTGAATCCACAACGGCAAGTTTCGGGTGTTCGGACTCGATCGCTCGGACGATCTGGCCGACATCGGTCTCTGCCAGCACCCGGATGTTTTTTGCTGTGAGCTTAAGCCGGTCATACCGAAGCTTGAGCTGCTCTTTCGATTCTTCGCCTGAAACATACAGGACGGTCCCATGCTTCGCCACACCTGCGGCGACCTGGAGAACAAGCGTACTCTTGCCGATACCCGGGTTGCCGCCGAGCAGGGTCAAACTGCCGGTGACGAGTCCGCCGGAAAGCACACGGTCAAACTCCTCAACGCCGGTCGGTTCGTGCGATCGGGTACTGCGCCTGACCGTCGACAGCTCATGGAGCGCGAGAGCAGGGCCACGAGCTGACGAGGCGGATGCGGCCGTCGCGACGGACTGCTGCACAATCGTTCCCCACGCTTCGCACTCCGAACACCGGCCTTGCCAGGCAGGATACTGGGCATCACACCGGGTACAGACGAATACCGAGACGGATTTTTTCATGGGGTTGCGGGCCGTGGATTAATCGGCAATGCGAGATTATCGTAGCACTTTTGCACCTTTGTTGGCGTACAATAGGTCTTGACCTTCATGACAGCGCGGCCCGTGACATTCAGTGCACGTGCCCGAGCTACCTGGCCTGTGCCAAGATACAGATCAAGATGTCGGCCTCGGATATCCGGTCCGCGGTCTTCCACAGACCACACCACGCTGAAAATGGAGTCCTCCCCTGCCGGCGGCGAGCCGTCGGGCGTTTTGTCGAGTTCAAGGGTGGTACCAAAGCCGAAGCATTCGCTGGCTGCTGCAGAATAGAAAACCCCGGAAGCGGCCGTTCCCTGGTACTCGACGGGGGGCCGCGTACTTGCGGTCGCATTGCAGTAGCTTGACGGGTTGAGCTTACTCAAATCGCACGCTGGCCACTGTAAACTCCCTGCCGTGCAAATGGTGTTCTTGTCGCGTTCGCACCTGCACTGCATGCCGACATTGCAGGCGAAGGAGGAATACCCGCCTTTTTCGTTCCAGTCGGGCCGATAGTAGCCGGTCAGGTACACCTCGATTCCCTCATTCATCTCTGCAAACGACGGGCATGGTTTTGCATTAAAACTGTCTTTTTCCGTTGCCTTTGCCGGGTCAAGAAGAATCGCCTCGGAAATATGCGGGCCTGATTCCTGGGATGGTTGTTCAATCCGGCCGACAGGTCTGATAAGCGATGAGAGATCGACGATTTTTACCAGCTCCGGGTT
>CAZCGY010000003.1:1528-34169 GCA_964498355.1 uncultured Gammaproteobacteria bacterium | reverse complement strand
GCGCTCATGGAAGAACAAAAGGAGCGCTTGCGTCTCAAGGCCTACGGCGGTACGATGCGTCTTGGGAACTATCGGTGCAAGATTGTTGCCAGAACGCGCACCGCCGAGTTCTATCATGTCCGAGTGGTTTTCGAACGTCATCGGCACAGATATGAGTACAATAACGTCTACCGGGATCGGCTTGAGAAGGCAGGGTTACGAGTCTCGGGGGTGAATCCTGAAAGCAATCTCGTCGAAATTGTGGAGTTGAGCAACCACCCATTCTTTGTCGGCACGCAGTTTCATCCTGAGTTTCTCTCCAGGCCGATGAAGCCGCATCCGCTGTTCAAGGCATTTCTGGCCGCGGCAGCTTCCTCTCGAACAAACTGACCTATGAGCGACCATCGTTCACGATCTCCCATCGTTCTCCTTCGTCTCGGCATTGCGGTTCTCTTTTGGGTCGTCCTCTGGAAGGCATTCGGCTGGGGTTGGGGGCTCTCTGCCGCACTGGTATCCGTGACAACAGGCATCACTACGGATCGCGCAATGGTTCCGATCCCCAGTGTACTTCGTGGACTCGTTGAACTGAGTATCGTGATCGCAGGACTCATCGGTTCATTCCAACTGTTCGGCGGATGGTGGGGCTTTCTTGTGCTTCTTGTCGTGCTTTTCGTCTTCGGCATGAATTCCCGCCAGCTCTTTCGTGTCGTGCGTCAACGGTAGTTCACTCTCCGTGAAAAGAATGGAGGAAAAAAAGACATTCAATAAAGGTGAGACGGTGCCAGAGGAAGGGGAATACGTTTGCGTCCCTTGCGGCTACCACAAGGACTATAAGCCGGGTGATGCATTCAGTGAATGCATCTCGTGCCTTTCTGGAACGCCAGACGGCGACGATGAGTTCGCTGAAGGACTCGAGATGTGGGAAAAAGCCCAGCCGCATCCTGCTGCGGATCCAGCGGTGCCAACGTCATGAAGGTCGTACTTCAGCGTGCATCGCATGCCCATGTCACCAGCGGCGGGCGCGAGCTTGGTGCAATCAAAAAGGGTCTTGTTGTCCTTCTTGGGGTCGCAGAGGATGATGAGGATCCAGATCTTACGTGGATGCTCGAGAAAGTGCTCGAGCTTCGAATTTTTGGTGATACAGAAGGGAAATTGAATCTCTCGGTCATGGATATCCACGGCGGGCTTCTTATTATTTCTCAATTTACCTTGCTTGCCGACGTCCAAAAGGGACGCCGTCCGAGTTTCATCCACGCAGCCGCTTCTGAGAAGGCGAGGGCGTACTACGAGAAGTTCATCCAGATGGCAAAGGAACGGGGGATGGCGGTCTCGACTGGAGAATTTGGTGCGGACATGCAGGTGGAGCTCGTCAACGACGGGCCGGTGACGATCATCCTCGATTCGGAGCAGCCCTCATGACGCTCCGGCGCACACAAACAGCGTTGGCGCTATTCCTGCTCGGATGTCTCATCGCCGTCGTTGTGAGTGTCGCGCCGAACGCACGTGTCGTTCTCCACGCGGTTGGCGGAAGTGGATACAGCGGCGCATTTGTGAGCGGCATCCTTTACGCAATCAGCGTCACCGCACCTCTCGCAACGGTTTTCTTTTTTTCACTCGAGGGCCTCCACCCTTTTTGGGCCGCTCTTTTTGGCGGACTTGGGGCCTTGCTCTATGACGTTCTGGTCTTTGAGGTCGTTCGGCATGCACTGCGCCCAACATTGCTCGAGCATTTCAAAGAACGCTTGGCGTTACGCCATCGGCTTCCCACATGGGTGACAACGCTTGCTGGGGCGGTCATTCTCGCCTCTCCGTTGCCGGACGAACTCGCCGCCGGATTCCTTGGTCTCTCCTCAATGAGGACACGGCGGTTTCTTGTACTTTCTTTCCTGCTCAATTCCGCCGGTATTTTCGTGATGCTCTTGCTTGCATAGTCAGGTGGGGGGCTCTTTTGAAGCATACCCGTATCTCTTGTCCGAGGCATGTAGCCAAAAGCTGCCCATGGGCAGCTTTTGCGTTGCGGCAGTGATTTAGCAGGTACACTTGGTCTGCGCCTGGCTGCATGCCTTGCATTTCGGCATGCAGTGGTCGCCGCCATGGGCGTGCTGGTCATCGTGTGCTGCCGATTCGGCTCCACAGATGTCGCACTTGTACCCTTCTGTTTCCTTGCCGCACGTTGTGCAAGGTGTCATAGGACAAAGTGTACAGGATGGTGCCGGAAATGGCCAGGGTTCAAGATCCATGCGACGCGATGAAGTGCAAGCTCTCACCGAAACTCGTGGGGAACCGGACTATGAAAAAAGGCCAGTTACGCTGGCCTATCGGGGGTGGGACTTGGCGCCTCTACAAAGTCGCGGATTGAGTCCACTCCATAAAAACGGCCTTGATCCCGAGTCGCAATGTATGGCATGAGGACGTATTTCGAGAGTCCAGCGCAATCCCCAACAATGAACAACTTTTCATCTTTTAGTATGTCCAACAGCTTTAGGGCCGCAGTGTTGTCTTCTTCATTCGGGCCCAAAAGGACCGTAATCACACGTCCCATGAAACTCACCTCCGAGCATTGTTAGAGAGAATCATACCATAACAACTCGAGAAGTTCACCCGGTGAATACCTGGGCACGTGTTCTGCCGAACACAAGCTGGATGTCCCGCCATGCGGCGGGCGCGAGTTTGGAGCGAACATGGAGGTGGAGCTGGTGAATGCCAGCCCAGTGACCGTTGTGTGAGATTCAAAAGAAAAACACCCGGGCTAGGGGTGAGTGTTTATTCTGGCAGGCGCGGGCCGTATTCAACAAGCGGCGATCCGTCCTTCTGACGGTGAATTTGGAATTCAAGGAAACTTTGCTTTTGCCCGGTGATATGGTCCCAGATGATACGGGCAACCTTATCCGGGTCGAGGAAGGAACTTGTGTCGACTCCAGTATTGTCCCAGAACGGTGTCCGCATGCCACCAGGGTGGACAAGCGTCACCCTTGATCCGGGCAGGTCCCGATCCAACTCGCGGGAGATGTTGCGCGCTGCCTGGGCCTGGGCAGCCTTGGCAGAGCCATAGGCCAGTTCATTGTCGCGAATTTTCCACGACGTTGCTGAACACACAACCACGAGATGGTAGGATGTCTGACGATGGACATTGATCGAATGGAGCGCGATGAATGGTCCCAGAAAGACCGTAGAGAAGATCCTCATCATCTCTTCACCAGAGAACGTTTTCATCGGGCCTTGCTGCCCGACTCCAACGACCCAGAAGATGTGACTGATTGTTTCGATGTCGCCTGGAATGCTGTGAGCAAACTTGAAACTATCGCTGATCTCGCTGAGGTCAAAGATCATTCCTTCACCACCGGCGAGCTTCATCTCCGCAATCTTGCCTTTGGAGCGGCCTACGATGACGGGCTGGATTCCTGCTTCAGCCGAGAGTCTTGCGATTGAAGCCCCAAGGCCTTTTGTTCCGCCGAGAATCAAAGAACGTTGCATTGTCTACCTCTGGATTTTTGTGAAGACGGGGCAGACTTTAACAAACTGTGGTAGATATGTCCAGGTTGCAAAAAAGGCAGCTTTCGGTGCGCTTATTGACCTTCGGCTTTTCTTCGGTTATACTGACAACACCTTTTAGCTAAAAGGTGTCTATGATTGAGCGCTTCAATGAACCCATCCGCGTCGTGGTGGACTTTCAAGGCCCTAGGATTCGCCCTATGGTGTTTTTGCACGGCGGACGACGCTATACCGTCAAAAAGGTCAATCTTGTGTCAGAAAGCGGCACAGGGCCCACCAAAAGGTTCTATTTCTCGGTCTCGGATGAGGGGAACGCCTTTACCCTCATGTATAACCCGTTCGATCTCTCCTGGACTCTCACCGAGGTGTACACGGATGGCTAGTACTCTTTAGATGCTTCGTTTCGTTTTTTTGAGCACACCATCCATGAACCCCGTCATTCTCCACATCGACATGAACTCCTACTTTGCTTCTGTGGAACAGCAGGCAAATCCTTTTCTGCGTGGCAAGCCGGTCGGCGTCTGCGCAACGATGACGAATTATGGATGCATTATCGCGTCGTCCAAAGAAGCAAAAGCCAAGGGAATCAAAACGGGCTGCCGGGTGAAGGATGCGCTCTTTCTGGATCCAAAGATTGTGCTGGTCGAGTGCGATGCGAAGAAGTACCGGTCCACGACGAGGAAAATCTTTTCCATCCTGCGACGATACACCGAACGCATCGAGCCATACAGCATCGATGAGGCATTTTTGGATCTCACGGGCTATGTCCATTCCCTTGAGGAGGGGGAGGCTCTGGGCAAGCGTTTGCAGCAACAGATCAAGGATACGGTGGGCGAATGGCTGACGTGCTCCATTGGTGTTGCGCCAACCCGCTGGCTTGCAAAGTTTGCGGGTGATACGGCACCGAAAGGAACGGTTCTGGTTCTGTCGAGGGAAGCCCTGCCCAAGTATTACGACACGGTGAAACTCACGGACGCATGGGGGATTGGCAAGCGCATGGAGCGCCGTTTCAATGCTCTGGGTATCTCCACGCTCAATGAGTTGCGGGCAGCACCCATCCACCTGCTGACCCAGGAGTTCGGGATGCCCGGTTACTATCTTTGGGCCAACGTCAACGCTATCGAACTCGGCGGCCCGGAAGAGCGGCGCAACCCAAAGTCCATCGGCCACTCGCATGTTCTCACTGACCGCAGGGAACGTGATCTGCCGCGCCGCGTGCTCATGAAGCTCTGCGAAAAAACAGGCCGGCGGCTGCGCGAGCGAAAGCTACAGGCGGGCGGACTGTCGGTCTGGTGGTCGTTTGTGGATGACGACGCATTCCATCGTTCCATGAAGATGGCGCGGCCACTCTTCGACACCGAGGATATTTTTCGGCCAAGCGCGGCATTACTGGATGCTGCCGCGGACGGGAAGCAAGTCCTGGCGCTGGCAGTGACCACATGGATGCTCATGCCCCGCGTTCATCAACTCTCGTTCTGGAGTGACCCCCGTGCACGGGATGCGCTGACCCACGCGCTCGACCGTGTCAACGACCGGTACGGCGAGTACACCGTGACACGCGGAAGTATATGGGCGACGGCAGGGCACGCGCCGGAGCGGATCGGTTTTCGCAAGACCATCACGCTTGAGGAACCGCTGGATGAGCACGTGGTGATTGCCGGCGATGAACAGATGAGTGACTGACGGAATGATCCGTCTGTGGTATACTGCCTTGAAAGGAGTAGCAGCATGCCTCTTCATCCAGCATTGTGGCAACCGCGTTTTTTAAGTCCAACGCACGGGAGCATCACCCTGTCACGTATGGTTGAACTCATGGGTGAGTTTCTTCGTATGCAACCGCAGGCGGCATACCGCTTGCTGATCGGCACCGATTCTCTTGCCGGCCGCGGCGAGACAACCATGCTCGTGAGTGCAGTCGTTTTGCACCGCCAAGGGAATGGCGGCATCTACTTTGTTTTGAAACAGCGTTTTCAGCACCTTGCAACGTTGCAGTTGCGCATGTATCAGGAGGCTCAGACCTCGATCAATGTCGCTCGGCATCTTCTTGAGGATCCGGGAATCTCTGCCCTCTTGATCAACGATATCGAAATCCACGTTGATATCGGGCACCGTGGGCCAACCCGTCTCCTCATTCAAGAAATAGTCGGGATGGTTCGTGCAAACGGATTTCCTGTACGCACAAAACCGGACGCCGTCGCCGCTTCAAAAGTTGCAGACCGGTATACCACGCCGCAGTAATCGCATCCTCACACACGTGCAGATTGCTGAGGACTGAATTCTTGACAGGCCATGGCCATAGAAAATACAGACAGCTTTCACTGGTTACTTCGCCGCATCGGCCTTGTCTCGCTGTTTGTGCTCGTCGTGCTCAATATTTTGACCATCGTCGTTGCCGTCATCTTTGCTGCGAACACGCCAGCAGGAGGCACAAACATCCTCGCGCAGATTTTCCTCACGCTTGATGCGTTTGTCTTCTGGCTTATGCTCGTGTGTATGGCCATCAGTGCGATCCTTTGGGTCTTCGCGCCGGATACAAGGGTCTACATCCGGACAGCATTGGTATGGGTGGCGATGCTCTTTGGCATTGGCGGTTTGGGATGGTGGCTTTTGCGCGTCCTGACGGGATCGGATAACGGGGCACCATCAGCATAATTTTGTGACACAACGCTGCTCGTGGTATCCTGCAGGAGGCTGAGGATGCAGAGGAGGGATTCTGTATGGAGTTCGTTCGTTTTATCGTGATTGACGGCACGATGTTTGGCGGAAAGACTGAAGCCATGATTGGCTACGGACGACGCCTGCAGCGTGCGCGAAAGCGTGTCGGCGTTTTCCGGCATGTCGAATCCATCCGTCCTGGCGAAGAGAGCGAACTTGTCTCGCACACAAAAGCGAAGCTCGAAGGGGTACAACCGATCATTCTTCAGAACGGTGAAGAAGAGCGCGTCTACACCGAAGGCTGCCTCTACGATGCCGTGTTCGTGGAAGAGGGCCACTTTCTTCGCCCCGTGATTGCGGAGCATCTCCACCACCTGTATACAGAAGGACATTTCGTTCTGTATTGCGGGCTTCGGACGGATTTTCAGGGAAGGCCCTTCGAACCGACTCTTGCTGTTCTCGGGGTTGCCGAGGCAGAGCACGAGACGCACAATGCCATTTGCATGCTGTGCTTCAAAAAACACGCGACACGCAACCTCAAGCTCGTCGACGGACGCGCAGCAATGCCGGATTCGAAGCGACTTGAAGCAGGATCTGAAGAGAAGTACCTGGCTGCATGTCTAGACTGTTTCGATGTCGCCAACACGATCGCCCGGGCTCAGTAGTCATGACTTCTGAGCTTTTTTCTTCTCTCTGAGGTATACTAGAGAATATGAACTCTTTTCGTGTTCACGTGTTCTCATCCGTACTCGCGGCGCAGCAGACAGAAAACGCAACGACGCTCCCTGGCCGGGCCTCGGCAAGCGGCGACACGGTTCTTTTCTGGTTTGGGGTGTTTCTCTTGGTCGCATCAATCGTCTTTCTGGCCTGGTGGAGCACGGCGATTCGGAGAAAGAAGTAGGAGGCGGCCATGATGTGGAAAGATTCTGGATAAGTAGCTACTCGTATGCCTTGACCCGGCTCAAGGGCGGCGGTACGCTCCACCTGCACGTACGAAACATGGAGGACGTACAGATGGAAAAACCTGAAAAGCATCAATCTGGATCGACGAGCATCCGGAAGCTTTTGTATGCAGCCGAGCTGCTGACGCAGGCGTATCAGGTCAAGCTCGAGACGCTCATGACCATGCCGTTGTTCCTCGAAAGAATGCTTTTTGCGTCGCGAGAACGCGCCTTGTCCGAGCGCCTCACCGTCATCGGCACCGATGTGTACCACCATGTGCAGCAGCTGCACCAACTGCTTCTTCGTTTTGGCGGTCATCCGGGTGAAGATCTCAACCCGTGCGTACGACCGGAGCCGAGTGACCCAATCGCAGCAGCATACTTTCAGGAGGAGCTCTTCTGCCAAATTGCCGCCGAGCTTCTCGCCGTTTTGAAAGGGTGGGCCGACTCGGATCTTCATCGTCGGGCTGAGGCGCAACTGACAATGCTCATAAGCGAGAGCAAGGCCCATCTCGCAGTCATTGATGAGTCATGCACGCAAACGGAACGGCGCTACCGAGACGTTGTCCTTGAGCGTTTTCGTGTGACCGCCTTGCCATAAGGGCGCCTGCCAACATGCTGGACGGCGCATGAAAGACCTTTGCTGCAGGGACTTCGTGCCTCGCCGGAACCTCTGATGCTTGGCTTCGGGGTAATCCAGGTGGCTTGACAGCACACCAACCCGATGGTACCATTTTAGCACTCTATATATGAGAGTGCTAAACTTGTAACACGGCAACATGAACAACTTTACGATTAAGGCCCAGGAGGCACTCGCCGGAGCACAGCGAAGCGCGGCAGAGCATGCACATAATGTTCTTGACGTCCTTCATCTCCTTGGGGCATTGTTGTCGCAAGGTGACGGTATCGTCCCAACGATCCTCAAGAAGATCGGCATTCAGCCCGATGTGATCGTTCGACAGGTCCGTGAGGGGCTCAAGATGTTGCCAACATCAACGAGCGGCGGCATGCTTCAGCTTCTCCTTTCTGACGAACTGAAACACGTGCTTGACCGCGCGCAAAGGCAGGCAACTGAACTCGGTGATGACTACGTCAGCACCGAACATTTCTTGCTCGCTCTCATCAATGTTCCATCTCGGGCACGAGAGATTTTGCGCAAGGAAGGTGTGACAACCGAAGCCATGTTTGCTGCACTCAAAGATGTTCGAGGAACTCAACACAGCAGTGATCCTGATGCAGAAAGCAAGTACCAGGCGCTTGAGAAATATGCAGTCAATGTCACAAAAAAGGCACGAGAAGAAAAGCTCGACCCCGTGATCGGTCGCGATGCAGAAATTCGCAGGGTTATGCACATCCTCTCCCGCCGTACGAAGAACAACCCCGTGCTACTTGGCGAACCGGGCGTTGGCAAGACAGCCATCGTCGAGGGTTTGGCGCAGCGCATCGTTGCGGGTGATGTGCAAGAAAGCCTTCGCGACAAAGAAATCATTGCGCTTGACATGGGTGCGCTGCTCGCAGGGGCAAAGTTCAGGGGTGAGTTCGAAGATCGCCTCAAGGCCGTTCTTCGCGAAGTCGCTTCATCCGCCGGGAAAATCATTCTTTTCCTCGACGAACTCCATACAATCGTTGGGGCCGGCGCGGGCGAGGGTAGTCTCGATGCATCAAACATGTTGAAACCGGCGCTCGCTCGGGGCGAGTTGCACGCAATCGGCGCAACGACACTGAAAGAGTACCAGAAATATATCGAAAAGGATGCGGCACTTGAACGTCGTTTTCAGCCGCTCATGGTTGAAGAGCCGACTGAAGAAGATACCATCGCAATCCTTCGAGGTATTAAGGAAAAGTATGAGGTCTTCCACGGAGTGCACATTACCGATGCGGCACTTGTTGCTGCGACCGAGCTTTCACAGCGTTACATCACCGACCGTTTTCTCCCTGACAAGGCGATTGATTGCGTCGACGAGGCAACGAGTTCTCTGAGAATGGAAATTGACAGCAGACCGGAGGAGCTTGACACGATGCGCCGGCGAATCATCCAGCTCGAGATTGAGCGTGAGGCATTGAAAAAAGAGCATGATAACGTCTCACGCGGACGGCTTGAGAAAATCGAGTCTGAGCTGGCAAATCTCAAAGAGCGGTCCCGTGCGTTTGAGCTTCGATGGCAGAACGAAAAGGAACACATCACCAAACTCAGAACTGCGCGTTCTGACATAGAGCGTCTGCGCGGCGAGGCCGAGCAGGAAGAGCGGAAGGGGAATCTTGAACGGGTCGCCGAAATCCGCTACGGCGCCATCCCTGAACTTGAAAAAATCATCGCGAAGAATGAGAAAACGCTGCAGAAAATCGGTGCAGAGAAGAGAATCCTCAAAGAGGAAGTGACCGAAGAGGACATTGCACAGGTTGTTGCACGGTGGACCGGAATTCCCGTCGGCCGACTGCTTGAAGGAGAAGGCGAGCGGCTTGCCCGGCTCGAACAAGAGTTGGGAAAGCGCGTTGTCGGCCAGGAAAAAGCAGTCGTCGCTGTCGCCAACGCCCTTCGACGCTCACGAGCGGGTATCGGCGAGCCTCATCGCCCGATCGGGTCTTTTATCTTCCTTGGCCCGACCGGCGTCGGAAAAACAGAACTTGCCAGGGCTCTTGCATGGACATTGTTTAACGACGAGAATGCAATGATCCGACTTGATATGTCGGAGTACATGGAGCGCCACGCCGTGGCCCGCATGATCGGCTCGCCACCCGGGTATGTTGGGTACGAGGAGGGCGGTCAGCTTACCGAGCGAGTCCGCCGTCGGCCGTATGCAGTGATGCTCTTTGATGAGGTTGAAAAGGCCCACCCTGAAGTCCTGAACATTTTGCTGCAAATACTTGATGACGGTCGTCTTACCGACGCGAAAGGAAGGACAATCAACTTTGCGAACACCATCGTTGTCATGACCTCAAATATTGCAAGCGATCTCATCTTGGAGATGCATACGACAGGAGGGTCGATCGGATTTGAGGGCTCGCGAGCAGCGAAGTCGAAAGAGCACCAAGTCGAGGAGAGGGTGCTCCAACAATTGCGAAGTGCCTTCAAGCCGGAATTTCTCAACCGTGTTGATGACGTTATCATGTTCCAGTCCTTGACGTTGCAGCAACTGCGTACAATTGTCCGGCTGCAGATAGCGCGGATTACCGAACGACTTGAGCGCGAAAAAAAACTTCTTCTGAACGTCTCAGATACCGCAATAGAGCTTCTTGCAAAGCAAGGATATGACCCACAGTATGGCGCACGTCCTTTAAAACGGCTGCTGCAGAATCAACTCCTCAACGCCATCGCACTGATGATTGTTGGCGGACGTTTACCGGCAGGCAAAAAGGTCATGGTTGACGCCAGGCGTGGATCCATTACAATACAAGCAACATCATAAACAGACTCGAAAGGGGGTGAAAAACAGATGATGATTGGGTATGCGTTGATAGCGTTTGGTCTTGGATTCCTGCTCCGTGAAGTAGGCATTCTGACCGACACGTTTTGGCAAATCATTTGGCCGCTTTTGCTCATCGCCTTCGGCATCGCTCTCATTTCAAAGAAGAACGAGGGCATGAAGATTTTCTAGCCTCTTCAGTTTTTCTTGCGGAAAACAAAACCTAGGACGAGTGGTTTGTTTAGTGTCTGTTTTGTGAGACTTTTTTTCCCCTCGTATGCTGCGACGCTTCACCAACGCCGCGAAGAAAAAAGCACGGCGAATTCCGGCTCAACATATCTACCGGCTGCTTGAGGTATTGCCCGGGGCTTTGGTTTGGTTGACGTTCTTCATCGCGATCGGGTTGTCATTTTTCAAGCCGCTCTGGACCATTGTGTTCATCATTCTTTTCGACCTTTACTGGTTGATACGCATTCTGTATCTGCTGGTGTATCTTCTCATTGCTTATCGGCGATATCGGAGAACCATCAAAATCGACTGGCGTGCGCGACTCAACGAGTTCCGCGATTGGGAACGTTTGTACCATATGATCTTTTTACCCACCGCGGGCGAGTCAATCGACATTCTTCGTTCAACGCTCCATTCACTGAGAGACGCAGCATATCCGAACAACCGCCTCATCATCGTGCTCGGAACAGAGGACCGACTTGCACCGGCGTCCCGCCGGCTCGGCGAACAGGTCCGTCGGGAATTTCAAGGGAGCTTCGCAGATTTTCTCGTGACCGAACATCCAGATGGCATCGTTGGCGAGGTGAAGGGCAAAGGATCGAACATCGCCTGGGCCGGCCGCAAGGCGAAAGAGCACGTTGACAACGTTTTGAAAATTCCTTATGAGGACATTCTCGTCTCTTCGTTTGACGTCGACACACAGCCGCACCCCCAATACTTTGCATATCTTTCATATCTTTTCCTTACGTCGCCGAACCCGACGCGCACAAGCTACCAGCCGGTACCGCTGTTCAACAACAACATCTGGCGTTCACCCGCAATCATGAGGGTCGCGGCGAACAGCACGACGTTTTGGCTCATGACTGAGCAGGTGCGTCCGGAACGGCTTTTTACCTTCTCATCCCATAGCATGAGTTTTCGTACGCTTGTCGACGTCGATTTTTGGCAAAACGATATTGTCACGGAGGATTCACGCATCTTCCTTCAAGGCCTCCTGCGGTATGATGGTGACTATTCGGTGACGCCCATGTACCTTCCGGTCTCGATGGATACCGTCCTGGCCAAGACACTGAAACGGAGTTTCATCAACCTCTACAAGCAGCAGCGTCGGTGGGCATACGGCGTAGAAAATTTCCCGTATATGGTTTGGAACTTTACCCAGAATAGGCTGATACCCTTTCGGGTCAAGCTCAGGTACGTGTGGAATCAGCTTGAGGGGATCTACTCGTGGGCGACGGCACCGATTCTCATCTTTCTTCTCGGGTGGCTGCCCCTGCGGATCAATGAGCATCGTCTCGGCTCGTCAATCGTAGCGCAGAACGCGCCCAGCATTCTGGAACTGCTCATGCGACTTGCAATGGTTGGCCTGATTTTTTCAGCAGTTCTCTCAACGACCATCCTCCCTCCAAAGCCGAGGGAGAAAAGGAAATCTCAGTGGTTGATGATTATATTGCAGTGGATTCTCTTCCCGGTGGTGATGATTGTTTTTGGGTCCATTCCGGCCACAGACGCGCAGACGCGCCTCATGTTGGGGAAGTATCTCGGGTTTTCGGTAACAGAAAAACACCGCTAGACTCCGCGCCAACCCTTGCTGTCCTCAGCTTCGGGATAACTCTTTATGCCCAGAATTTTGTATTTGTTGACCAACAAGCGCATGAAAGCCGGCTGCGAACGACTCAGCCGAGAGCGGTTTTCCGCCTTCAGGATGAACTTTCTCTAGCAGCAACACGACGCCGTCTCCGCAAACGACCCCAAGGGAACGGCCATGTGCTACGATGGTCCCTTTCTCACTTTGTGAGACGCCGTCGACAGATGCGTTGAGAATTCTCACTCTTTTCTTTTTCATGACTGTCCAGGCCGACGGCCACGGGTCATACGCGCGGATCATCCTCTCAATTTCGACGGCGGGTCTGGACCAGTCAATTTTTCCGGAGTCTTTTGTGAGCAGACGCGTCATTGTCGCTTGCCCGGCGTTTTGGGGGACTGGCTGGATGTCCCCTCGAAGAAACGCCGGAAGCGTCTGAACAAGAAGCCGCGCGCCGAGGGACGCAAGACGTGCCGTGAGTCCACCGCACGTTTCATCCCCCCTCAGCGGAACTTTTTCCTGGGCCAGAATCGGCCCGGTGTCAAGCCCCTCATCAAGACACATCAATGTTACGCCCGTCTCCGTGTCACCCGAGGATATCGTTGCGGCCACCGGAGACGCGCCGCGGTGGCGGGGGAGAAGCGAGGGATGCACATTCACAAATCCATGCAACGGTAGGGCAAGGAGATCCGGTTTGATCAGCTTCCCGTATGCCGCAAGAACCGCCAGGTCTGGACGCCATGCCGCGACCCGCTGGAGAAATGCGCTGTCGAGTCGCCCTGGTTGTTCGAATGGAATTCCGAGGCGCTGCGCCGCTGCTTTGACCGGCGGCGGGGTCAGGGCAAGACCTCTTCCGGCCGGTTTGTCTTCACGCGTGATAACTCGCAGCTGATACCCATCATGCGCAAGAGCAGTAAGGGTCGGCACGCTGAACTGCGGTGTCCCGAAAAAAAGCACCTTCGTTCCTGTGTGGGTACTGTCCGCTTTCACGCAGGTATGGTTATACCGAGCGACTGCGCGCGATCGTGGCCGGCAGTGAGCTTCGTGCACCGGTCAACGAACACCTTGCCGTTCAAATGATCAACCTCATGTTGGATGACCCGCGCGAACAAACCATGTGCATCGCTCGTGAATTTTTTCCCATCCATATCGTATGCCACGAGCGTCAATGAAAACGAGCGGGGGACCAACCCAAAAATACCTGGGACCGAGAGGCATCCTTCTTCGTCAATTTCCTGTTTCCGAGAGAGTTTTTTCATCACCGGGTTGATAAGGATGATCGGGCCATCCTTCAGTTCAATAACGGCGACACGCTGGTGCAGCCCAATCTGCGTCGCCGCAAGACCGATCCCTCGCAACTGTCGCATCGTGGCAACCATCTCTTCAAAAAGCGGCTCCAGTTCGGATCGTTTGAAAGGAGAGATTGTCTCCGCGACTCTCCGAAGGTCCGGGTCGGGGAGATGGAGAACAGGTCTGCGCTTCATATGTCCAAGGTCAGGGGATCGGGGTCAACATGCCACTCATGTGAGAGCTCGCTCAGTTCACGTTGCAGTGTAGCAGGGATATCATGTCCCAACAAGCGAAGAAGAAGAATCCTGCGGTTCGTGGCAGTTGGCATGGTACGCGGAACGAAAGGGCCTTCGAGACGGACAAACCTCCCTAGGCTTTTCTGCAAGTGCTGTGTGAGCAAGCGAGCTTTGCGCTCAGCAGTCTGAGGAGTGGTTGAGCGAAGTAATAATTTTATGAGCGTAGCTTTTGGGGGGAGAAGGAGCGTCTTTCGGAGTTTTCGCTCCTCACCATACAGAAGCTCTGGTTCGTGCTGGACGATCGCTCGCACCACCATCTGCTCCGGATCATAGGTTTGAAGAAGGACAGTGCTGTGCTCCGCACCAAGCGCCATGGATCGCTCCAGAATGAGGTAGGCGCGTTCTGCCGCTGCATATTCGTGCGGTTGCAGCATGTTATCGAGCGATGGTATAAGAATGCTTTGAAAGTTCGGCAAACGCGAACTGGTCAGCAATTGTTCGGTCGCGATGACAACGTCCGCGTCGACAAGTGACGATGCACGAGTAGTCCGGTCATAGCGCAGAACGCGGGAATGAGGCAGAGCCGACCGCACGATCTCTTCAAGACGCTCTAGTCCCCATGAACGCGGCCGCAGTCTTGTGCTTCCGCAACGAGGACAACGTGAAGGAAGTACAGCCTTCGTCCGGCAGCGGGAACACTCATATGCCTGTGTGCCTGCATAGTAAACGAGATGTGTGCCGCACGAAAAACACGCAAAATGCCACCTGCATTCCGCACATTCAGTGACGCGAGCGTACCCGACGCGGTTGAAAAACACGAGCATGGGAAAGCTCTTTTTCTGAAGAAACGCTTGCGCTTCACCACTTAGTGGTCCTGTGGAACGCGCGGCGCGGCGCATGTCAACAACGCATCTTTTTTGTGCGAAGTGTGGAAACGAAACTGTGGCAATCCGTCGGTCATCGTGGATCGCCAGCGACGGAGCAGCATCAAGCAAAACGAGTTGCGCCCCGAACTGCTCCGCGAGGGTCCGGGCAACCGCCCGCGCGTCATAGCGGGGATCCTGATCCCACTGTTTGTGGCTGTCGTCGGTCACCGAATCAATATAGACCGTCGCCAGGGCGCGAAAGGGAGCAAAAATTCCGCGTTTCGTCGTCAGAATGACTGCTGCGCGTTCCTCACGAACACGCTGCCAATGTGCCCAGAACTGGGCTTTTGGAGCGTCGCTATCGAGCGCAATGACCCTGTGCGGAAAGTGGTGAACCAGAAGCGGCTGCAACAGGTGAAAAGCTGCCCTGGTGGGAACCACGACGAGCTGTTGTTTGTCCCGTATCCTCGAAAGGAGGGTGAGCAACCAGACTATTCGTTCGGCCGGCGCTCCCGCCGGGATGAAGACGCAGCTTGCACCGGGCATATTTTTTGCCCTTCGCTGGAGAAGCTGCAGGCGTGTTTTGCTCAAGCTCAAACCGGTGACACGTTGCGAGAGGGGAGTGGGGGGAGAACTTGTTTGGTCCGTGGACCGTCGCGGACGACTAGGCAGCATTGTTCGAACCGCCGTCGAAATTGCAACCGCGTTTGTACGAGCAAGCTCACCTGCGATGCGGAGCTGGCTTGGGGTAAGCGGTGGAATTTCCAGCAGCTCACGGATCGGGAGAATCCTCGTGAAAGCTCCTGGAGGAACTTTTCGTTTGCGCAAAACAACTCCGTCAAGCAGTTGACCGCGAAAAGGAATACGGACCCAGCAGCCAACGGCCAACGACGCCGTATCGAGCGATTCGGGAATGCTGTACGTAAAGGCAGGAAGAGAGCGCGGCAAGCGTTGGAGAGGAATGACATCAGCGTACATCACAGCATGAAGCATATCAAAAAAACAGGATCTCTTCACTCCAACGACCCTGACCGGCCTTAGTTTGCCGGTTGGTCCGTGATCGCCCCCACGGGTTCGCCTGTCGGATGGATTTCAAGAGCTCTCTGAGTTGTTCGTATGACATTTGACCATTTCAGCCCGAGTGTCGTGAACGCCTCTCGTGACGCGATCGGACGCTTCTGGCCGTTTGAGATGAAGTAGACACTCCGTTCACCCTGTGCCGTGATCATCTCGCCGTCACGAAACGTTACCGGGTCACCAGCGGGGTACTGATCGAGTTCCTGCTCACGCACACGAATGATTTTCTTCCCAGCGAATCTTGATGTGAGAATTTCCTTCGAATGGATTGCATGGCGTATTCCCTGTTCGACATACGTAATGCCGCCTGTCGTGGTCGATTGCAGCAAAGCTCCTGCGGGGTAAGCGCTCGAGAGATCAAGAATGGGACCATCGGGATACAGGTTGATGTCCCCCCACTTGGCGTTTTGTACCTCTTCGGGATTAAAGCCGAGTGTACGGAACACTTCTTGCGATGCAATGCCTCGTTTCGTGCCGTCGACGATCAGGAAGATTGTTCCGCGAGGAGAACGAATCAAACTGTAGTTTTGAAAAACAATCGGCTCACCGAGCTCATATGCAGCAAGGTCGTTCGGGCTTGCGAGCAAGGCCTTTTTCGGATCATAGTTGGAGAGCAGGACCGTTGTCGAACGGAACGGCCGGCGCTTTCCTGCCGCAATAAGATAGTACCCTTTCCCTTCGGTGTTCTTGACGAGGGCGCCGTCAGGAAAGCGCCGTGCAAACCACGCGTTCCATAATCGGACGAAATTTTGGTTGCCATGGAGATGTGGCGTGTACGTGTACAACGCCGCAGTGGCATTGTTTCTTGGCGTGACCGAAACTCCGTCGATCATCGTTGAAATGCCACGGCCGAATTGGTAGACCCGCCCCGTTTTCTCCAGAAGGGGGAGGTACGTTTCGCGAATGCGTTTCGCCGCCCACGTGACCTGGTTCGCGTACCCCCGAAAGCGCTGGAGCGAGGGATCGCTCGTGCTGCAGCTGTCGCATACCGCGAACCCTGTCGCCCAGTCCAGCTGACGTTCAGACGGAGTTGGATCAGTGATAAGACTCTGTTCCTTCTGCAGAAGAACGAGAAGAAACTTTTGGCTGATTGAGTACTGCCGGCTCACCTCGAAGATGATATCGGCTGCAGATTTGACAGCACGGTTCAAAGCCGTAAATGTCCGTGTTGTAAGCCCGCTGCCTTTTGCTGCCAGGAATGCCTGTACGCCTTTCCGTGACAGCGCGCCGCCGTCGGTAAGGTCATAATCCGACAGGAGAAAGTTTGGATCAAATGCAGCGTGCACAACGGCTGGTGAAAAAAAGAGTACCGTACTCAGCACGCACAGGACAGCCAACGATGTTTTTTGTCGAATAGTTCTCAAGAAAACCATCATCAGATGGATAGTATAGCTGATTTTGTGATACTATGCAAGGCAGGGAAGTTCACGACGGGCAGGCAATTGCCGGCGGACACATCATCATCATGAAGCCACGCTCACCATTCAGCATCCTGGGCGTCCGGATCGACCCCGTCACCATGCAAGAGGCCCTTGACCGGATCGGAGCTTTTCTCGACTCCGGGAGGCAGCACCATGTTGTCACGGTGAACCCGGAGTTTATCATGGGAGCCCGCAACAACGATCCGTTCCGGTCAGTCCTCAATATGGCGGCACTCGCTGTTCCTGACGGGGTCGGTGTACGCTTTGCAGGTCTCGTGCAAGGCAGATGGCTGCCTGAGCGCGTCACGGGCATCGACCTCACCCTCCGGATTGCCGAACTCGCCGTCGCCAGGAGGGTCTCTCTCATGCTCTACGGCGCGGAGCACGGCGTCGCAAAAGAGGCCGCAAAGTCCCTCCAGGCAAGATACCCGAAGCTGCACATCGTCGGAGCCGAGAACGAAGAAAACTTTCTCTTTCACCGCCGCAGCGATGAAGAGAGCATCGCGCGGATACGCCGGCGGCGCCCAGCCGTGCTGCTCGTCGCACTCGGGTCGCCAAAGCAGGACCTCTGGATCGCGAAACATCTCCACCACATGCCATCCGTCAGGGTTGCGATGGGGGTTGGCGGAACGTTTGACTATCTTGCGGGGGTTGTCCCACGCGCTCCGCGTTTCGTCCGGCAGGTCGGGCTCGAGTGGCTCTGGCGGCTGGCTCGTGAAAAACCAGCTTTGCGTCGACGGCGTTTTCACCGTATTCTTACCGCAACCGTGCTGTTCCCGTTCGCCGTACTGCGATCTCCACGCTCATGACCGCACCCGTCCGTGTCCGCATTGCACCAAGCCCGACCGGTGCGCTCCACGTCGGCACCGCTCGCACAGCCCTCTTCAACTACCTTTTTGCGCGGCAGCGAAAAGGGTCGTTTATCCTACGTATTGAGGACACCGACACGGCACGGTCGACGCAGACATTCGAGAAAAACATCGTTGACGGTCTTCGGTGGCTTGGGCTTGCCTGGGATGAGGGGCCCGATTGCGGAGGCCCGTACGGCCCCTATCGCCAAAGTGAACGGTTGGGACTCTACCGGGCCGCTCTGGAAAAACTCGTCGCGAACGGCTCGGCATACCCTTGTTACTGCTCACAGCAGGAGCTGGAACATGAACGAAGTGAACGACTTCGCCAGGGAATCCCGCCTGTCTACTCCGGGAAATGCAAGACGCTGACTGCTGCAGCACGCAAGCAGCACGAACGAGCCGGCCGCCGCCCGCTTTTTCGATTTGCAGTCAGCCCCGGAACGGTAGAATTCCACGACCTCGTGCGAGGTACGGTACGTTTTCAGGCAGATCTCCTCGGTGACTTCAGCATCGCGCGAAGAGCAGATGACCCGCTCTATAATTTCGCCGTAGTCGTCGATGACGGCGCCATGAACATCAGCCATGTCATCCGAGGCGAGGATCATCTCTCAAATACGCCGAAGCAACTCCTTCTGTTTCACGCACTCGGCCTGACTCCCCCAGAGTATGGCCATGTGCCCTTGCTCCTTGCTCCGGATCGTTCCAAGCTTTCGAAGCGTGACGCTGCAACCTCGATCCAAGACTATGCCGAAGCGGGCTATCTCCCCGAAGCGGTGAATAACTTTCTCGCTCTCCTTGGCTGGAACCCAAAGACGGATCAGGAGCTCTTTACCATGCAGGAACTTCTCGGTATGTTTCGAATCGACCACGTTCAAAAAGCTGGAGCGGTCTTCGATCTGAAAAAACTCAATCACATCAATGCCCTCCATCTGCGAAAGCTTTCAGTCGACGAACTTCTTCAGAGGGCAGGGGACCGGCTTCGTTCTCTTGCACCGGTCCTTGGCCCGCGCCTCCGTGACGGCGTCGAACTGGTGCGGGATCGGCTGACGACACTCAACGATCTTGCGTCTTCCCTTGCTTTTCTCGCAGAGCTCCCAAAGTACGATGCGACAATCCTCGTTCCGAAGCAGGGGACACCAGCTGAAACATCCGCTATTCTGAAAGCACTGCTTGAACTACTGTCGGGCATCGATGAACGCGCGTTCCTTGAACAGACGATGCACGATGCCACGTTGCAGCACCTGACAAAGCATCGGATCAGCAACGCAGATGCGCTCTGGCCTCTCCGCGTTTCCCTGTCAGGACAGGAAAAATCGCCAGGGGTTTTCGCCATTGCTGCAGTATTGGGGAAGCAAGAAAGCCTCAGGCGGCTTGAGCGCGCCATCGCAATGCTTGCACAAATGGAATAACTATGCTATCGTGATCGCGCTGTGGCTAAGGATGTAGTGAACAAAACAAAAACATACCGGCTTGCGTTTCTCGCAACAGCGCTGCTTGCAGCCAGTTTTTTTGTTGTATCCGCTTCGGCCGAAGACACCTCCTCGCCGGATGCCTCAACGCCTGATGGCAATACCCCGGCAGCCCCGGCTGACGTTTCTGATCTTGAAACGCAAATTCGGGAGAAGCAGAGCAAGATCATCAGCCTTGAGCAGCAACAGAAAATCTACGAGTCAAGCATTGCCCAAAAACAGCAGGAATCGCTGAGCCTGCAGAATCAAATTGCGGTCCTTGACGATCAGATTGCGACAACAGATCTCACAATCCAGAAACTCAATCTGGAGATTGAGTCGCTCGACCTTGAACTCCAGGAACTTGCAACAACGATTGAAGAGAAAGAGCGCGCCATCGCAGCACAAAAAACCCAGCTTGGGGAACTCCTTCGCACGCTCCATCGGTACGAGCAACGTACCATGCTTGAGGTCTCGCTCACGAACGAAACCTTCTCTCAGTTCTTCAACCAACTCAAATATCTCCAGAGCATCGAAGCTGAAGCAAAGCGCTCACTTGATCGCATCCAGCTTTTGAAAGCAGACCTTGAGCAACAACGGGATGAGCAACAGAAAAAGCGCGACCAACAAAACGAAAGGCGCGGTGTTCTTGTCACCGAGAAGGGCGGGCTCGAAAGCCAGCAGGCCTATCGCGAATCATTGTTGGATGACACCAAAAACTCTGAACAGCGTTTTGAGGGGCTGCTTGAGCAGTCGAAACAAGAGCAACTCTCAGCCAATACTGATATCCAGCGCCTTGAAGCAGAGATCCGCAGGAGGCTCGAGGGGAAAAATGAACTCCCCAAAGGCCCAACCGACCTGGCGTGGCCGATTTCTTCGCGCAGGATCACTTCGTATTTCCACGACCCGAGCTATATCTTCCGAAAATATTTCGAGCATCCGGCCATTGATGTAGCTACGCCGCAGGGGACCGCCCTTCGTGCCGCAGCTTCCGGGTATGTTGCCCGTGCGAAAAATGCCGGTCTTGGGTACAGCTACATCATGATTGTCCACGGCAATAAGCTCTCAACTGTCTACGGCCATGTCAGCCAAATCAGTGTTGTCGAAGACGATTTCATCGTGCAGGGCCAGGTGATTGGCTACTCTGGCGGAACTCCGGGTACGCCGGGTGCCGGACGCCTTACCACAGGCCCGCATTTACATTTTGAGGTGCGTTTGGACGGGATTCCACAGAATCCCCTCAACTACCTGCCGTAGCCCCGCAGAGAGAGCAGTGGGCGGTTGTGAATTTTACGACACTCATTTTGCTTTCAAAACCTTGTGCCTTATCGAACAGCAAAGCCAAGACAGGTACAGTACCTCTCGGCGGCTCTTCGAGCACTCATAAAGAATCTCAACGAGTGCTACGAGGAGGAAATACGGGCAAAAGGGACCATAGTGAATTTCTACGGTCCGTCGAGATAGAGGTTCGTAAAAGTAATCTTGTACGACACTAGATCGACCGAAACAGCAGTCGCTCCCCTTACAGATAGATCACCCGGTCGCCAAAGCGTAAATCAACATAGTGGAGCTTGTCTCTATCCAGTCGCTGCTCGCGGAGTACTCTGAGGAGCCGTGCGACCTGTGTTTTCGCGTCATCGGTAACGCGAAAGTAGAGCTCCCACCCCTCAGTTGACCTTGCGCGAAGCTCGGGGGTTTGAAGCGCTGCGGAACGCAGATCGCACGATTGATCCAGAGTAGCCACTCCCCCGGCCGGTTCATCCCGGTCAAGCCCGCTTTCTTTCATGAGTGTATCCGTCTGCTCGGCGTTTGTGTTGAGGTCCGCTGTACCCACATGTGCATTCGACGTTGCCGCTGTGCTGTTCGTCAATGGCTGGCCGATCGTTTCAAGCGGCTGTTGGAGCTGGTCATCAATATTGAGGCAACTTGCGGGGGGTAAAAAGTATGTCTCAATGGGTATCTCCGACAACCGAAGTTGCTCACGGACTGCAAAAAGAAAATCAACGACCGATGTACTCATGGCGTGATCGCCGACTGTGAAAAGCCCCGTCGTCTGGTCAAGAACCGTCGGATATTCTTTCTTTTTCTCTGTGGGTTCAGACACAAACGCGGTAATAAGCCCTTTTCTGTCGACAAGATATTCCTGGCCGCCATTGGTATAGATGATATTCGGTACTCGCTCGATGATCTGAACGCGAATAAGGAACGATGGGCCCGTTGTCACCACAACCCGCTCAAACCGACTGTCGGAGGCAAGTGAGTTCTGGACAGCTTTTTCTGCAGCGCGCGTAGAAAAGAGCAACGTTGCATCCCTCCGAAAAACTCCAAAGGTCTTCCCCGTCATGGAGCCCCTTACCGATGCCTCAACATCGGCTGCGCGGATGGCGTGAGTGCCATCAACGATGATAGGACCGTATTGCAGGATATCGGTGGCGAACAATCCTGCAAGAAAAAGTGCACCTGACGCTGCGAGGCTGGCAATGACGACTCTTGGAAAAGAAAAACGCGAGGGCTTTCGCGGAAAAAGCGGGTTTGCTCGGCTTGTCGGCGCCTGGGAGCTCGTATGGTGAACATCGTATCTCATTGCGGTATCCGGGGGATCAGCGGGTTGATGCGTGTCACAACCTCGTAGGTGATGGTGCCCAGCGCATGTGCAAGGGACTCGGCTGATATGACCGACTGTCCTTGTCTGCCAAGAAGTACAACCTCATCCCCTACCCCAACCGACGGAATGCCTGTCATGTCGATCATGGTGAGGTTCATTGATACTCTGCCGACGATCCGGCAGCGGCGGCCACGCACAAGCACCGAACCATTGTTTGAAAATCTTCTATCAAGGCCGTCCCAGTACCCGACAGGAATAGTGCCAAGAGTTGTTGGCCGCCGCGTGCGGTATGTCCGCGCGTAGCCAACCCATGTTCCGGTCGGGACGCGTTTCACCTGGAGAAGACGCGCATGCCACGAAAGAACCGGCAGGAGACGCATGGGCGGGCGAAGGCGCCTGCCCCTCTTCTCAGCAGCAGTTGACGGCCAGAGCCCATACAGACCAATGCCAAGGCGTCCCAGAGACAGGCGCGATGCGGGATGAAGAAGAAGCGCGGCAGTGCAGGCCATGTGCACCGCCAACGACGTCCCCAAAACTTTTTCAGCGACCCCAAGCCCGGCGGTCAGCATGGAACACTGATGACGTGTCCGTCGCTGATCGGCTGATTCCGCCTCGGCGAGGTGAGAGAAAATCCCCTCAACCTCGATATTTCGACATCGTCGTACCCGCAGGAAAAAATCAGACGTTTCGTGGGCAAGAACACCAATTCTGCTGGTTCCTGTATCCAGCTTGACGTGCACGAGGGCGCGCAGGCCAATCCTGGCGGCAGCTCGATGAAGAAACAAAAGCTGCGCTTGCGTACACACGCAGAGCCGGATGCGGGCACGGATTGCTTGAGCAATCACTGCTTGATCCTGAGGCCAATAGCTCAGCACAAGAAGGCGCTTCCGCACTCCGGCGTTTCGCAAGGCGATGGCTTCATTGAGTGACGCAACCCCAAAACCCCACAGCCCCCTCTCGCGTGACAGAGCGCGCGCAACATGAGTCATGCCGTGACCATAGGCGTTGCTCTTCAGGATGGGCATCAAGGGAACATCCGAACCAACAACCCTGCGGAACGCACGGAAGTTATGAAGAAGCGCCCTCCGGTTGATTGCTACCCAGACAAGTCGTTCCGGCATGCTCACGTCCTCCCCTACTCCTGACCAATAACTTTGAACGGCACATATGGCTGGAGCACCTCGGGGACCCGAATGCCTCCTTGTTGCGTCTGATAGTTTTCGATAATCGCGATGAGTGTACGCCCGATCGCAAAAGCAGTCCCGTTGAGCGTGTGGACGAACTTTGTGAGCGCCCCATCTTTGTACCGGATATTCAACCTCCGCGACTGGTAGTCAGTGCACGTCGATGTCGAGTGCGTTTCTCGGTATGTGCCACGTGATGGCAACCATGTCTCGATGTCGAACTTCCTTGCCGCAGGCACGCCGAGGTCACCGGTGACCATTTTGACCACTCGGTACGGCAGTTGGAGACCCTGCATGAGCTGCTCTTCCATGCTGAGGAGAAATTCATGTTCCTGATCGGATGTCGCCGTGTCGGTGAATGAAAACATCTCCAACTTGTCAAATTGGTGGACTCTCAGAATGCCTTTCGTGTCTTTTCCGTAACTCCCTGATTCACGCCGAAAGCATGTCGAGTACGCAACATAGCGGATCGGCAGATCGTTTTTCGCAAAAATCTCGCCGCCGTGCATTGGTCCGATTGACTGTTCAGACGTGCCAACGAGAAACAGGCCATCACGAATGAGGTGATAGGTTTCTTCATCACCATGGGCGGCCAGGTAGCCCATCGCAGCCATCGCGCTCTCTTTCACCAAAACAGGAGGTACCACGGGGCGAAATCCGCGTGGAAGGAGCACACTGAGTGCATACTGGACAAGAGCGAACTGAAGTTGCACAAGTTCACCCTTGATGTAGCCAAAACGGGACCCAGATGCCTTTGCGGCCCTGCGCATATCGATGAGATCAAGCTTCTCGGCAACCGTGAGATAGTCCTGCACCGGAAACTGGAATGGAGGTTTGGCCCCAACCTCGCGAAGAATTTCATTCTCTTCTCCGTTTTGCCCGATTTTCACGTCGGGCCGGGGCAGATTCGGGAGTTCGGCTCCGAGCGATGCGAGCTCGTCTTCAAGCGCCTGTGCCGTCCGTTTCAATTCGTCACTTCTCGCATCTTTCGTTTTCATCTCCTCGATGAGCCGCTTCTTTTCTTGCGACGTGGCTCTGACGATACGAGCCGATACCGCGTTTTTTTCCTTCTGAATGGATTCTCGCTCTCTCTGGTATTCAAGAAGCTGGCGGTCAAGTTCACAGTACCGTTTCAAGTCGCCAGCGTATCCTTTCGCCCGGATTGCCTGTTCAACTTCATCCACGTGTTCTCTGACATATTTTCGGTCAAGCATCGTTGTGTCCCTTTTCCTCTTTCATGAGAGGGAAAATAACCGTCTCTCTCACCGGGCGGTCAACAGAGAACGCAAAGAGTCGTTCTGACATGCCAAAACCTGCAGCCGGGGGCATTCCGTACTCCAAAGCGTCAAGAAAATCGGCGTCCAGGCGTTGTGCCTCCTTGTCCCCTGCGTTGCGCAGGCGCATCTGCTCTTCGAACCTCTCTTGCTGGTCGACGGGGTCGTTGAGTTCGCTAAAACCCTTGCCCAGTTCGCTCCCCCACGCCACCACCTGGAATCGTTCTACTCGTGTCGGATCGTTCTCGTGCCGTTTTGCGAGCGGCTCAACTTCAACGGGAGGATCGAGAAGAAAACCCGGCTTCACCAGGTGAGGCCGAACCGCTTTTTTGTAGATGGCATCAATCAGCCGCCCGCGTTGGGCGTAGTCTGCAATGGAACATCGAAGCCGTTGAGCCGTTTTCTTGAGCTCGGGCACATCACTCGAGTGAAGATCGAGGCCCGCGTGCCGCGCAAAGAGATCGTAGTAGTCGTAGCGTTCCCACGGTGCACCCCAGTCGACGGTCTGACCTGCGTACGTCATGCGCAAGCTGCCGACGGTCGACCGAAGAACTTCCCTATACAATTCTGGCACAAACTCCATGAGATCTCGGTAATCGGCATATGCCCAGTACAACTCCATTTGGGTGTAGTCCTGAAGGTGTTCTGCTGAAATCCCTTCATTCCGAAAGATTCTCCCAATTTCGAACACTTTCTCGAAACCGCCGACGAGAAGACGTTTCAATGGGAGTTCAAGCGAAATACGCAAGGTCACCTGCTGATCGAGTGCATTGTGGTGTGTGACAAAAGGCTCTGCTTCAGCGCCGCCCGGGACGCTCTCAAACACCGGGGTTTCAACCTCAAGGAAGCCGGCCTGTACAAGGGTCGTGCGGACAGTTGACCAAAAGACGGCCTTTCTCTGGAAAAGTTCTCGAACCCCTGGGTTCATGAGAAGATCGAGGTACCGTCGTCGTAAACGGGTTTCGATATCTTTGAGCCCGTAATACTTTTCTGGAAGCGGTCGCAGTGCCTTTGCAAGCATACCTCCTGAGGTTGCCGCAAGGGTCGGCTGGCCACTCCTGGTTTTTATAAGGGAGCCTGTCGCTTCAAAAAAATCACCGAGGTCGATTGACTTCATCAGTGCAGGGTAGGTGTCTTGCCCGAGCGTATCGCGAGAAAAAACCAGTTGAAAAGTCCCTGATTCATCCTCCAGCTCAAGGAATGTCGTTCCTCCATGGGGACGAAGGGCGCGGATTCTTCCGGCCAGGGTGATTGGCTCCTTCGCGGCCACGAGACGATCAAAATCCGCGGCCGCATTTGCGCAACGGTGAGTCCTTTTTGATCGAGCTGGGTACGGATTGATCCCGGCAGCAATCATTTCAGCGCGTTTCAGACGCCGGGCTTCGCGCTGTTCATCAAATCGGCTCATACGTGTAGAGTAACTGCCGTTTCAGTATAGCACACAACGTGCAACAGAAGGAGCGCGAAGTGCCGTATGGAAGCTACTTAAGAGCGACGATGGTGTATTGCATGACACCACGAGGAGCGTTGATCACGACTGTCTCCCCTACCTTCTTTCCAAGAAATGCTTTCCCGAGCGGGGACTCATTTGAAATCTTCCCGTTGGCTGGATCGGCTTCGTTGGAGCCGACAATCGAATATTCAATATCTTTACCCTCGATTTTTACCGCGATGGTAGAACCGACCGTGATGGTGTCCCCTTTTTTCGACTCGTCGATGACAATGGCGTTCCTCAACGTGTTCTCAACTTCAACGATCCGACCTTCAGTAAAGGCCTGCTCGGTTTTCGCTTCGACGTACTCAGCGTTTTCTGAAAGGTCGCCAAGCTCTTTTGCTTGCTGAATACGGTCGGCAACCTCACGTCGTTTCACGTTTTTCAGCTCTCTCAGTTCCTGCTGAAGCTTTTCTAGCCCTTGTTGCGTGAGATAGTATCCTGTCATTGGTCTTTGGTAGTATGACGAAAATCCGAAGGAAAGTCCTTACCGCATTTGCCGTGGTACTCAGACGACGGTTCGCTTGGAACCGCCGGCTTCTCGGCACTCACACATTCGCGCTTTGTTATGATAGTGAAGAATGGAAAAAACAACAAATTCTGTCAAGCGACTTTTCCACACTAGCGTTGCAGCTGAAAATAGCTTGCAAGGACATCGCGCGCGACTGGCAGCGCAGTGGCTGTTCCTTCACCGCCGCCCTCGACGACGACGGCAAGCGCAACCTGGGGATCGTCGTAGGGCGCAAACGCCGTAAACCAGGCATGCGTTGCTTTCTGAGCACCATATTGCGCTGTTCCGGTTTTCGCAGCAACGGGCTGGGGTATACCATTCTGGACAGCAGCCGCACTGCCATCAAGAACGGCCTGACGCATCCCTTCTCGAACAATCTTGAGATTCGAAGGTGACACAAAGCCGTAACGTTCGGCAGCTCGCTGAACCTCAGTTCGGCGCGACGAGTCGCCAATGGCATGTACGAGGTGCGGCTGAAAAAGCCCGCCATTATTTGCAATCGTGGAGGTGGCGCTCGCCATTTGAAGCGGCGTGACAAGAACATCGCCTTGGCCTATAGCCAGATGGTACGTGTCGCCGATGTACCATTTTTCTTTCTTCGTCGTTTCTTTCCATTCCCGCGACGGGAGAAAGCCAGTTGCTTCTCCAGGAATGTCGACGCCGCTTTTTGCGCCGAGGCCAAACTCGCGAAGATAGCTCAGCATACGATCAAGCCCAAGCCCGGAAAACGTATCTGTCCCTCCGCCAAGGGTATAGAAGAAGGTATTGACCGACCATGCAATGGCCTTGCGGATGTCAGTCACACCATGGCCTCCGGCCTTCCAGTCAGGGAAGGACCATTGGCCGATCGTGATGCCGCCGGTACTCTGAACGGTTGTCGAGCCGGTAATGACCCTCTCTTCAAGCCCCGCGGCCGCAAGGAGCGGCTTGATCGTGGATCCTGGAGGGTACTGGCCGGCAACGGATCTGTTGAACAACGGGTTTCTCTGGTCATGCAGAAGATCGGTGTAGCGCTCCTCGGGACCGCCTCGAACGAAAATGTTATTGTCAAACGTTGGGGAGCTTGCGAGGGCAAGAATCTCACCATTCCGAACGTCCATGACGACAACTGCTCCACCATCCAGACGGAGACGACCGACCGCTGCGTCAAGCGCGCGCTGTGTCTCCTGTTGAAGGTTTGCGTCGATGCTCAGCCAGAGATCCTTGCCAAGGACAGGCGGTTCCGTCGCAATGACGCGCTGCTCTTTTCCGACAGCATTAACCTCAATCTGTTTCTGGCCGTCAATACCCCGAAGCGTCAATTCGTAGGAACGCTCAAGCCCGGTTTTCCCGATTTGGTCTACCATGAGATACCGTTGAGCTGGGTGGGCGCGTGCAAGTTCTTCCGGTGAAATGTTCCCTGTGTATCCCAAGAGATGAGAGAACGCGCTGCCACCAAGGTACTCGCGACTTGCAGAGACGACGACGTGTACCCCCGGAAGATCACGTTCAATGAGGCGGAGTTTCATCGCCGTCGTGTAATCAAGATGATCGCGGAAGAGAAGGCCGCGGAATGAACGAGTCTGCTTTTCGCGCAGTTCAGAAAGGATGACTGCGGGGTCCTCAGAAAGAATCGTTGAGAGCCTCGCGGCAAGATCAGAAAGTTTCTCTTCACTAGGAAGATCCCCTGGAACGATCTCAACAATGAAATTTGGAACGTTTTGGACGAGGAGTGTGCCGCGGCGGTCATAGATGACCCCACGGGCCGCTTTGAGCGGAGCAATACGAATCCTGTTTTCTTCAGCGGCGAGACGCAACGACGCACCATGAGCAATTTGAAGATACGCAAGCCGACCAAAAAGCGTGGAGACGCCGATGAAAAAGAGAAGAAACGCAAGAAACAACCTTCGCCTGCCGGGGTTCCAGCGAAGCAGTGAGGCGTCAGAAGCAACCGCAGGATCTGCCTCAAACCCCCACGACTTCTCGTTATAGGTCCTGAGGGGTCGCCCCGACGGCGGTATGACGTTGCTGATTGCAAAAAATATTTTTCGGCTGCTTTTCATATGATGATTCCCCGCTGCCCGCCGCGAATTCGAATCGTTTTTTTGATACTGCGCAAGAGCAGTAGTGAGGAATAAAAGAGGGCGACGCTTGTGAGCACAGTGACCCCCCATGTCCAGAGTACATCGATAACGACATCTGCGTAAGGGAGCCCCCCCTCTGACAGGACAACGTCTGCTGCGAAGGTCGTGAGAGTAAGGGACGCCGTTGCAACCGCTGTCATGGCAGTAACGCCGTAGATGGATCGATTGGTAAAAAAATGTTCGTAGAGCGTGCGCACCAGAAGCAAGGTGATGGCGAGAGCGGTTGGGAAAATCAAAAAGTTTGTTGCAGAATACAACCCTAACGTCAAGGCAAGCCCCGCGGCAAAGCACCACTGCAACGTCTTCCCGCAAGAGAGAGTGCAGAGAACAAGACAGAGTGCTGGTAGATGAACAAAGCGGAAGATAGGGAGAGCGAGAAACAAGCTGATGTAGACCATGGCAGCCAACGCTGCGCTACAAATGGCAAGGGGGTAGCGGATCATCGCTCACTGATGATAATAACGACGGAGCGGGCTCGTCGAAGGTCAAGAATTGGGAGGACGGAGGCCTTCTGAAAGACATCACCGACACTGAGTGTTACGTTCTGGATTGTTCCAAGAAGGAGACTTTCGGGGATGCGCTCGTTGAGGTTTGATGTCACAACGGCCTGGCCGGTTTCGAGAGGCTCGTTTTGCGGAATAGACTCCATGCTCATCGTGAGACCGTGTTCGCCCCGTACAAGGCCAGGGGTTTTTCTACCATTATCAACCGTCGCAGCGATTAATGATCTTGGGCTCGTGACCGGGAGAACAGTGCTTCGATAGGAGCGGGCATCCTCGACGACCCCGAGGAGCACCCCATTCCCAAGGAGAACGGGTGCACCTTTTTGTATCTTCCTCTCTGAACCCCGGTCGATGATCAACATGCTATCCCCGCTTTCTGGCGTCTGACCAATCACATGCGCGACCTCGCCGCGTAATGCACGTTGCGCAAGCCATGAAGAAAGGTCTGCGTCCGCCTTTGTGCTTTCGCGCTCGTCTTTGAGTCGAACGTTCTCGACCAACAATCGTGCGATTGTATCTTCGAGCACCTGAACATCTTTCGTCGATCCAGGGCTGCCCCCGGGAGTGAGCGACGTGAGAGCGCGGCCAATGGGGCCAAGAATCGCCGCGGCCCAGCCGCCGATAGCGCCGAATGCGCCGGAGAAAAACAAGACGACAAGAAGAAGCGCGGCGGTAACAAAGAGAGTCAGCCTAAAACTTTTCGTACGCATCACAATAACGTAAGGATCAATCTCTTCACGATTGCTGCCGGGATGTTTGTGTCGAGAGGGTCAGCACCCCGCGGAGCTGTTCAAGATCCTCAAGGACAATCCCGGTACCTCGAACAACACACGTGAGCGGGTCGTCTGCCACCTGGACTGGAATTTGCGTTTCATGTCTCAGGAGTTCCGGCAAGCCATGCAAGAGCGAGCCGCCGCCGGTCAGGATAATGCCGCGCTCGAAAATATCGGCAACCAATTCGGGAGGAGTAATCTCAATGGTCGACTTCACTGCCTCAATAATTTGCCGTATCGGTCGTGTGAGCGCTTCCCGAACCTGGTCACTCGTGATGGAGACCTCTTTGGGTAACCCACTCAGCAAATCACGGCCGCGCATCTTTGCTTCTCGCGGTTCTTTCATGGGAAAGGCGCTCCCAATCTGGATTTTTATCTCTTCCGCGGTTCGGTCACCAAGGAGAAGGTTAAACTGATCGCGTGCATATTGAATCAGATGCTGATTCATGACGTCGCCGGCGACCTTCAGCGTCTTCCAGGTGACAATGCCACCCAATGATATGACTGCGATTTGCGTCGTGCCGCCGCCAATATCAACCACCATGTTCCCTGACGGATCCTGGATTGGCAGACGCGATCCGATTGCCGCAGCCATTGGCTGGTCGAGCAGAAAAACCTCACGCGCGCCAGCACCCAAGGCGGCGTCTTCGACCGCCTTGATTTCAACCTCAGTGACGCCGAGCGGGATGCCGATAACGATGCGTGGTCGTGGCAAGATCGTGAAGGTCTCGCGGTGGACTCGCTCAATGAAATAGCGCAGCATGCGTTCAGCAACCTCAAAATCTGAGATAATGCCTTCGATAAGCGGCCGGCTCGCGATGATGTGTGCCGGAGTTTTCCCGACCATCCGACGGGCTTCCTCACCGACGGCCAGAAGCTGGTCGTTGCGCGTATTGATTGCGACAATCGACGGCTCATTGACGACAATGCCTTTGTCGCGTACGTAAACTAAAGTATTGGCGGTCCCAAGATCGACCCCCATATCGCGCGAAAAGCGGCCGAGGACGCTATTGAACATGGTTCATGGCCTAAAAATCGTTGTTCTACCCTACCCGAATCTGGGTTTTTTGGCAAGTCCAGCTCCCCTCAAGACATCTGCGGGGCGAGCAGACGTCCTAGAAGCTCTTCGTAGGTGAGGAGTTCACGTTTTGTTGATCCGCGGACCTGAACCTCAATCTTGCTCTCTGTCCGCGCCGACACTACGGCCCGAAGGTGGATACCAAGAAGATCAGCATCAGCAAACTTTTCGCCGGCAGAACTCTCGCGATCGTCGAAGAGCACATCGACATGTGCGCGGGTGAGCGTATCGTACAGTGCCGTTGCATGCGCCATGTGGTCTTTCCCAAGGGCAAGGAGGTGCAGCTGAAACGGTGAAACGGTCGCAGGCCACAGAATTCCTTTTTCATCATGGTGGACCTCCACGATAGTCCCGAGCACTCTGCTCGGTCCGATACCGTACGAGGCCATGATTATTGGACTTGAAGCTCCTTGGCCATCGACGAAATGTGCACCAATCGGATCGCTGAAACGCGTACCTAGCTTAAAGATATTGCCCACCTCGATTGCCCGCGACGAGGATAACGCGTTCGAATGACATTGAGGGCACGGCGCACCTTTTTGGCCCGAGGCGATTTCTGCGTTTTGAGCGAATGAGCAAGACGAGCAGTAGATGACCGTATCTTCGCCCGCATCCGTGAACACTTGAAACTCATGGGAATACTCTTTTGAAAAATCCCCGCCTGAGGCCTCAACGATCCTTGCCGTTAATCCACATGCCGAGAAAATCCTCAGATAACTCTCTTTGACGGCGTCGTAAAACTTCGTGAGTTCCTCTTCAGTTGCATGAAAGCTGTACAGGTCCTTCATCGAAAATTCACGTCCTCGGATGAGCCCTGATTTCGCCCGCAATTCGTGCCGGAATTTCGTTTGTATTTGATACAGAGCGAACGGAAGATCTTTGTACGATTTCACGTTGCGGTGGGCAAGTTCAGCAGCGACCTCTTCATGCGTGACGGCAAGCCCGGCCCAGCGCCCTGCGTGATCCTCGAACTGATACATGACCTTGCTGAGCCCTTCCCAGCGGCCTGTGGCGTCCCAGAGCTCCTTGGACTGCAGCGCGGGCAAAAAGAGCTCTTGTGCTCCCAAGGCATCCATCTCACGACGGATGATGTTCTCGATCTTCTTGAGAACTCGCAAACCGAGTGGAAGATATGCGTACACCCCGGCCATGAGTTTTGCAATAAAGCCGCCACGCTCAAGCAGCTGCGCGTTGGCGCTTGTCTCACCACGGGGAGCTTCCTTTCTTGTTTTTGGGAAGAGGAATGACTGTCGCATGGGAAGGTTTACAGTGAGAACCCGGCAACAACCTGCACCCCGCCGAGGTAGGTTGAGGCAAAAACCGGAAATTGACGCAGGAGTTTCCCTTTTTTTGAAAAAACTCGGACTTGTGATTTTTCGCCGGCTCCAGACCCGGTAATAATGTCCGTTACGCCGTTGCCATCGACGTCGCCGGCTGCCACGCTCACGCCGCCTTTGAACGTTTTTGCGAAGGCGAAGAACTGTGAAATGAGTGTACCATTTTTACGGAAAATCTTAACCTGCGGCCCTGCGATCGAACTCGGAGCAACAATGATCTCGTCCGTACCGTCGCCATCGACGTCGCCGGCTGCCACGCTCACGCCGCCTTTGAACGTTTTTGCGAAG
>CAZCGY010000003.1:0-1428 GCA_964498355.1 uncultured Gammaproteobacteria bacterium | reverse complement strand
GCGAAGAACTGAAACAAGGCCTTGCCATTGCGGTCAAAAACACGAACTTGAGGGGCAGCTCCAGTCGTTGGCACGGTAACGATTTCCATCTGCCCGTCTCCGTTGATATCGGCAGTTGTCAGATTGATCCCGCCACGAAAGCTTTTTGCGTACGCATTGAAAAAACCTGCAAGTTTTCCCGTGCGTGAAAAAATCTTCACGCCCGCCCTGCCCTGCGACCGCGCCGCTGCAAGAATCTCTTCGATTCCGTCTCCGTTCAAATCTCCGCTCGCGACATTCACGCCGCCTTGGAATGTCGACGGGTAGGCAAGAAAGCTTGCGAGAATCTTCCCGCTATCGCTGACGCGCAGGACCCTCGGGACCCCGCCAGGGCCCGTGCCAAGGACAATCCCCTCTTTTTTGCTTGCCGAGACGGTCCGTTCGACCGTGACCTGGTTCCCCGCGACGTCAGTCGCGACAAAAGAAAGCGTGGAGACGCCAACGGGAAAGCTCCGCGAAAAGGAAAATGAACCGTCTGTCCCCAGCGCAACAGGACTTCCATCAAGGGCCAGCGACGCAACACCTGACGCTGCGTCAGTAGCCTTACCAGTGATGCGAACTTTGGTTCTCGTCGTTGTCGTTCCAGGAATGTTCAGTGCAAGCGCGGGCACAACTGAGTCCACGAGAAAGTTGAGTTGCCGCGTTGCTTCTTTATTCCCCGCATTGTCCGTCGCAAAGTACGAAAGCGTATGGCTCCCTTCGGGCGGTGTCAGCGGCTCGGTATACGCGGCGGCAGCGGTCGTATCCCAAAAATAGGAGATCGAGGCGACGCCAGATCCCTCCGTGTCGGTCGCGCTCAGCGACACGCTTGGCTTTGATCGATACCACCCGGTGAGGCCGTCGGGCTGTGCAGGAGACGTTGCCGCGGAAGAAGACGGCGCTGTCGTGTCGTTGAGAAACGCCATGATGGCCGCATGGATGTTCAATTTTCCATACCCAAAAGTCGTATCGTAGCCGCTGTCGCCGAGATCGGTCGCGGTTGACTGGAGAAGATTCTTCACCGCGTCCGAAGAAGCTCCTTGGGCGAGAAGGAGCGCTGCGGCTCCACTGACATGCGGTGCGGCCTGCGAGGTACCTTGATATCCGACAACGCCGAATGTCGTGTAGTCCTTCGGCAAATTGTTGACGTCCAGGTTGCTGAACGTCTGCTGAAGGATAAAATCGCTTCCGTCCCCGCCCGGTGCCGCAAGTGTTACGCCGGTCCCGGTATTTGCGTAGGAGGCCCTGGTATCAGCGCGCGCAAGCGCGGTTACCGCGACCACGCCGTCGTATGCGGCAGGATACGCAATTGGCTGGAGACCTGATGCGCTGTCATTGCCTGTTGCAGCGACAACGACGACACCGGCTGTTCTCGCTCGCTAAAAAAAAAAAAAAAGCGCCTGACTCGGT
>CAZCGY010000002.1:29680-34461 GCA_964498355.1 uncultured Gammaproteobacteria bacterium | reverse complement strand
TGACTCATTCAGGCAAGGGATGATGGGTTGAGGTGATCGTCACTCGTTGTGCTCTTTCGCCTTTGTGTACCGCTGATCATTGAGGGTGAGTACATCGATGACCTTGCCGATCGTAATGTCGACGATTTGTGCGTTAACAGCGACGGTAGTACCATCCAGCACCATCATCTGAGAAAGTGCTGCTTCCACTGCTTCTTCGACGGTGTCGAATGACAGTGAGTCGTTGGTCACCGGATCTTTGACAACGTTTTCCCAACCGCCGCCGCCCTCGTACGGGTCGTAGACGAAGGCGATGTAACGCTTCAACATCTTCTTCCCTTTCTCAAAGGACATTCTTAGTGATTCACGCACAGCTCGGGACAAGTGGTATAACGGCCCGTGTTCATAGATATGAAAATCGTGACCGACCGGCTTGTCCCGACGTGTGAGTGGACCTCCCCTCCTACGCCCTTCGGGCTACGGCGGGCTGACGCCGCTTTGAGATCCCTCGTCCGCTGAACTTTCGCAGAGCTCAGGAGGACTTGGGACGTTTTTTGCAACTGTACAGTTGCAAAAAACGGATGGGTAGCATGGTGCTACTGGAGATCCCATAAGGAGGAGATGAGATTCCCACGTAGCACGCTGCCACCCACCCGTTTGGTTGGATGTTCAGTTCGCTGTTTTCTGCACCGTCTGACCCCACGACTCCGTCCTTGTTCAGGACAGAACCGTCTCTCTCCTCATTGGGGCTATTCGGTTGTAAAAGTTCCTCCTTTCGCGCCCTTCGCTCACGCTACGGCGCGCTCAGGGCAAGCCCTTTGTTCGCTTTGCTTCGTTCGAACTGAGGGCATACCTCGAGGTTGACTGGCCATGGTACACCCGCATGGTTTGGGTGTCAAGACCCAAAAATCGGGCATTTTTTCATCCTTGGCTAATCTTCGCAAGAAAAAACAGGTCCGCCCTGAAAAAGGCCGCATTGTGACCCGTCCCAAAACACCTCTTACCTGCCACCAGTGAGAACGAGCCCGTAGAACTGGTCAGTGGCAAGCTGGGTCGTGAGCTGAAAAACCTGGTTGCCTTTTGTGGTTTCTGCGCCAGTCGGAACGGCCGGGGTGACAGAAAAACCCTTCGGGTACCGCACCTCACTGAGCAGGTAGGCGGGGCGCGACCCTGCCTGCTTCTGGAAGAGAACGCTGTACTCGTCCGTCCCTGTTTTGAGAAGCGACGAGGTGAGCGAAAGGGCAAAAGGCAGGCGATAGGTCATGCTTGCCTTCGCCGTTTCACCCGGGCCGACGCCCATCCAGTTGGCAAATACCGTGTGTCCGAGTTCATCAGCAATCGTCGTGCTCGTCAACTGGTCGACGATTGGCCGGCCAGACACCTCCGTGAGCATTGCATCGGGTTGGTACTCCGTGTCAGGAAGCTGGAACCGCTTCGGGTCGATGCGCTCGAATCCTTCTGCAGCGAGGAACGTGCTGCCCTTCGGAACGTAGAAACGGACGTAGTCGATGTTCCTGACGCCTGTGCGCTCGTCGCGTGCAGACCCCCGATGCACGCGCGTCAGCGTCAGCGTCACCTCAATGCTCCCGTTGTCGGCGATCGTTGCACGGTGCTCGATGGTTTCGTCAATCACGCCGTCGGTCTTCCCTCCCCCGATGTTCGTGTCAACAACGGCGAGAAAGTCTTTCGGCGAGGTCTTCAGCTCTCCAGCCCAGCCAAGCTCGCGTGCCTGGGCCTCACGGCCCGGATCCTGAAAAAAGAGCAGAAGCTGCCGCGCGACAAGCGCGCGTTCGAATGCGGCCGCGACGGCAAGTTTGTCCGTCCCTTTTTCCTGGAACACTTTCGCGAGAACGGCCGGGAGCAGGTCGCCAATGATCCGTTTCGGCGCGGTCGATTCCTTTTCTTTCTCAATCGCATCAAGGATCACATCAACAACATTGTCCGCCGTGACGGTGACGCCGTAGTCCTCCATCAGGTCGACGGGGCCGGTCGCCGCCAAGAGATCGACGAGGACGTCGGTTGTCACTGCGATGATACCGTCAACGGTCACGCCGCCGCTCTTCTCATAGAACGATTGTATTTTTTCCGCAGAGGTCGGAAAATCGGGCCACCAGTTCGCGTCCTGCAGCTGCCAGTGCGGATTGACCAGATGCAGCGGTTCCGGCGCAATCACTTTGTCGGTGAGTTGCCCCTGCAGCGCGTAGGATCCTCCGCTCGGTGCCTCAAGATTCGTCACCTTGCCCCCTGCGATGTCGATGAGCGCCATGCTGCCGATGAAACCACCGGTCGGTCGCAGTTCGAGATTATTCTCAAACAGCACGAGATAGCGCTGAGCCCGGCGTCCGCCGAGCAACTCAGAAACAAAGGCGGCGGTGCCCCGGAACTTCTCAAGTGCTGCGGAGAGTTCTGGCAACGTCTCAAGCAGCTGCTGAAATTTCTGCTGTTCTGCCGACGGAATATCAGCGGCTTTCACGGCCTTGAGTGACCGAAGAGCACGGTCAAGGGCATCGAGCGCGGGGGTCAGGCGATCCTGGCTGACTGAAAGAAGCTTGGTAAAATCCAACTGCTCCTCCCCGTCTGCCGCTGTCAGCTCATCGACGATACTCGACAGTTCTGCGCCCGCACGAGCCACATCCTCCCCCGCTTTCAGCAGCGCCTGCCCGCTGCGAATCTTCGATGCAAGCGGCAGCACTGCCGCCATGCTGCGCGCAACGAGCCCGTATCGGTCCACCTCATTGCGCGCGGACTGAAACGCGCTCTGCGCATCCGAAAATTCCTTCTCTGCGACAACGGTATTGAGCTGTTGCAATGCGTCGGCAGCGGCAATGAGCGATCCGTACGCATCCGCAGAAACGCCAAGCACTTTCCCCTTCACTGCCTGGGCGCGTTGCCAGAGTATCCCTGCAACCACGGGGAGCAGCACAAGAAGGACAAGCGCAAAAAAGATGAACGTCTTGAAACCAGGCCCGCGGTGGAGCTGGCGGGGTTTGGCCGAAATCGGAGGAGGAGGCATGGCGTCGCCATCCGCGATCCGCTGCGTTTTTGAACGTAAGTCAACGACGTTCTCCCGAGGAACGTCGAGAAAATCCACGGTCTCGTCCGTCATGATGTCAATCGGGATGCCGCGTTTCATGGATAGCTCTAGTATAGACGTCGTACGTCGATCTGGCCAGCGATCCCCAGGCGTATTTGCGGACTTGTTCTGCTCCACGCGCGCGCAGCGCCGAACGTTCCTCCGGGTGATCAAGCAGACGCCCAATGGTCGCGGCAATCGCCTCTGGCCGATGAGGATCAAAATACGCTGCAGCATCGCCGAGAATCTCCGGCAAACACGATTGGTTCGAACTCGCGACCGGCACCCCGGCAATCATTGCCTCGAGCGCAGGAAGACCGAATCCTTCCTCAAAACTCGGGAAGACATAGAGCATAGCATGCCAGTAGAGCGAAGCCAGTTCCTCGTCCGAAACGTACCCCGTGAAAACCACGTTCTTTGACAGGCCGAGCGCTTCGGCTTCCCTCCGCAATCGCTCAAAGAAGTAGTCCATTTTGCCGACGAGAACAAGCGACACGCCGTCAGCTCGCCGTTCGAGGAGCAGCTTGATCGCACGGAGAAGACCTTCAAGATTTTTGTGCGGATACGCATTCCCCACATAGAGGAGATACGGAACAAGCGCTTGATGCCGGCTGGCGACTGCCGGCGGAACGTCGCGAATGGCAAGGGGCTCAGCGGCTTCATGCGTCACCACAACCCGATCAGGCGCAATAGCGAAGCGCTCGACAATCTGCCGTTTCGAATAGTGCGAGACCGTCAGCACGGTTCTGGCGCGACGGATAGCAGAACGGATCACGCGTTCGTAGACAAAATGCTTGACCGCGTACCTGAGCGGCCCGAGCGTTGTTGCGCGCTCGGTCGGGTGCGACGAGAGAATGAGATCATGGACAGTCACGACAAACGGGCCGCGGTACAGGAGCGGCACGTTGTAATGCGGAAAGTGCACAAGATCCGGCTTGAGCGAACGCAAAAACGGCGGCAGCTTCCGCTGCTCTTCGACTGAATACCAACGAAAATTCGCAAGCATCCTGGTAAAACGCGGGCTCGCCGGGACATATGCGTCAAAGTTCTCTTTACGCAGAAGTACGACCACGTCATCGGAGGTGACGATGGGCTCGAGATGCGTGATGAGTTTTTGTACGTACCGACCAAGGCCTTTGCCGAAGGGGCCATAGAACCTTGCGTCAATGACAATGCGCATAGAAGAAGCGTTGAAAAAAGTGGGGGTGTGCCCCTTCACCTCGGGATCACCGTGCCGTATTTTCGAACACGCGAACAGTCGCGTCGGCGGCATGTTCCCAGGAATAGAGGCGAGAAAGTTCATGCGCCCGCCTGCGGACGCGCTCGCGCAATCCCTGGTCATCAAGGACGGCCCGGACCGCAACGGCGATATCACGCACGTTCTGCACGTCGCAGAGCAGCGCGGTATCGCCGACAAGTTCCGTCAGCGAACTATGATGCCCCGCCACAACCGGGGTGCCACGCATGAGCGCCTCAAGGGGCGGAAAGCCAAACCCCTCGAACACCGAGGGGAACAGCAGGCAGTCCGCTCGTTCGAGAAGGACGTCCTTGACATCCTGCGGCACATAGCCAAGCACACGGATGGAGGAGCGGAACGGATGGACACCAAGCATACGATGAAAGGGGCCAGACGACCAGCCGGGCATGCCGGCGAGAACAAGCGCTCCATGATACCAGTTCCGCTCGCGCAGGATACGGTAGGCCGCAAGAACCGCGAGAAGATTCTTGC
>CAZCGY010000002.1:0-29580 GCA_964498355.1 uncultured Gammaproteobacteria bacterium | reverse complement strand
AGCAGAAACCGCTGCGGGATCTCCAACGCATCGGCTGCGACCCGTCCCTCGTCGGTTGTTTTTCGAACGCGAACACCCGAATGGATCGTGTGAATCTTTTCTGCGGGTAAACGATACGTCACCCGGATGTCGTCGGCCGTGGCATGTGATACCGCGAGGACTGACGCCGCGGCACGCATAAGTTGCTCAGGCCGAACAAGACCATGCCATAAGCGACGGTTCCATGAAAGCAGATGGCGGAAGTGGACAAACGAGCAGTCATGCACCGTCAGGACGAACGGCACGCGCATGGGGGTCGGAAGAAAATTGATGTTCGGCGCGAAGAACAGATCCAAAGGACCGGTCAGGTGCTCGATGTTCGGAAGGCCAAGAAAGCGGAAGCCCGCATTCATGATTTTGCTCGGCACCCGAATGGAGACGAGGCGAAATTTTTCCTTTGCCCACTGGCCGGGTAACGTCGGCGGCTGTCGAAACGAGCAGGTAAACAACACATAGGTATGCCCATCGTCACGCTCAAGCAACGCCGAAAGCAACTCAAGGGTGTATTCACCCACCCCCGAGGGCGGACGGTCGGCAAGCGGCCGGATATCGACCCCGATACGCATGGCCGACGGATCAGGTGCGCAATGAGCGCGCAGCGGCAATGAGGACGAACCCGACGATGATGCTCGCAAGAAACCCCGCGACGGTATTCAGCGCGATGTTCGGTTTGGACTCGACGATGACCGGTTTTGCCGGCACCGCCTCGAAAATCGGGTCTCCCTTGTCATCTTGATTCGTCAATGAGGTCCGTTCCTTCATGACATCGGCGATTGCGGCGGAGATTTTTTCGGCGTTCGACCTGTCGGGTTCAGCGAATTGCACGACGAGATTCTGTGGAGAAAATTTGCGGGCGCGAAACCGCCCGACGAGCTCAGAAAGTGACGAAATGTGCGGCTCGACCCCTGCCCGTTCGTAGACCTCAAGCAACACAGAGGGCGTCAGAAACCAGCTCAAAATGGTCTGCGTGAAGAGATCGCTGGCCTGGATGGCATAGTACCCGTCGTACTGGTACGCTGCCGTTTCCTGCCGGTGAATACGGTTGACGGCAATCGACAACGAGGCGACAAACGTCGGCTGGCGCGTCATGCTCAGGGCGGCGGCGGCGACGGTGACCACCACGACAAACGCCGCAAAGAATGCCCGAAAACGACGGAGATCATACAAAGTGGAACGGAATTCCATAGCGTTATGGTACAGGAGCTGCGAACTTTGTCGAGTGCTCGGCGACAAATGCGCCAAGACGTTCGATGAACCGCTGTGTACTGAAGTTTTCGGCCCATGCCTTCACTTCGTGAGGAGAATAATCGGACGGCTTGAACCGGATGACCGCGTCGGCAAATGGCTCCCATGCCTGTTCGTCAACCAAAACGCCTGTCTTTCCTGGCACCACCGTTTCGCATGCGCCCCCTTTTGCATAGGCAATGACCGGCCTTCCGGCAGCCATGGACTCGACGACGGTGATGCCGAAATCCTCTTCTTGCGGGTTAATGAACGCAAGCGCCTGGCTGTAGAGACGATACAACTCGACGGGGGGAAGCTTGCCGAGAAATTGGATATTGGGTTTTGCCATGGCCCGCAACCTCTTTTCTTCTGGGCCGGTTCCGAAGATCTTCAGCGGAATGCCGAGCCGATTGAATGCGCGGACGGCCAGATCGATGCGTTTGTACGCCACGAGCCTTCCGCCGGCCAGATAGAAATCACCGACGGTTGATGCGATGGCAAGACGTTCGGTATCAACCGGGGGGTGGATGACCGTGCTGGAACGACGGTAATATTTGGCGATGCGATCGCGGACAGTCGCCGAATTGGCAATGAAGTAGTCCACGCGGTCCGCGGCAAGACGATCCCATTGACGCAGAGAGGTCAGATGTTTCGTGATAAAGGCCTTCACAATCTTCGGATACGGCAACGCGGCAACGTAGTCATAGGTATCACTCCAAAGATACCGCGTTGGCGAGTGACAGTAGCAGATATGGACGGCATCCGGTCTCGTGATGACGCCTTTTGCAAACGCCGACGCACTCGAGAGAACGACATCATAGGAAAGCAGGTTATAGTGCTCGACGGCCGTCGGCATGAAGGTGAGATACCACTTGTATCTCCGCACGCCGAACGGCGCACGCTGCAGGAAGGAAGTCCGGATATCTTTGCCGGCAAAAAAAGAGTTGGCGTGCCTGGGATCGTAGATCAACGTATAGAGCGGTGCGTCCGGGTACATGCCCATGAGCACACGTGCCACCTCTTCAGCGCCGCCGTCCTGCGCCAGATGCTCATGAACAAGCGCGAGTTTTAATCCCTTCATACGGCGGATTTCATTCGCAGGACAACAGCCGGGGTCTTCGCAAGAATCGCGAGATCCATGACCAGCGACCAATTCTCAATATAATAGATATCGATGCGCGCCTCGTCGTTGAACGGCAGATCTGAGCGCCCCTGAACCTGAGCAAGACCGGTGACACCCGGCTTGATGGCAAGGAGGGTACGATGGCGGCGTTCGTATTGTGCAACTTCCTCCGGCTCATGCGGGCGGGGACCAACCAAACTCATGCTGCCAAGCATCACATTGACCAGTTGTGGGAGCTCATCGATGCTCGCTCGGCGTAAAAACTTCCCGACACGCGTGACGCGGGGGTCATGTTTCATCTTGAAGAGCGGCCCGGGCCGCTCGTTATAGCGCAGCAGCAATGGTTTCATCGCCTGCGCACCGGCCACCATCGACCGGAATTTAAAAAGATGGAACGGGCGATCCCGCTCACCGATGCGCTTGAGTTTCACAAACACCGGGCCTGGGCTGTCTGCTTTCACCGCAAGCGCAACAATGAGAAAAACAGGAGACAGTATGACCAAGACAAGAGCGGAGACTGCGATGTCAAAGACGCGTTTGAGGATCCGTCCCCATCCGTCCAACGGCGTGCGTTTGAGTTCCACCACCGGGATGCCTGCCACCGTCTCAACGGCGATATTCGACGCCTTGACAGAAAAAAGATCCGCGGCGAATTTAAACGCGATGTGGTAGTCGTTGGCAAACGCAATGAGATTGTGCGTCTGCAACCGCGGTAGTGTCGTGTCGGTCTGAAAAATGATATCAATGTGTTCTCGAGACACACGATCCTTCAGCTGCTGTAACATCCCGTCATCAGCCTCGGCATACCGCGCGACGACATGATAGCCCAGTGATGCGCGCTCCCGCATGTACTCCGCAAGCCGAAATGTCGTTTCATCGCCGCCGATGAGGATGACTTGGTGAACCCCGATTTTTCGGCGGAACAGCGCGTGCTGCAGCGACCGGATGGCAAGACGCCCGACTGACACCGTTACAATGGTGAACACCCAACCGGCCAGAATAATGAAACGCGAAGAAAAGAATTCCCTCTGGAAGAAGATGAGGACGATAATCGCCATGACGCTCGTCGAGCATCCAAGAAAGATTGCGGCAAACTCATTGCGAAACCTGCGGGTGCTTCGGATGGTGTAGAGACCGGAAAGCGCAAAGATGCAAAGAAATCCCCCTGCCGTTACCAGGAGTGGAGGGAGAAATGATGCGATGCTCAGTTGGTACAGCGCCGGGCGGATACCGGTGACCGTGTCACCAAAACGCACAAGATACGCACCAAAGCCGGCAACAACCACCATGAGATAGTCGACTGGCAGCAAGAGTGCGCTAAAGAAGAGTTCCGAACGTTTCATGACGGCTAGGTGTTGTGCCCGAGCAGGCCTGTAAGCCGAATTCTGTCCTTCGACTCGCCCTTCGATATGCTCAGGGCTCGCTCTGGACATGTCCTCGAGGGTTACGGACTTGTCACGAGCCACCCTGAGAGCGCCGAAGTTTTCGAGGCGCATCGAAGGGGAGTCGAGTGATGATTATCTCTCTGGGATGACTGTCGCCAGCCACCTCGTTGCGACCTACCCACCCCCGACTTTTGCGCATCGCGCAAGAGTGGGGGTCTATGCGGTCTTGCACCGGAAAGGGTTTGCCCCGCGTCTCTGTCACCAGAGACGCCTGTGAGCTCTTACCTCACTCTTTTCACCCTTACCCCGTCGGATGACGGGGCGGTATGGTCTCTGTGGTACTTTCCCTGGGTTTACCATGTACCGGAGGCGTTAGCCGACTGGTACATGGCTATATCCCGGTTCTCGTTAAGAACTTTCCTTGTCGGCTCACCAAGGCACGTGCGTGTTTGATGAGCTTTGGGTGTTCGGACTTTCCTCCCCATACCGAAGCGCAAGCGCCTGGTAGAGGGCAATCATCCGGCCTACTCGGGCAGCAAAACCATACCCAAAACAATACGGATTGTCAAGCGCCTCGTAATGGTTCAATAGCTTGGCAACACCTCACGCGGTACTGTGAGCATGTGTCATATACCATGAACCCCTTTCTCCCCAAGCTCCGAGCCGATGCCGTGAATGCCGTCCACGACGGGCAAGCAATCCGTGCCGTTGCTCATCACCTCGGTGTTGCCCACTCGACCGTAGTCCGGCCGGGTCCAGCAAGCACCACGAGAGGGTTGTGTGCATGTCTTTCTGGGTGTGTCAAGCCCAAAACCCTCCGTGCTCGGCTATTGTCTGATTGCCCGGTCAATGGCTTTGTTGACCAAATGGTCTGCTTCTTTGTTCAGCTCGCGCGGAATGTGCTGGAACGTCACGTTGCCGATTTCCGTCTTCAAATTCCATGCCTTCACGAACAACGATGCCAGCTCCTTGTTCTTCACTTTGTACCTGCCGGACATCTGCTCGACAAGAAGTTCGCTATCTAAAAAACAGGCGACAGAAGTTGCCCCATGTTTTTTCGCACGGCGCAGTCCTTCGACAAGCGCCTCATATTCCGCCTGGTTGTTTGTCCGTTCACCAAGATAGAGAGAGAATTGATCAACGATCTCACCTGTCGCTGGGTCTTTCAACCATCCGCCTGCTCCTGCAGGACCGGGATTGCCGCGAGCGCCGCCGTCCGTCCGAAGTTCAAAAAGTTTTTTCTCTGCCATGGCGTGAGTATAGCATATTTGTGGCCTTGACCTTGCCCCGTGCAATGGTACAATGCCGCCGATGGGATCTATCCGTAAAAAGAAGAAGATGAACAACCAGTCCCCTGTAACAAAGGGGTACCTCGACAAACGGCTTGACGGGGTTGTTGCTTCAATCCGGGGAGAGATTCGTGACGGGATCCGACATTTTAACCAAAGCCAGGCCGAACAGAACAAGCGGCTTGACGGAATCGAGAGTCAGCTGCGCGGTCTTTCTGATGATATGGTCAAGGTGAAAATCGTCCTCATGGACTACATCGGTACTGACCGGGCGGTTCACAATCTTGTCCGAGAGCTTAAAGGGCAAGGAATCAAGCTCGACGAACGAAAAATTTTCGCGTTCTAAAGCTCCCTCATCAGTGACAGCAATCGGGGCTGTCTTTTATGCTTCTGACGGCCGCAGCCCAACCACCTTCAACTGTAATTCGCGGTTGCCGTTCCACTCGTTCACAGAAACGTGATACGCGCAGTCGATTGGACTGCCGATTTTCAGGTTGTCTGCTTTCGCGCCCATGCCGAATGCAATCGCCTTGCGCGTCGTCCCTTTCCCGTCATGGACCTCCAGCCGCACATGTTTACCGTTTTCGCCCACTTTGGAAAAAGCGACCGGGAGAAGTCCGGCAGAAAGAAAGGTTGGTTCAGGATTTCCTACGCCGAATGGCTCGAACCGTGCAAGGGTTTCAACAAGCTTCCAGTCGACTGCGGACAACGCGAGCTCCATATCAAGAGCAAGGACCGGTGAGAGATTTTTGCCGGAAAGCTCGCGTTCGGCGATTGTTTGCATGGCGAGAAAAAACGGGGTGAGGTGGTCGGCCGACCGCAACGTGAATCCGCACGCCATCGGGTGGCCGCCAAAATGCGAAAGAAACTCCTTGCACTCCGCCAGTGCCGCAGTAATATCAAACCCCGGAATACTTCTCCCCGACCCAACGAGCTTTTCCCCTTCCTTCCCGACCGCGAGCGCAGGCCGGTTGAATGTTTCTTTCAGCCGGCCGGCAACAAGACCGACAACGCCGGTGATCCAGGTCGGGCTGTGTGCGGTCAGAAGGTTGGGGAGCGGATTTTTTGGAACCGCGCGGAGCGCCTCTGCCACATGGTCGCCCGTAATGGCCTGGCGGTCTGCGTTCGTGTGGTGAAGCTCCGCTGCCAGGACGTCCGCGCGCGCCGAATCTTCCGTCGTCAGAAGCTCAAACGCGGCATTCGCATGCTTGATCCTTCCTGCGGCGTTGAGCCGCGGGCCATAGACGAACCCGATGGCGCCAGACGTGATCTTGTTCAGGTCGGCACCGGCCATGGCTGCCAGGGCGCGGATGCCCGGTCGTCGTGTTTTTTTCAGGACGGTTAAGCCGTGTTTGACGAGCGTTCTGTTCTCGCCAAGGAGCGGCATCACGTCAGCAACAGTGGATAATGCGACGACGTCCAGCAGCCACTTTTCCCATCCCTGCGGCAGCGGACGATCCAACATCCCCTCACCGTATCGCACCTCCTTGAGCAGCGCGCAGGCGAGCTTGAACGCGACGCCACCGGAACATAATTTCTTGAATGGGTACGTTTCCTCCGCAAACGCCGGGTTGAGAATGGCAAGTGCCGATGGAACATCCGGCGGCTGCTTGTGATGATCCACGACAATGACGTCCATACCGAGCTCGCGAGCACGGCGGATCTCTTCTGCATTACTCGTTCCGCAATCGCAGGTGATGAGTAAACGGATCCCTGCCCGACCGAACTCCTCAACCGCGCCGAGATTGAGCCCGTACCCTTCGCCATATCGGTCTGGGATATAGACAGGGATATCAGACCGACCGAGTGCGCGAAATGTTGCAAAAAGCACGGTGAGTGCCGACACACCGTCCACATCATAATCGCCAAACAACTGGATGGACTCCTTGACTTTCAGTGCATGGGCGATGCGATCAACTGCGGTCCGCATCTGCCGGAACAAAAAAGGGTCGTGGAGGTCTTCGCCGTAGTCCGGATACAAAAACTCGTCGACAAGCTCCTGCGTCGTCCGCTCACGATTCGTGAGAAGCTGCAACGTCACACCGTCGAGTTCAGGAAAACGACGTTGGACGTCCTCGGCCACCGGCGGTGCAATCGACCAGCGTTTTGGCATAGCAGGACAAGCATAGCGTGACGACAGAGGGGCTGGCAAGAGGGCTGTTGACATCGGTACCGTATGGGAGTAGAGTGGACGTTGCGTTCGTGCGTTCGTTGTTCCCTCTTTCCAGGAGGTTGTGGGCGTATGCTGAACACGTCGGTGCAGGTTCCGCAACAGGTCCCGCAGGAGGTCCTCTTCGTCCTCCAGCGCCGCGCACAGACCGCCGTCCACCGTGATGGCATCGTGTACATCGCCTCGCAGGGAGGCAAAAGAATCACTGCCAAGATCGGCAGTTTCGCGGCCGCGACCTACAACAAGAACGGACGACGCACCGATCAGCCCGTTCACTCATAACGCACATTGCTCGTTGCACCTTCTCGCCGCCCCGTCGGGTTTTCCGCAGCCCGTAGCGGGGTTTTTGTTTCCTCCTTGAAATCTACGAGAGATGAAACAACCCCGAGCGAAGCCCCTGAACGAAGTTGAAGGGGCGAAATCGAGGGATCCACGGCTCTCTAGATCGTCAGCAAATGCACAAACCACGTCCATGCATCACTGATTGCCGCTTCGTGTCGTGCGGCAAGATATGCGAGAGGAAGGTACACGAGTGCCCGCCCGACACAGTTCGCCAACAGGAACTTTCGTACAGAATATCTTTCTGTTCCCGCAGTGAGACCGATGAGCTGATCTGGCAACGGTGTGATGACCAGCACAACAATCAACAAAAAGAGCTTCCCCTTCAACGCATCAAGAATCCACTTGACCGGACGGTATCGCAACCATCGTTGGACCATCTTTGTGTCGGTCGCTTTGTATGCAACGCCATAGAGCGGGAGTGTTCCGATGACTCCTCCCACGGTGCCAACGATCCCGACAAGCAACCACGGCATGTGCTGGGCAAGAAGAATGGTCAGGATGGTCGGCCGTACGGGCAGAAAAAAATTAATGTTCGGCGCAAGCAGCGCTACTGCGAAAAGTCCGGTAAGCTCAAGCCAATCGCTTAGAGACATTCCATCTACGAGAAAAGATCCTGTGATTGTTCCGACGGAGGCGTGAGCGACGCCACAGCAGCAAGAATCCGTACCTTCTCCGCTTCCACCGCAGGACCCTCGTACTCGCCGCTGTGCGATTTTCCAGGAAGGTACGTCGGTTGTTTCATGTCGAGATGCAGGGACAGGGTCGCAATATCTCCGTTCTGGCGCTGGATGTACAGATGAAAGCGCGGAAAATAGTAGTTGCCTTGTCGGCGTACGAAACTTGTCTCGGCGGTGTTCGGGTCGCGAAACGTCGCATAACCGCAGCGATTGATGGCGGTCTGCACGGTCAGCCAGGGCTTGAGATGAAGGGGGAAGTTCATCGGTTGGGGGGATTCACGACCTGCCTCGGTCACCGGGCGCGGGGCAGCGGCAGCAGACACCTGCCGGTCATGTCTGCCGGTTGCGGAATGCCCATGATGCGCAGAATGGTTGGTGCAATGTCTGAAAGGAATCCTATAGGCGTCAGCGTCGCAAGATCGAGGCGCCCACTCAGCCCCTGACCCTCCCACTGCCTGCCGACGATGAAAACGGGAACGGAATTCGCGGTGTGTTCCTTGTTGATCTCGCCAGTCTGGGGATCCACCATATCCTCTGCATTTCCATGGTCTGCCGTGATGATGACCACGCCGTTGCGAGCAAGCGCCGCGTCGACGATTTGTCCAATGCATGAATCAAGGAATTCTACGGCCTTGACCGTCGCGGCCATGTTCCCTGTGTGCCCAACCATGTCGGCATTGGCATAATTTGCGACGATGAAATCAAAGGTGCCCGCGCCGAGTTCCTCAACAATCCTTTCGGTGATGCCGCGTGCACTCATTTCGGGTTTCCTATCGTATGAAGGAACATGGGGCGATGAAATGAGCGCCCGCTTTTCGTTGGGGAACGGTTCTTCGCGCCCGCCATTGAGAAAAAAGGTGACGTGCGCATACTTCTCCGTTTCGGCAATATGAAGCTGGCGGCACCCTGCATCGGCAAGTACCTTCGCGAGAGGGGTCTTGATATAGTCGGGCAGGAAGGCGACATTGACCTGCAACCCCGCTTCGTATTCCGTCATCGTCACAAGATGGAGCTTGTTGCACACGCGCGACCGTTGAAATTCGTCGAATGTCGGAGTCGCAAAGGCCTTGACAATCTGCCGCATCCGGTCATTGCGGAAGTTGAAGAAGATGACGGCGTCTCCGTCTTGGACGGGCGCACGAGGATTGTGGTCGTCCGCAACGATTGTTGTAGGCAGGAATTCTTCGTCATAAACTTTCGCGGCGTAGGACGCCTCAACAGCAGCGAGAGGATCAGTCGATGTCGGCGTTCCGGGCATACCAAGCATCGCGTCGTATGCCATGCGTGTCCGATCCCAGTGCCGGTCGCGATCCATTGCATAGTACCTGCCCGCAAGCGATGCGATGGTGCCAACTCCGGTTTTCTTCAGCTCCTTCTCAAGCTTCGCGAGGAAGGTCTTCCCGCTGTTGTACGGCGTGTCGCGCCCGTCGAGAAAGACATGGATGGCAACGTCCGCAAGCTGATGCTGCCCGGCGAACTCGAGGAGCGCATAGAGGTGTTCGTGGAAGCTGTGGATACCGCCGCTCGAAAGGAGCCCAGCAAGATGGAGCCGGCTTTTGTGCGAACGAACGTGTTCGACCGCCTGAAGAAATGCCGGGGTAGAAAAAAACGTTCCGTCGCTGATCGCCTTATTGATCCTCGGCAGGTCCTGATACATGATTTTCCCCGCGCCGATGTTCAGGTGGCCCACCTCAGAATTCCCCATCTCTCCCCAGGGAAGACCAACCGCTTCACCGGCCGCCTGCACCGCCATCGTCGGGTAGGCGGCGACCAGCCGGTCGATCGTCGGCGTTGCCGCGAGCGCGACGGCATTGCCACGCGTTGCCGGGGCAATGCCCCAGCCGTCGAGAACAAGCAGGACAATCGGCCGCGTCGTCATGAACGAAGGAGTGAATGACCTGTCATCGACCGCGGTTGCGGCAGATCAAGAAGCTCGAGAAGCGTCGGCGCGATATCGGCAAGCCGTCCCTTTGGTTTGCAGTGGCGGTGCGAACCGACAAGGATGAATGGAACGGGATTGCCCGAATGTTCGGTGTTACGATCTCTGGTTTTTTTGTCTTTCATCTCTTCGATATTCCCATGATCCGCGGTGATGAGCAAGAGACCGCGCCGTTTCAGGACGGCCGCGGCGACCGTGCGGAGCGCTGCATCGATGGCGGCCACAGCGCGCTCTCCGGCATGCAGGTTCCCGGTGTGACCAACCATATCGGCGTTCGCAAAGTTCGCGACAATCACGTCGTGCCCTTGCCGGACGACATCCTTCGCAATGATGGCGGCGAGCTTCGGCGTTTCCATCGCTGGCCGTTGGTCGAACGACGTGACATTCGAGGACGGCACCATGAGTCGGTCCTCGCCGGCAATCGGTTGGGCATACCCGCCGTTGAAAAAATATGTGATGTGGGCATATTTCTCACTTTCCGCCAGGTAGAGTTGCCGTCGGTCGGCAAGGGCCATGGGGAGCGTTTCAGGCAGCGTGATACTCGGGAATGCGGTGAGGATATTCGGCAGATCCGGGCCGAACTCCGTCAGGGCCACAAAGACGAGATTGTTCAGCCGCTTCCGGCGCCGGAAGCTGCCCCGGTTCATGCGTTCGAATCGCTCCTGCACAAATGGCTTAGCCATCTGGCGTGCACGATCCGATCTCAAGTTGAAAAAGACGACGGCATCTCCCGATGCAATACGCCCCGCCTTGCGAAGAGCCGCGGTGCGGCCGATGGCTGTCGGGCTGATGAATTCATCGCTCTCTCCGCGGTTGTACGCCAAGAACACCGCCTGTTGTGCTGTTGGGGAGGTTTTCCCCGCTCCGTCGACGAGCGCATTGAACGCCCGCTCAGTCCGCGACCAGCGCTTCGCACGATCCATGGACCAGAAACGTCCGCCGATAGTGGCAATATGCTGTCGCGGACCGAGCAATGCCTCGGTCTTTGCAAGCAGGACGCTCGCAGCAAATTTCGATGTGTCGCGGTCGTCGGTGAACAGGTGCAGCGCAGTCGGCAGTTCGCCATGTGTACGCGCGAGATGAATGAGTGCCTGAAGATGGAGGGGAAATGCGTGGCCGCTTTGCGGCCCGGTCAAAAGGCCCATAAGGTGCAGCGTGCTCTTCCGGCGCTTGACGTGTGTGATCGCCTCGAGCAATGCTGGGTTTTTGAAAAATCGTCCATCATGAATAAGCAGGTTGATGCGAACGGCGTCCTGTTCAACAATGCGTCCGGCGCCGATGTTCATGTGACCCGCCTCCGAGTTGCCATTCTGGCGCGGCGGCAATCCCACCGCAGATCCACTCGCGTCAAGGGCAGTGTGCGAGAAGCGACGCATGAGCCGACGGTACGTCGCCGGCCGGGCGCGCGTGATGGCATTGCCAGAACCGGGAGGGGCAACGCCCCATCCGTCAAGAATGAGCAAGACGAGAGGGTGAGGTGCCTTCATCCAAGCTCCTCCTCGATGGACAGAAGCCGGTTATACTTTGCCAGGCGCTCGCCCCGCGCAAGCGCACCGGCTTTGATCAAGGGTGCGTTGACTGCGACTGCAAGGTCGGCGATGAACGCATCGGTCGTCTCGCCTGACCGGTGGGAAACGACCACGCGGTACGCGTGCGCTTGCGCACAGCGGATGACCGCCATGGTCTCGGTCAGCGTCCCAATCTGATTCGGTTTGATGAGAATGGCGTTGGCGACACGCCTGGCAATGCCTTCGCGCAGTCGCTGCTCATTCGTCGCAAACAGGTCGTCACCGACCAGCTGGACGTTGTCCCCGAGCTCCTTTGTCATCTGCTCCCAGCCGTGCCAGTCGCCTTCAGCGAGTCCATCCTCGATCGAAAGAATCGGGAACTCCTTCATCAACTCCCCGTACCAGCGGATCATTTCATGCGACGTTGCTGTCTTGCCGTCCAAGGGAAGATGGTAGTGGCCGTCCGCTGGCCTGAAGAGCTCCGACGCCGCGGGGTCGAGCGCGAACGAGATCGTTCCCGGCTTCAGATCTGCTTTCTCGGTTGCATCGCGAAGGAGCTCCAGCGGCTGGCGGTTCGACGTACAGCGGGGCGCAAAGCCGCCCTCATCGCCGATCAGAGTGCCGAGATGCCTCGTTTTCAAAATCACCCGAAGCGCTTCGGTCACCTTCCACGCATTGCTCATGCGATCGGCAAAACGCTCCCCGTGCGGGACGATCATGTATTCCTGGATATCAAGGCCATCATCGGCATGCAGCCCGCCGTTGAGAAGATTCAACATCGGTTCAGGGAAACGAAACTCGTCAATGGGCAAGTCGAATGTCTCCCGAATCGACCGGTACAATGGAAGATCCGCACTTGCGGCCACCGCTCGCGCGCACGCCAGGGAAACCGCGAGCACGGCATTTGCTCCCAGCACCGCCTTGTTAGTGGTCCCATCAAGATCGATCATCCGGCCGTCGAGTTCGCGCTGCTCGGCGACGCGCATGCCGCGCAAAACAGGCTGAAGACGTTCCGTCACGTTCCGACATGCACGTGTTACGCCTCGGCCCCCATACCGAGCATCGTCGTGGTCGCGAAGCTCTATGGCTTCAAACGTTCCGGTCGAAGCGCCGGATGGTACCGACGCGACGCCGATCTCCCCGTCAGAGAGGAGGACCGACGCTTCAACCGTCGGGGTGCCGCGCGAGTCGAGAATCTCCCTCGCTCTGATTCGTTGAATGCGTGCGTGCGTCATGGCGCAAGCGCGGTAAGTCCCGGGAGATCCTTACCAGCAAGATACTCGAGCATGGCGCTGCCGCCGGTCGAGAGAAAGGTAAAATGCCTGGCGAGTTTTGCCGAACGGATCGCCCGCAATGAATCTCCGCCGCCAATGACCGCGAATGTCTTGCGACGCGAGAGCGCCCGCGCAAGCGTCCGTGTGCCTTTGCTGAACAATGGGTTTTCTGCGTACCCGACGGGTCCGGACCAAAAGACCGTCCGTGCCGTTCGAAGGATGGCCGTGTATGAACGTATGGTTGCCGGCCCGATATCAAACGCGGAAAGGCGCGCCGGAATGGCAGCGACCGGCACATCGATGCGGCGAGCGCTCTGGGATGATCGTGCGACCGCAACATCAGAAGGCAGCAGCAGTTTTTTTGAACGGGCGAGCATCTGGAGTTCCGAGCGGGGTAACTCGGTATCAACGAGTGATGTGCCGACGGCGAAACCGCGCGCCTTCAAGACCGTGCTTGCCGCCGCTCCCCCCACAAGCACATGGTCGACAAGAGGAAGCAGCCGACGGACGGTCCCGAGTTTGTCGTACACCTTCCCACCGCCGATGACAGCGATGAAAGGGTGTTTCGGGCGGGTCCGCAAAACGTCCAGCATGCGCAGTTCAAGCGCAAGATTCAGCCCTGCAAAGGCAGGCAGCAGCGTCGGCACAAGCGCGGTGGACGCATGTGAGCGGTGCGATGTTGAGAAGTCATCGTTGACGTAGAGATCGCCCAGCTGCGCGAGTGTGCGGGCGAACGCCTGGCTGCCCGTGCGTTCCCGGTCATCGAATCGGATATTCTCCACAAGCAGGACATCGCCACTCTGCATGGCCGCGACCGCGGAACGCAGTTTGGGAGGGTCCAGGCGAACAAAACCGACGGGATGTTTGAGCATGCGCGCAAGCTCCTTCGCTACCGGTTGCAGCGAAAGCTTTTGAACGGCCTTACCGCGCGGCTGACCGCGGTGGGAAAGTATGATGACTTTCGCGCGGCGCCTCACCAGCCATTTGAGCGTCGGAAGGCCGCGCTCCAGACGGAAGGTGTCGGCAACGGTACCGGTCCCCTGAACCGGAACGTCAAAACCGGCGCGCACAATGACGCGTCGATCTCTGACCTGCGCTTGATCAACACAGCGGTAGAACATGACGTATGCTTCGTTTCCTGCAAAGAGTATACCATTTTTTTCGATGAACTTCAACACGAAAGAGACGCGGAGCACGTCTCCACGTTCCAGCAACCCGGACCCTTCTCCAAAACGGGACTTGCGCGCAGGTCAAAACCTACCCATGCGCAAACCGAAGCACGGCGGTACGCCGTTCGCGCTTCAGAACGCCGTTGCCACAGTGACACGCCTGCGGCGCGCCCGCTTCAAACCAGCATCGCTCGCAAACATACTGCTCGCTCTTGTGCAAGGCGAACCGTCGTCGTACCTTCGGACGAGTCCTTTGTTTGAGCATCACGTTGTTCCCTCCTGTTTGGTTGATGATACCCATCCCGACTGACATGGCCGGCCATCCTCGATAGCACCGACATGCTATCACCTCGAGCGGAATGACCCGAAGAGCATAACGTGTTGATGGAAGGTGGAAAAACCCACGTGTGCAGAAAAAAGCGGGATTTCGGCACGGGGTCAGCTCGGGAAGCGCTTCACCCTCACAAGGACGGCTCTCTTTGGCGGCCCATTGAGCAGCCCGTTCTTTGCGCCGATTTTCTGGATGACCGCTTCGGAGTTGGCCGTTCCCCACTGCAGCGCGACGGATATATCCCCTTTGGACCGAAGTAGGCCCGAGAGAAATCCGCTGCCGAACGCATCCCCTGCTCCGGTGCGTTCGACCGCCCGGATGTTTGTATGCGCCCCAGCGAAATAGATATCCTGGCCGGCACGGACAGATGATCCATGCTCACCGTCAGTCAGCACGAGAATGGATGTTGGCAGTATCTTGGACAACTTCCTTATCAGACTCCCAACTCCTAACCCCCTGCTCCCAACGAACAGATTCCCCTCTTCTTTGTTCATCATGACAACTGCACATGTGCGCAAAAGACCAACAATGGACTGTCGCTGCCGCAGCTCATCCCAGCCGGGGTTTACCATGACCCCGCCGTGTCTGGATCGGGCTGTGCCGATAATATGGCGCAGCAAACCAACATCCCCGCCCAGCGCCGTGATATACCACCACCCTGCTCGCACGTTTGATGGGATGTCGCGTCTGGACAGTGCGGACGAAGCGCCGCGGTGCGAGAGAATCGTCCTGCCATGGAACGGCGTGCTCAGGATAACAGAGTACGCAGTAGGACGTGACGGGTCCCGCCGCACATAGTCCGTTACTACGGCGTGGTGACGGAGTTCACGAAGGACAGTTGTGCCCGCATCGTCATTGCCCACCCTGCCGACATACGCGACACGAAACCCCTGATGCGCAAACGTTGCAGCAGCGTTGGATGCTCCGCCGCCCGAACAGATCGTCATATCCCTGACATCGATTTTCACGCCAAGCGGCAGCGACTGCGACCGGCCCGTGACCATGGAACGGTCATGCCGGACCTTAAATGCGGGGCTGCGCAGAAACACATCCTGCGTGATGCTGCCAACAGTGATGATGTCAAACTGTTTCATGATGATTTGGATTGGTGGAGTCCTCAGGAAGCTTTTCCTACGCTTCCAAAGAGCTTAATTTTCTGTTCGACAATCTTCTGGACCGCGGCGATCACCGGTTCCATGTACTCGTACGGGACGATAGCATCTTTTTTGTTGATCTGCTTGCGCAACTCCCTCGCGTACTCGACGCGCATGTCCGTATTCACATTCACCTTCGTGATGCCAAGTCGGATTGCATGACGGACGTCGCGAGGATCAATCCCTGACCCGCCGTGCAGCGAGAGGTGGCAGCGGACCGCGGAGCGCAGGCGCCTGAGGATGTCAAAGTCCAGCCGTTCTTCCGTCGCATAGACGCCGTGTACATTGCCGAAAAACGCAGCAAGGATGTCGATTCCCGTCGCCCGAACAAATGCAGCGGACTCGTCAGGATCAGAATAGTTCCCCGCAACCTGCATGGAACGGGCGCTCGTCCGGTGGAGCTTGGAACTGCCGGTGATGTGATTCAGCTCCCCTTCGACCGTCAGGCCTTTGCGATGCGCAGCCGGGACGATGCGTTTGAGCGTACGGATGTTCGCCGATTTCGTCATCTCCGACCCATCGAAGTGCAGCATGGCAAACCCGGCGTGGAGTCCCATCACGACATCGCGGTAGGATTTTGCGTGATCCAGGTTGACGAGGAGCGGAACACGCGCCTTCTGTTCGTGAATCCGGGCGGCCTGCGCGAGCAGCTCAGCCCCGAAAAACGAGACCTCACCGTGTGACGCTTCAATGATAACGGGTGCGTTGAGTTTTTCCGCCGCGCGGACGACTGCCGTGAGCGTCTCGAGATTCGCCACATTGAACGCACCGATAGCATAGCGACCGCGTCGGGCGCGATCAAGAAGGGTCGTGGCAGACAGATGAAAAGATGGTTTCATTGAGAAAGTTGTTGCAAAAGACCTTCGTACGTCGCCCGTGGATTCTTGCTCGACCACAGACCAGACCCGACAACGTACCGCTTCGCGCGGACCGACCCGACCTGCAATGCGTTCTCCGGTTTTATCCCCCCGTCAATCTCAATCGAACAATGGGGGTATGTCGCGTGATGGGACTTTGCGAGTTCGAGCATGGACGCGTCAAGTTGAGAACCTTGATATCCGGGAGGAACCGTGAGGACCGTCAGCTGATTGCAGAGATTGATGACCGGTGCAAGATCATACTGGCGGTGCAGAGCGTCGAGTACAAGACCGGCCTCCCGGTCTTCCTCGCGGATGGAAAGGAGCGTTGCAGCAGGATTCTTCACGGCATGCGGGTGAAAGAGAATGCGCGTTATGCGAGGTGAGGCGACCGCGCCGATGACCGCATCGGCATCCGCGACCATAAGGTGGAGTTCTACTGGGAGTGAGATATCAAGCGCCTGAATCTGCTCGACGGACAGTGAGGGCAGTGGAACAACGGACGCGTCTGTGACATCGACGTGAATCATGCCAGCATACGCGGCGGCCATGGCGCACTTGGCAGAAAAATCCTTCGCATCACTCGTGAGAATGGCGGGGAGCAGTTCAACCACGAGGGGGTTTTGAGAGTTGCCGGACCCTTCGCCGGTGCCGCGCCGCGGAAGATGCGGGAGTGGAAAGAAACGCACGAACGATTCGAAGGGCCGCGGAAGCCGTCACCCACCATGCAGGGACCACGAGAACATTTGCATCTTCATCCTGACGCGCTTTTCGCGCCATGGTAACGTTCAGCGCCAATGCAGCGCGGATACCGGGGAAGCGGTTTGCCGCCATTGCCATTCCATTCCCTGAACCACAAAGGAGCATACCTCGCGTGCCGGGTGTCGCGAGCACCTTGCGAACGACGCGGGTGGCGATGATCGGATAGTCGTCATCCGCGCGCGCTCCCCCGCCGACAAGCGTCCACGACGCGCCCTCAGCACCATGCAGAATGGCTTGTGCCAACTTCATGCCGTTATGGTCGGCACCAAGATACAGTTGCATGGTGTGAGTATACCACGACAGGATTACAGTTTGCCCTTCAGCCCGTACTTCACGATTTTCTCAAAGACGTCAAAGGGAATCACACCTTCAACGCGACGGCCGTTGATGAACCACGTCGGCGTGCCCTCAACGCCGAGGGCCTCTCCGTCGGCAGCGTCGGCACGGACGTCCGCCGCATACCGCTGCGTCGCAAAACATTCGTCAAACGCAGCGCGGTCAAGACCAATCTGCGTCGCGTACGTGGCGAGATCTTCGTCAAGAAGACGTTCCTGGTTGATGTACAACAGGTCGTGATATTCCCAAAACCGACCCTGCTCGTTCGCACACCGGGCGGCCAGAGCGGAGGCCATCGCGCGGGGGTGAATGGAGGTGTTCGGAAAATCACGAAACTGAAACCGTATTTTGTTGCCGTACTTTGCAAGAAGATCCTTGAGAATAACAAAGGATTGCCGGCAGAACGGGCACTCGAAATCGCCGAACTCGACAATGCTGACCTTCGCCGTATCGCTGCCGAGCTTCGGGTCATCCGCGGTCTCGATGTGCGGGGGGGATCCGACACCATTTGTCGCCGCCCGATCAGATGGCGTGATCGTCTTGCGATCACTGTATTGGGCAAGATCAATACTTGATCTGATCACGAGATATGAGCGGACAACGAGAAATCCAAACACGCCGATACCAAACAGGAAAACAGCTACAACGCCGACGAAAACCGCGCGGCGCTTCGTGGAACGCCGCTGAAGCGCCGGTGGGCTGGATGAGAAATCCTTCATCATGCTTTCAAAGTATGTGCGGAACTCGAGCGCCGGAGCAACCGGCCAAACGTGGCCAAAAGGATTGTGCCGCGCTCCATCGGACTTTTCGTCCGACATTGTCGAAAACGTCTCTGTTTAGGGCTCAGAATGGAACAAGGCGCGGTCGGTCGTGGCCGCAGGCGTGCGCGTCACGGGCCACGCCGACATCGCGCTGCGACTGCGCTGCGCCGGTGCGACTTCCTCACAGATATTCTGTGCGGCGGCGCTCGTCGACCGCGGCAGGACCACGATGGAACCGAGCATCACCGCGAGAACGGCGAATGTGCCAAGCAGCGCCCTGGACGGCACCGGGCGCGACACCGGCTCCCCGGCAAGGATACGACAACGAACAACCAGATCGGGATGGACGGCGAACGCCGCCGATGCCGACGGATACGGCAGCGTCCCCCCATGCCGTACGGCACGCCGAACTGCGGCCAGGAGCGTGCCAGGATGGTGCCCGGCGACAAGCGCGGCGCCATCGGCTCGACATTCCTGATCCGTCAACGCTGCGCGCTCCAGCGCCGGGAGGAGCGGCAAAAAGAAGAGCGCCGCCGAAAGCATGCGCCAGAGCGTCCGGCGCAGCGGGTCACGCCGAGAGCGGTGGGCAGCTTCGTGCTCAAGCACGGCTTGCTGTTCCTTCCTGCCCGACGCGAAAAGAAAAGCGGAAGAACAGTACGTCTTCGGCCGCAGGAGCCCCCGGGTGAAAACAAAAAACTGCCGGCTTTCAACAAGAGAAACATCGCGACCATATGGCAGGACGTCATGTGACTTCAGCATCCTTTGCCAGAGCAAATGCGCATGCAGCTCGCCAAGAACGGTCCGCACAAGATTCAGCAATCCCACGGCGAAAAGAAGCGCGGTAACCGCTGCGAGAACGGCGAGAGACGGTCGGCTCTGCCACCAGTCGAGACACAGCCCAAGAAACGACCGCCAGCACAGGAGGAGAACGGTGATGCTCGCCGCCGTCACAAGCAAAAGAAGTGATGCAACCCCTCGGCGAAGCCATGCCATCGAATGTCTAGTCATGCGTCCCTCGCTCAAGGATTTTCCTTAATGCCACGCGGTCCTTCGATGAGAGATCATCCAGCGCGTCGACAAACGCCGCGGCGCTGAAGAGCTCGCGATCCGCGACGACCACGCGGAGGATGTCCCGCTGCAGCTTGCCGAGAAACGTTGAACGTCTGACGAGGGGTGAGTATGCGAAGACACCGTTTTTCTTCTGTTTGGAGAGGACGCCTTTCTCGACGAGGCGGTTGAGAATCGTCATCGCAGCGTTGAAGGAGAGACGATGGCCTTGACGCCGCAACGCCGACTGAACGTCACGGACGGATGCGGCCGATCGAGCCCAAAGCGTCTCCAGTATCATGGCCTCGCATGCTCCAAAGACCTTGGCAAGACCTTGGGAACCGAGATGAAGCCGCTGGGGACGAAAAGGGTTCATGCCTCCATCCTAACACTACGTCGTGTAGTGAACAACTGCTGGTTTTTCGGGTGACGACAACGAGATCCGTTTCAGCCGCAGCGAGTTCAGAACGACGAAAATCGATGAGAACGCCATAGCGGCTGAGGCAAGCATCGGCGACAGCAACAAACCCGTTGCCGAATAGAGCGCGCCCGCGGCAATGGGGATGCCGATGATGTTATAGATGAATGCCCAAAACAGATTCTGCTTGATGTTCCGCATCGTGGCGCGGGAAAGCTTGTACGCTGCGACCGCCTTGGCGATGTCCCCATGCAGAAGCGCAACGCTTGCAGAAGCGAGAGCGACGTCCGTTCCGGTCGACACGGCAATGCCAACATCGGCCTGCGCAAGCGCCGGGGCATCATTGATCCCGTCACCGACCATGGCAACAACCTTGCCTTCGTGTTGGAGTGTTGTGATGTATGACGCTTTCTCTTCGGGTTTCATGCGGGCGCGGTAGTGCTCAATACCCGCGCTTTTTGCGACCACCGCGGCGGTGCGCTCGTTGTCGCCGGTGAGAAGGATGGGAGTCACTCCATGGCGCTTCAGTGCAGCGATGGAGTGTTGCGCCTCGGGTTTCAATTCGTCCGCGACGCCGAGATACCCTGCATACTGACCATCGACAGCAACAAGCAACACGGTCCGCGCCTGCCCCTCTTCGCCTGCAACGGAACGCTGCGCATCAGCAGGAACGACGATGCCGGACTGCTCAAGAAATGCCTGGTTGCCGACGAGCACCTGCTTGCCGTCGATGGCCGCTCGTACCCCGCCGCCCACCGTCGCTTGGAACTGTTCCGGATTGCGGTCAAGCGGGATATGCTCGGACTTTGCCTTTTCAAGCACCGCGGAAGCAAGCGGGTGCTCCGAGTGTTGCTCAACAAGCGCGGCGAGACGGAGGATATCGGGTTGTGTGATCGTGACCACGCGCGGTTTCCCGACGGTGAGGGTTCCGGTCTTGTCAAAAACAATGGCGGTGATTGTGCCAAACCGTTCCAGGCTCTCTGCGTTTTTGATGAGGATGCCGTGCTCCGCGCCTTTTCCGACGCCGACAGTGATGGCGGTGGGCGTGGCAAGCCCGAGCGCGCACGGGCACGCAATGATGAGGACGGTGACCGCGACGATCAGAGCAAAGTTGAGTGCCGCGACGCCGGCAGGCGGAAACACAAACCACAAAACGCCGGAGAGTATCGCAATCGCCATGACAACGGGGACAAAGATGCCGGAGATGGAGTCGGCCAGCTTCTGAATCGGGGCCTTTGACCCCTGCGCCTCTTCAACCAAATGGATGATCTGACTGAGCGCCGTATCGTCCCCAACCTTGTCGGCGCGGAAAAGCAATGAACCGCTTGTATTGATGGTCGCACCAGTGACTTGGTCCCCAGTGCGCTTTTCAACAGGAATGCTCTCGCCGGTGATCATTGATTCGTCGATGCTCGAGTGGCCCTCCGTGACCGTTCCGTCAACAGGAACCTTCTCACCGGGTCGGACACGAATGAGGTCGCCGACACGCAGCGCATCAACGGGAAGTTCGGTTTCTGTGCCGTTGCGAAGTACATGTGCGGTTTTTGCGGCAAGCCCCGCAAGTTTGCGGATCGCCTCGTTTGCCTTGCCTTTTGCCCGTGCTTCAAGCCATTTTCCCAAAATCACGAGCGTCATGATGACCGCAGCCGCGTCGTAGTACGTCTCGGGAGTGCGACCGGCCGAAGCAGCAAACGACGGGACAAACGTGACGAGCGCAGAGAACGCGTATGCCGCGCCGGTACCGAGTGCAATCAGCGTATCCATGTTCGCGGCAAACACCCGCGCCGCCGACCATGCGGACTGGAAGAACTGACGCCCCGCCCAGAACATGATCGGCGTCACCAGAATGAAAAGAGCAATGTTCGCAACCTGGTCAGAAAGTTCTTCTAGCCCAAGCGCGTTTTTGAATGAGGCGAAGAGAACGGGAACGGAGATCACGGCCCCGAACAAAAACTTGCGTTTCAGCTCGCGGAGCTCCGTTTCTTTCAACATCCTGGCGTGATCATGAACTGGATCGATATGATCCATGGAATGCTCGTCCCCTGCTGTTGTTGCGGCTTCTGCATGGTGGTTCTGCCGCGGAAGATCGCTTGCAAACAGAGCGCGGTAGCCGGTCTTCTTGACTGTCGCGGCAAGCGTTGCTTCGCCGACTCCGACGTCGCACTCGACGAACGCTTTCTCCGTCGCATAGTTCACCGCCGCGGTCGCCACACCGGGGGTTTTTTTGAGCGCCCGTTCAATCCTGACCGCGCAGCTCGCACAGTGCATCCCAAGCACGGGGAATGTCACGCGCTTCATAGCGTCCTCCGTTCGGTAATGCTGTACGACCCGAGCTTTGCAATCTCCCTGCTGAACCCATCCCAGTCAACACGGTTGTCATGCTCAACCCGTGCCTCGCCCGTTTTGTAGTCCACCGTGCATGAGCGTATCCCCTCGGTTTCGCTCGCGACATCCTCGATGAGCGCTTTGCAGGACTCACAGTGCGTTCCAGAAATCATGAGACGTGTGTGCATCATTGTTCGTTTAACTGCTCACGTTGAATTCTCCCAGAGGAGTACCCATACTGCAGGTAAAAAGCATCCTGCCCTTCTTCGTCGGCGTGAACCGGACGATGTTCTCACCAAGGTCAAGCCGTTTCACGACGCCAAGTTCGGGAATGACAAGCGTGCCCATGCAGCCACCAAGCCGTATTTGGTCGTCAATCGTCCATTCCACCGGCTCATCTTTTTTCACCGCGAAACTATTCGGCGAAAATCCCTGTTCCCGCGTGACCGTCATGGAGATTTTTTGCGCCCCTCCGTTTTCGAAGGCGCCTCGCGCATCCTCGGCGCAGTTCTGTACTTCGGGATTACACGGTGCGGCGCCCGGGCCCGATGGAGAGGGCCGGACTGATCCATCGTTCTCCACGACCGTCACTGCTGCTCCCGGCGTGGTCATTCCCATTGGACAGCCGAAGCGGAACGTCCCGACACTCGTCGGTGTGAACGTCACCGCTGTCGTTCCGGACGACGAAAGGTACTGCTGAAGATCGAGGTCGGGAGCAATGAGCACCCGCGCGCAGCCGCCGGCCCGCGTGGCATCGATGTTCCATCGCACCGGAACACCCCGCTGCACCGTAAACTGGGCGGGTTGGTAGGAATAGCCGTTCACGGCCATGTTGATGACTTGAACGCCATCGAGAAGAGCGACGTTCGGGTCGCTCGCTGCGGTCGTCGTTGCCGTTTTTGGAACACCACCGACCGCAAAACCCGCAAGCACGAATCCATTGCGGATGTTCGTGAGCCCGAGCAACACGACGACAACGCCTGCCGTTTTCAGAAAATACCGCTGCTTCGCGCCTTTCATAAAGCTGGAAAGCGCCGAAAGCGACAAGAGCGCCGGAAGGGTCCCGAGGCTGAAAATCAGCATGGTCAGCGCTCCGGCTTTCCAGTCCCCTTTCGAGAGGACATAGAGCTGGAGCGCCTGGGTGAATCCGCACGGCAGAAAGAAGGTTGATGCGCCGAAGAGCACCGGGGCGGCTTTCCGGTCCGCCGATGCCGCTTCGTGAATCCGGTGGGCAAGAAACTTTGGCATCTTCGGTTGGAGTCGTCGGAGCCCCGGGAAGAGATGCAGCAGCTGGAACCCCAGGAGGATCATAACGAGGCTTGCGATCACCGTCACGATGCCGGTGACCTTCGTCGAGAGGGTGAGCACGGATCCGAGAGCGCCGACAATTCCGCCAAAGACCGTATAGCCGGCGACCCTGCCGATGTTAAAGTACATGTTCGGTTTGAACCGCTGCCAACCGGTCAGATATGGATGTTCTTTTGCGTACGTGGCCGCGACGGCGACAAGCAAACCGCCCGTGACCGCCATGCACGTTGACAGGGCCGCGACAAGGCCGATGACGAAGACGAACCCATACCCCATTGAGTCCTCCACGCCGATGTCGGGAACAAGCTTGAACTGCCTGAGAATGAGATACGCCGCGACAACGATGAGAAAGACCGCCCCGAGTTCAACCATATCGCGTTTCGCCGTTCGCTGCGTTGCCTCGCCGGCGGCATCCTGCGCCGGATCAACGACGGTATAGCCGTGGCCGTCAATGGCCTTCTGCAGCTCGCGAATGTCGGGGGAGCGCCTGCACTGGAGCCGCGCCCTGCCCGTTGCATGGTTGACGCTAACACTGTCGACGCCCGGGACTTTTTTGAACTTCCTTTCGATCATCACCTCGCAGCTTGCGCAGTGCATTCCGCGGATGGAGAGATCGATGGTTTGAGAATGATGTTTCATAGAATGAAGATAGCTTTTTGTGTTAGACACCGCAACCGCTGCCTCCTTGGCCTTGTGCCGGCGTGACCCTGGACGCGATTTGCTTATACCCCGAGGAACTGGAGTAGTCCCTTCCAAGCAATTCCTTGGGATCGGCACTTGCCCACGAACGACCGCTGGACTGGAGATAGCTCGCAATGGTCAGATAGGTATCAGGGAACCAGTATGCATTCACCTGCAGCGCGACCTTGTACATTTCCTGTTCGCTGACATTCTGCGCGGCCATGAGTTCCAGGAGGCCCAGCATCGCCATACCGTGATTGCAGTCCGGGAAATTCGTGGAGTTCCCGCAGCATGGCCGGTAGATGTTCTTTGAGACATTCTCGACGCGCTGCTGTTGCTCAGCGGTGAGCTTCACGAACGGATGTTTCGAGAAGTGCCCCATCGCCTCGCCCTTTGCAAGCGTCCAGCCGCCGGTAGAAGCAAACCCTCCAGCCCCGCCGTATTGCTTGTCGCTGATCGGACCCTGTTCGAGAATGGTATTCTTGTTTGCGAGCCCAAACGCCCAGAGCAGGTTCAAAAGATACGGTGCATTCTCTGCTGTCATGATGATCTTCTGCTCAGACCCGTCAAGGAGCGTTTGATCGCCCTTACTCAGACCACCCGGCTGCGCATAGAGTGCCTCAAGTTTTGGACGATCGATCACTCCCTCATCAAGAAGCTTTTTCCCAAGCCCACCCCAGGTGATAGGCAGCTGAACGCCGCTTGACGGAAGAACCACTTTCTGAAGTTGTGACGTATCGGCTTGCGTCGTCGGACTGGAAGAGTTTTGTGAGGCCGCCGCGGTTTTTTTCGAACCGCTGGATGATCCGCCGGCACCCGTTTGCATGCGCACCGTCAGTATCCAGGCGGTGCTGAGAAGCATTGCCGCAACCACGATGCTGCCGGGCAGCAAATACGGCCGTTGCCACCCTGTTTGTGGCGGGGGGATCGGCACGGGTACCAGCTTGTCTCCATGCTCAAGAGGGATGTGTTCGGTCTCGCTCTCGGTACAGTGGGCGTTGTGACGATGGTGTGTGCGTGATGTGGTCATTGGTTATTCTCCTTTCTGATGGTGAGATGGATGAGATGGATGAGATGCCGGCTGCTCATGTTCGTTGCAACAATCAACAAGTTCTTCGAAAATTTTCTCCGTTGTCCAGGGAACGGTCCTCTCCTCTTTTGGGGATTCCGTCGTAACTCGCGGACTGCCGGTTCCGCTCTTTTCTTTTGCCAGACGCAGTTCCCAGAATTTGCCAAAGAGCGCGTACGCTTGCCGAAATGTCATCTCGGCCAGATCACGCCGATCGGCGCGCTGCAGTTTCGTGCCGACTTCGATGAGGCGCATGGTAGCCGCAAGAATGTGTTTTGCCATACACCAGCTTTCGCCTTCTGTGTGGTCAAGCATCCGGGCCATGAGTTCTGCGCGAAGCGTTCGTGCTTCCTCAAGCAGGGTCAGATACTTCTGCTTGCCGGTCTTGGCCGCAGTAAAGAAGGCGTGTTCTTCGAGACTCACGAGATTCATGACCGCAAGGACAAGGTCTTCCTCCATCGAGAGATCCGGGCCTCGCTGACGGAGAAGCGTTTGCACGTTGTCGCTGAGCTGAGATGCGTGTTTCATGGGATGAGATTAAACAAGAAGGATAAGTGCTGCGAGGACAATCATGAGGATGCCGGTGACAACGTGGACCGTCTTCATGTTTGACCGTCGCCAGGCCTGAAGACGATCGATGACGCCCTTGTTCCCAACAGCCAACAAAACAAGAAACAGCGGGAGAACGAAGAGGACGTTGTAATAGAGCAGGTAGGAGACACCGCGGAACCACGTCGTTGTATCCTTGAGCAGGCCAAGCACCATGAGATACGGCCCTCCGGTACACGGAAACTCACATAAGCCAACGAGTGCTCCAAGCAGAAATGCGGTCGGCAGTGTCGCGTGTTCAATCCATACTGCCATGCGCCGATGCGCGGCGGCGGGGATGCCGAGCGCAATCGGGAATGAGGGGATAAGCGCCTGCCCCAGGCTGAGCACGCCGACGACCAGAAGGAGGAACGCCCCAATGCGCGCCATAAAGTGCGGCGTATTGAAGAGATGCAGAGTCCCAAAGATGCCAAAACCGATGAGGAGATACGCGACGAAAATCCCGAGAATGTACATGCTCCCAACAGCGAGTACTTTGCGCCGCAACTGGCCAAGCGTGAAGAGGAACGCGACGGTGACAAGGAGAATGGAGAATGCGCAGGGATTGATGCTATCGAGGAGCGCCGAGACTGTCACGAGCGGGAAGAGCCATGTACCGCTCCTGCTCCAACTCCACAGGGTCGACGTGCCAATGCCATTGCGGAAGAAGAGCACTGCGCCGAGGAGAACAACGATGGCAAGGAGAACGAGAAGAAGTTTGCGGTTCATGGTTATGGTTCGACAAATGCCTGAAATCGGAACTCCATGGGCGCACCGATGTCATTCTCAAGCGTAACGGCGCGATTAATGGTGCCGACGCCGGAGGGGCCGTGCGCTGCCGGATCAAACTCCGCGGTGACGGTCGCGGTGACACCGGGATTCAGCGTTTCTTTGATTGATGGGATGAATGCATGCCCGGGCATGCCAAACGGTCCGACCGTTTTTCCCTCGACCGTCAGCGTCGCCTTCGTGCACATGCACGAGGTAAACAGCTTCGTCAGCGTCACCGACTGCGACGTCGTGTTCTTCAGCTGGAACTCCTTGCGTACCTTCCCTTTCGCCATTGAGAGCGTGCCAAAGTCATAGGTAGCATCACCGACAACTGCCAATCCGCTGTCACCCGTCTGGCCAGTGCTGCCTGTTGAGCTGCCCGGCTTGCTGACGAATGCGAGAATTGTTATCAGACCGCCGATCACAGCGAGGAAGATGAGGATGTGCCAAATTTTTTTCATGGAATAGAAAATTACCGTTTCCTTCTCTGACCCGAAGCTGAGGAGCTTTGTGTGATGCCGTGCAGCGCCTTCTCGACTGCAAAGGCCGCACGGTCAGCAACCGGGCATTCTAGAAACGGTACGGGTCGCGTTGCTCGTGCAACGCAAGCCAGTGCCTTTTTCGCTGTTCTCTCGGGGTATCGTCAACAACGACCGGGGGCCGAAACCGCTGTTGGACAATCAGCGGGATGAGACGCATGTACACAACGAGCAGTGAAGCGATCAACAATGCCAGCGCAAGGATGCTGGACTGCAGCGTCGCCTGTGTCAGCTGACGAACGAAGTTGAGGTGTTGTTGCACGACGGTCAGAGGAGTCTGGCCGTTCATACAGAGTCCCTGCCCGACCATGAGCGGACATCCCGTATCCATCGAATGGTCGGAAAGATGGAGAAGGAAATAGCCCATGAGGAGCGACCATGCCAATAAGAGAGTCAAAACAAGAACACCGAACATGGAACGTCGGCTGGACAACTGCGATTGAAGGCGCGTAGATGCGAGTTGCATGGTTTCTTCTCGACTTCAACTCTACACCCTTGTGGCTCTTTTGGCAAGTGTTGCCCCTCGCCTCATTGAGGAATCCCAGAAAATCCTCTTGTTACTTCCTGTTCTGTGCAATTGAATCCACGTGCCGGAGAAGGTCTTTCGGATCAAGATTCGCCTTGACGAAGTATCCGGCAATACCGAGCGACTCTGCGTGTTTGCGGAACTGGTCTGATTCGAGATTCGTGACCACCATGACGGGAATGGATTTGTATGCGGCGTGATGGTGCATCCACTCAAGGATGTCGAACCCAACAGGGTGGTCATAGGTCACGAGGCTTTCCCCCGGGCCAAGAGGAATCATGAGGTCGAGAAGCACAACCCTGGGCGTCCGCTCCTGGATGAGGGTGAGCGCACTCTGCTTGTTGAACGCCGTCACCACGTCATAGTCACGCGTTGCAAGAACGGCCCTGTAGAGTTCCGCAATGATGGGTTCATCCTCAACGAGCAGGATGGTTCTCGCGTCAGCCATGGTATTCTCACGATACTCTATTCTTCTCTGCCTTGACAAGACGGTACGTGCCATCACCGCCGGTGGACAGTACTGGCAGATTGCACGACGGTATCGAGGTTATCGTTGGGTCCGGGAGCGCTCTGGGCGACCATCACAGGATTCAGACGTGGCCGTTCCCGTTTCCGGGCCCGTGCATCACGCTGCCGATGCGCGAGAAGCATCTTCCCTGAAGAAGGACACCGGGAAAGATGCCTCCGCCGACAGGGCTTTTTGCATCCGCTGTGTTTTCCTCGTCCCTTTTCTGTTTTTTCCAAGTGAGAACATCAGTCCCGTTCAGCAAGGTGTTTTCTTCTAAAAGCGAGAAAAACCGGCGTCTAGCGCCGGGCTCGTGTGCGAATATACCATTCCGACGTATAGGTAGCATACAGAACTTTCCCGTTCGACAGTGTTCCTTCGACCGTCGCATGATTGCCTGCCCGTTGTTCAAGTCTGACGGTGCAAACGATTTCTCGGTGGGGACGAAGCGCGCGAGTGAAGTGGACATGACCATCCAGCGTGGCCGCGTTGCCATCGCCATACTGCTGGCACAGCAGAATCTGTGCCGCTTCATCAAAGAGCAGTGCGAGAAACCCGCCATGCACCCCTTTCCAGCGATTCGTACACCGGGAATCCGGTCTGCAGCGGAGCTCCAGTGTTTGCCCGTTGCCTCCGGCGACCTTCACGCGCAGATCAAGCATGCGCAGCATCGGGCTTGTTCGCAGCCCGTCATGCCATTCGGTGAACGTCATCCTTTCACCCCCCTGGAACCCTCTGTGCTGTAAGGATGTGGATGGCCCGGAGTATGCCTGAGACCGGTCGGGACGTCAATGACCGCACGCGATCAGGAATCCGTGATGACCAACGTATCCAGCATGTCGGCGATGACGCCCCGATAGTTCTGGAGGGACGCTTCGGTCGGATAGGTAATGTCTATTTCCAAAACCTCTTTGACGTTGATCCGTGCAAGGTAGATCGAGATGCGGTACGGCTCGCCTTCGGGTGCATCGGGCCCCGCTTGAGTGACGATGCGTACAGCGGCACGGTCGGCGAACGTGACGTTTTCGCGCGTCACGAGCTCCCGACCCGGCACATATCGGTCAACCAGCAGGTCGGGAAGTTCGGCGAGCGTCACGTCGGGGCGGAACGAATAGGAGAAGAAATCGACGGACACTTCGCTTTCACCCCCTGGTGGAAGGAGATGCAATGCTTGCATCGGCCCGCCGCCTGGAACCGAATTTTCAGGGTAGAACGCCTGCCGCCGCGTCCATCCTTCCGGCAGCGTGAAGGAAATCGGCACACCCGATGTGGTGTTCGTTGGGGGCGCCCCGGACGGTTGCGTTACCTTTTCCCCTGAAAAAAAGAGCACGCCCACAACTGCCACAACAAGAAATGCACCCACCGCGACAACGGGTTTTGATGAATGTGCACGTTGGGCGGTATTGCTGTTGTGCATCAGCTTGACCATACAAGGTCCGATGAAAAACGTGAAGCGTCACCTC
>CAZCGY010000001.1:29971-60949 GCA_964498355.1 uncultured Gammaproteobacteria bacterium | reverse complement strand
TAGTTTTTCCACCTCGTGAATATTTTACAACGGCTTAGCGACGCCTCTATATAAAATGGCAAGGCAACATCGGACAACAGCGCGTATATGATATACTTCGTACAATCATATACGCGCAAACGTTGTGCGAAAAATAAATCAGCCTTTACTACAATTCACTATGAAACTCACCAATAAATTCGCCCTCGTCACTGGTGCCTCTAAAGGAATCGGGGCCGCTACGGCAATCGCGTTGGCTAAAGAGGGCTGTTCGGTCATTATCAACTACAAAACGGACGGTCGGTCGGCCAAGAAAGTGTTGGATCAATGCAATGCTCATTCGGCTAGTAACATGACAATCAAGGCAGATATTTCGGACAAAGTTGCGGTCCGTAAAATGTTTCAACAAATTGGAAAACAGTGTTCCTCACTTCACGTTCTTGTGAACAATGCCGGAACATTTGATGAACATGACAACCCGACGAATGTTGAGGCATTCGAAAATCTATTTCAAACAAACTTTCTTGGCCACATTTCTATCATCAAACACACATTGAAACTAATGAAACGGGGCAAGATCGTGAACGTATCCTCAATTCATGGCCGACTGGGATATGGCCGACCCACCGCGATTGCCTACGCTGCTTTCAAAGCGGCACTGGAAAATTACACAAAGAACCTGGCTAAAGACCTTGCACCAAGAATTCTCGTGAATGCTGTGGCACCAGGACGAGTTGCAACACCAATGTGGGGGAATCCAAATGTCCGTCAACAAAAGAAGTATGGCGAAGTACACCTCATTAAGCGGATGATCCAGCCAGAAGAAATTGCCGATGCGATTACCTTCCTCGTGAAGAATGACGCAATGTGTGGAGAAATACTGACCATTGATGGAGGGTACCGGCTCAATGATATCAGCTAACAACGGCTGATTTATTCATCGCACAACAGCGTATATGCGCCATACTTAACCCAAGTCATATGTCATATAAAGAATTAACTGGAGAAGATTTAAAAAGAGAGGCAAGAGAGTTAGGCCTCAGTGATGATAATTGGTATGAGCAGCGAGATCGTAGTGTCAGTAGTACAGGAAAATTCAGGGAGGCTGCCGTACAAGCTCGTGTTAGAGAAGCTAAAAGGGCAAGACGAGAAAACAAGCTTTGGGTTGTTGCATTGATTTCAGCTCTAGCCTCTCTTTTTAGCGCAATAGCAGCTTGGTATGCAGTTTTACGGTACGGCGCATGATACGCAAACGTTGTACGCCATATTACTCGGGCTGCTCGGAGCGCATCTATAATACATTCTATGTTTATCAAACTCTACAAATATAAGATTCGAAGTCGTGATTTTCAGAAATGGAAAAAAATCAATAATGCTGCGCGCACGATTTACAAAAAATACGGAGGTGGCAATTCAGAACGCTTAGTAGTGAAAGAAGGTCCGTGGACACAGATTATCGAGCTAGACCGCTATACTTCGAAGAAGGAATTTCTGAAAATCACGAGGCTAGTTGACAAGGATTCTAAAATTGATGCGCTCTTTACTGAGTTTTTGGACTTAGTGCACAAAAAGACCATCTACCGGGATGAGTTTACTACTGTATAACCCGCAGCCCTGCGTCATACGGCGTACAACACGGGCGAGCCGGTTCGCTCCAATTTGACTTATTCTCTTTTTTTGATACAATTTGCTCATAAACTATTCTCACTATGCGCAAGATTGACTTAAAATCAGTGGTCTGGAAAGAGGGGAGGCACTATGTTTCTCAGTGCTTAGAAGTGGAAGTGTCGAGCTTCGGGAAGACCAAAAAACAAGCCCTTGCGAATCTCCAAGACGCGCTTGATCTATTTTTTGAGGACACCCCACTTCCAAAAAAGACCAGTGTCAAAAATCCGGCCATCGCGTCCGTAGTACTGCAAGGTGTCTAACGGACCCATTCATCATCGAATTGTCATTAAAGTCCTTGAACAAAAGGGCTTCTTTTTTGTTTCTCAGTCGGGCTCTCACGCAAAGTATCGCAAAGCCGGAAACCCAACATTGACGGTCATTGTCCCAATCCATACCAGAGATATTCCCCATGGAACCTTCCGATCAATATTACGTCAGTCAAAATTACGGGAGGAGGATTTTCGAAACTGAACATAAGTCAAATTATCGCTCATTCAAACCGCTCCTTCATTCCGGCGCTGCGCTCCCGCCTTCGCCACGGCTTCGGCGGGCAGGTCGGCTAGCCCGAAACGCTATACCCCAAACTCCCGCTGGACAATAATCGCGTTCGGAACATCCCTGCCCGGCCCGACAAGGTAGCTCCCGTACCGCCAGAGCGCTGTTGATGATCCGCCATCCAGGTTGATCGCATAGTCCAGCCCGTAGGCCTCTGCCACTGCCGCAAGATCGACAACGGTCGCCTGGTAGACGACAAGCAAAGAAAGTGTTTTTCCCTTCACCCCGATGGCAACGCGGGTTGTTTTTGTGTTCCTCTGGCCGCTGTCCAGAATATCGGGGTTCAGGATGTTGACGCCATTCTCGATGAGCGCAGGCCAGTTCGAAATCGCTGCTCGGACGGGCACGCCGTTCTTCGTCTGAAACTCCTCAAGAGAGCCGAACTGCGAAGCGGGGCGGAAATAATACGGGGTGTCGTCTGCGTCGAAAACAAGCATCGCATAGTCCGACACGGGCAGCTGGTCATCGTTGAGCATCACGCGCACGCTCGAGTGGAACAGCGGCGAGTAGTAGCTATCCGCCTTGAACTCGCAGGACGACGATGACGCGGGGCAGAAATAGGTCCCGTTGAGAGCGGCAACAGCGACCTCATGTGTTGAAGCAAACGCTCCAACGTTCTGTGTTGTGCAAAGATCAAAACAGGTTTTGTCATCCGCCCCGAGTGTCAGGATGTGTACTCCGGGCAACGCAAGATTGGAGGTCAGCACTTTGACGCGGAACGTGCCCAGTGCCGTTGCAGCATTCGTGTCGGTATAGTCCGCCTCGCCCGTCAATCCTATTGAGCTGATGCCGGTGGGCGTGATCATCGTCCGATCTGCCATGAGAAGCGACTGAAAATTCCGGGGCGTGACTTTGGTCCGTCGCAGCGTGGCGGGTGACACATACCACCATTCATCCGGGGCGAACGCCGGCTGCAGAAACCGGCCCTTATACGCTTTTGCGGTTTTCGCATCCGCGTTGAGCGCTTCCCCCTGATGCGGAATTCGAACGATGTTTTTGTGCGTGATGCCGGTAAGCTGCCGCGTGAGCACGTCCATAATCTGCTCATCGGTATCGACCTGGTAGCGGGTAAGATCTTTTGGTGAGACATACCAGTGAGTGTTGTCCGAAACCCGCCAGAGAACGCGGCCGCTCAGACGCTCGCGGAGCTTCATATTGTCGGCGGACAACGCACCGTCAGAAGGAATTTTCTCGGAGGTTTTCTGAGAAATGCCGAGCCGGAAGAGCGCGAAGATGCGCTTCGCGTCATCAACGGTCTTCACCGCATACCGTTTGTGATCACCAGGAAAAACATACCAACGCTCGCCCGTTGTCACATCAAGTAGCATCCGGCCGCTCATGCGCAGCGGGAGCGTTTTGCTGAAAGCGCGTGAGTTTGTCCCGCTGTCGATTTTGTCGAACGCGCTTACAGAAACACGTTGACCGGATTTCCCTGTAATGGCCACGATACTTTCCCAGTCAGTGATTTGCGAACGGGTCTTGAGCGTTGGGTGGACATACCACAATGCATCATGAGGTTCGGAGGTTGTGATAACGCGACCAGCAACAATCTCCGCGGCGGTTTTCGCGTCAGCATGGCGTCCAATGACAAGAATCCCCGGGATAAACGCTACGATGAAGGCGCTGAGGGAAAAGATTTTTCGCATGCAGGGCACATTCTACCACGCGGACGAGGGCTGTCCACCCGCGCTGCGCGGATATTCACGGTGCCGCCGTGATTCGGTAGAGGACGAGGGTCGTGTGCTGTGTGACACGCACGAGTTGCCGCTGGATGTCGTCCGGGAACATTCTTTCCTGCTCCGCAACAAGAAACGATCCTGGATCACGAAGCGCAATCTCTCTAAATTTCTTCTCGTTCTCGCTGAAAGGGATCAGTGCGCGGCGTTGGTTCGGTCCGACAAGATACCAGTGCGTCTCGGGTTTTGCGTAGTATCCGATATCGTAAATGTAGACGCGCGCAGCGGGATCGTGCGCTTCGATGGCATCACGGAAAACGCGAAACGTTGATTCCCGCGATGCCAGACGCGCATACCCGAACCATGTTTGTACGCTCACGATAAGCATCGGGATGCACGCGGCAATGACCAGGGGCGGCACGATGGACGCCTGCAACCGTCTGGAGCGCATGAGCGCAAAAAAGAACAGGAGAAGCATGAGTGCGCCAGTCGCGAGAATGGCAAGCCGCCACCCGGCATGGGCGAAAGGAAAGGCGGTGAGGACGCCGCCATGAAACAACTGCAGTGCCCGAAGAAATAATCCCGCAAGTGTAAGGAGTGAGAGCCAATGCAGCCAACGCGGTTGCGTTGAAGAAAGAAGCGCCGCGATGTACTGCGCGATGAGCAGAGCAAAGGCAGGATAGGCAGCTGCGATATACCAGTCCAGTTTTGTCACAGCGAGCGAATACAAAAGGACTGTGCCGAAACTCCACAACAGGAGAAAGGCCTGGGTTTGCGTTTCTTCACGCCGCTTGCGAAAACGAGTCAATGCAAACGCCGTTGCGGGGATCACGAGCCATGACCACGGATACATGCCCTTTTCACCCGCCTTAAGGTACCAAAAGAATCCGCGGTCATGCGACGATGCGGTGATGGGACTTATGGTCCGGTCGACGATATGATATCCAAGATAGTCCTGCACAAACCCGCCGCCGTTGCGGGCAACCTCGTAGATGTGCCACGGAGCGGTCACAACGACGAACAGCCCCAGAGCTACCAGGATGTGTTTGAGCCGATACGGCCAGGATCGCGTGACGATGAGCGTCGCGACAAACGCAGCCGGAAGAACCAGCATCGCGGCGGATTTCGTCATCGTTGCGAGCCCCAATACAACGGCCGCCCAATACAGATGTGAGGGCCGCTGCAAGCTGCGCCAAAGAAAATATGCAGAAAGCGTCAGAAGAAAGATGAGCACGCCGTCGGTGTCGCCGTGCCGAAATGTGTGGATGTGGGTAATCGGAAAAAGCGGGAAAAGCAACCCTGCGAGAAGCGCCGCCGGCTTCCGGCGCGTGAACTGCCACGCCCACAACGTGATCACGAGCGCCGTGCCCACGCCCGCAACTGCCGAAAAGAAACGGAGTGCGAATTCAGTTTGTCCAAAGACCATCATGGCTCCCGCGCGCAGCCAGAACGCGAGTGGCGGCTTGCGGAAGTAATCCTTACCAAGCAGCTGGAGCGTCAGAATATTCCCGTCCTCCACGATTGAGCGGGTGACCATCGCATGGGTTGCCTCATCCGTATCGGTGACCGCAAACGAACCGAGGCGCCAGAAATAGGCAAAAATTGCAAAAACAACAACAATTGCCATCATGACGGCGATACCCCTACGTTTTTCTGGGATTGCAGTGTCGTTGATCATGTTTCGCGCGTCTTTCATCCTACCATATCATCGTGGGCGAGTCGGTAACGGTCAGTGATCGCGTTTTTGTGCTAGGATGGAAACATGAAAACGCGAACGATCCAACAATCCGTCACCATCAAAACGTCACCGCAGAAGGTTTATGAGGCGCTCATGTCTTCTCGACTTCATTCCGCTTTTACCGGCGATGTCGCTCGGATGAGCAAAAAAATTGGTGGAACATTCTCCGTTTTTTCTGGCTATGCGCGAGGGAAGAACCTTGAGCTCGTGAAGGACGAGAAAATCGTCCAGACATGGCGAGCGGATGAAAAGCGCTGGCCGAAGGATCATATGTCGATCGCGACATTTCTGTTGGAACCGGCTGGCGAGCACACGCGGCTCGTCTTCACCCATGAAGATGTTCCTGCGGAATATGCCGATTCGATTGCCGACGGTTGGGAAAAATATTATTGGGAGCCGATCAAGCAGTTACTCGAGCACACCAAAGATGGAAAAAATTCGTAAAAGAAAACTGCACCCGGCGGCTGGGAGTATTGCTCGACCCATCATCGAATACCCCATGCGAAAACTTAAACTCCTCAACGTCAAGCCATTCCGCCAATCACCGGGTTTTTGCGGACCGGCAAGCTTGAAGATGGTCGCGGACTATTTTGGCGTCAAGAAATCCGAGCGGGCAATCGGCCGGCTCGCCCGCTGCTCCGCACAACACGGGACTACAGGACCGAATCTCATTCTCGCGGCCAGAGCGCTCGGCTTTTCAGCGCAGTTGGTCCGTCACGCCAGCTTCGGCGATATTCATAGATTCCTGAGAACCAACATTCCGCCGATCGCTGGGTGGTTTTCTACTGACGATAGTCACTATTCGCCTGTCGTCGGGCTCGATGCACAACGAATCTATCTGCAGGATCCTGAGCTCAGAAGGATGCGCGTAATGGATCGTGAAGCGTTCATGCGAGTCTGGTTCGATTTCGATTCTGACGTACCGCGGCACGAACGGGACTGCATCCTGCGGCGACTGATTGTTCTCCGACCAAAGGAACGGCGATGATGTGGTTTCTTTTTTGCGCTCTTCTCGGCCGCAAGTGCCGCGCTCGTCGCGATTTTCGGGAAGCATGGACTTCAGAAGATTGATACGACGCTTGCAACCACCATCTGGTCAACCATCATGGCCGTCGCATTGATCATGCTTTCCCTTTCCCTGAAACAATTCTCCGGGTTCTCACTGCACGACCTTACCGGCAGACAATGGACATACATCGTGCTTGCCGGGCTGGCGGGCGCCGCGTCGTGGCTTTCTTTTTTTGCCTCCCTGAAGCTTGGGCTCGCAACAAAGGTCGCCGCAGTAGACCGTACGAGCATTGTGTTTGTTGTCATCTTCTCCGCCCTGTTTCTCGGTGAGACGTTAACGTGGAAAGCGGCGATCGGCGCCGTTTTGATGGTTGGCGGAGCAATCCTCCTCGCCATCAAGTAGCTCTTCTTGACTTTCCTGGTGGTTCGTGTAGAATGACCGACGTGTAAGTTTCGAGCGAGTTTCCCTCTCTCCTTTGGAGATAGTAACCCCGCGAATGCGTGGGCCGAGGCGACAACGAGCGAGAAAAGGTCGCCTTACATTAAGTTTCGAGAGGGAATCGCAATGGCAAAAAAGCTCTACGTTGGTGGGCTCCCATACGCCACCAATGAAGACTCGCTCCGCGATGCCTTTGCCCAAGCCGGCAACGTGACCTCCGCTGTGATCATTACTGATCGCATGACGGGACGGTCAAAGGGGTTCGGCTTCATCGAAATGGCAACTGATGAGGAAGCTCAGAAGGCCATCGAGATGTGGAACGGCAAAGAGCTCGAGGGGCGCACCCTCACCGTGAACGAAGCACGACCGATGCAGCCCCGGGCACCCCGTGGCGGCGGATTCGGCGGCGGCAACGATCGCGGTGGGAGTAACTGGTAACCGACGCGAAAGCGTCGTCCTGACCCCTGAGAGAAATTGAAGGGGAAGGACCTAGCCCAGAAACAAGAAACACCTCTGCAGCAATGCGGAGGTGTTTTGGATTATCCGACATACCCCCAGCGCATGTTTCGAACCCGTCCTATAGTGTTAGTGTCATGCCGGACTACGATCCGGCATGACACTCACGAGAGTTGACAGAACCAACATTATCAAGTAGAATCCACTCGCTGCTCCTGGGAGCAGATTTTTTCTCCATAGACACATGATCCACCCTTCGACTCAGTTCACCCTGAGTTTATCGAAGGGCTCAGGGCAGGAAACGAAGAAGGACTCTTGTATGATCCAAAATGTAAGGAATGTAGCAATCATCGCCCACGTCGACCACGGCAAGACCACGCTTGTGGATGCGTTGCTGCGTCTTACCAAAACCCACCTCTCGAAAGAACTGGTCGGGACTGATTTGATTATGGATTCAAATGAGCTGGAAAAAGAACGTGGCATCACGATTTTCTCGAAGAACGCATCAGTCCAATGGAAGGGGACGAAAATCAACATCATCGATACCCCGGGCCACGCGGATTTCGGTGGCGAGGTGGAACGCGTCCTGCGCATGGCGGATGGATGTTTGCTTCTCGTGGACGCCAAGGAGGGTCCGATGCCGCAAACGCGGTTCGTGCTCAAGCACGCACTGGAGATGGGACACAAAATCATCGTGATTATCAACAAAATCGACAAGTCGGACGCCGATCCGGCCTCCGCGCTGAACAAGACCTTTGATCTCTTCATCGAACTTGGCGCGGATGATAACGCGGCGGACTTCCCCGTCCTTTATGCTTCGTCAAAGAACGGTGTCGCGGGTGAAACCCCGGATCTTTCGAGTATGAAAGACGTGACGCCGATTTTCGATGCGATTCTTCACCATGTACCTCCGCCATCCGGCGACCCGACAAAACCATTGCAGATGCTCGTCACAACGGTGACAGGCGACACGTATAAAGGACGGATCGCGACGGGTCGCGTCTACAACGGCGCGTTGAAGACCGGGCAGAGCGTCGTCCACATCAACCGCGAGGGGAAGTCGTCAACGTACCGCGTGATGTCGCTCATGACATTCGACGGCCTGGAACGAAAGGATGTTGCTGAAGTGCCAGCCGGAGATATTGCGGCTGTTGCCGGCATTACGGATGTCACGATTGGCGAAACGATTGCTGACGCCGCAAATCCCGTAGCGCTGCCGCTGCTGGATATCGAACTTCCCACAGTGAAGATGACATTCCGGACGAACGACTCACCCTTCGCCGGCAAAGAAGGAACGTACACGACCTCCCGACAGATCCGCGAGCGTCTGAATAAGGAGCTGGAAACGGACATGGCGTTGAAGGTGGAGGATACGCCGGACGGTACATGGGTCGTGTCTGGCCGCGGCGAGCTGCACCTTTCCATTCTCATCGAACGGATGCGGCGTGAAGGATACGAGCTACAAGTATCACGGCCCCAGGTCATCCTTAGAGAAGAAGGTGGAAAGGTTCTTGCGCCATTCGAGCGTGTGGTGATTGATGTCCCGGATGAACACACTGGCGTTGTCATACAGAAACTCAGCAGCCGTAATGGCGTGCTGCAGGACATGAAGAGCGACAGCGGGGTGACCGCTCTCGAATTCATCATCCCGACGCGGGGCTTGTTCGGATACCGGAATGAGTTCATGACGGACACGCGGGGCTTGGGCATCATGAACGTAGCGTTCGAAGGATATGAGCCGGACCCCGGCAACTGGAAGGAGCGTGACAAGGGTTCGCTTGTTGCGCACGAATCGGGCACGACAAACCTCTACGGACTACTTGCGGTGCAGGACCGCGGCACGATGTTCATCGGACCAGCCATTGCCGTGTACAAGGGGCAGGTTGTCGGACAAAACGCTCGCGCCGAGGATATTCGCGTGAACGTGTGCAAGGAAAAACGTCTTTCCAACATGCGCTCAAAAGGCGACGGCTCGGCAGAACACTTTGCAACGCCCCATGAGATGGGACTTGAGGACTCGCTTGAATATATCGGCGACGATGAGTTGGTTGAGGTGACCCCAAAGAGCGTTCGCATCCGAAAGATGGTGCTGGATGAAAATGAACAGCGCCGCCTTGAACGGATGGGAAAAGCGTAACCGGAACAAGCGTGCCGCTTTTTTTCCGGACTCTCGACGAACAACGGAGGTATCTTGCCCCGCGCCTTGCGCGTTGGCACCCTCATTTTGAAACTGGAGGAACAGTATACCGACGCCTCTTCCGCGAGGTCCTTCATCCATATTCTGTGGTACTGGACGCCGGCTGTGGCAGCGGCGGTATTCTTGGCGAATTCCGGAATATTCCAAGAAAGATTATCGGCGTCGATGGAGACGCTGAAGCAGTCGCGAAAAACCCGTTCGTGACAGAGAGAGTTGTTGCGGACCTGCGCCGTCTTCCACTTGAGAGCGAAACGGTGGATGTCATCACCGCAGAATTCGTCCTTGAGCATTTGGAATACCCCCATGCGGTGTTTCGTGAATGCGCGCGCGTGTTGAAGCCGCGCGGATCGATGCTCTTCCTCACCCCAAATCTTTTCAACCCAATCATCCTTGCGAGTCGGCTGCTCCCTCACGCTGTCCACCGATGGTTCCGGTCATCACTCCTTCACAGGCACGACGAGGCGCATCGGACGTTCTATCGGGCAAACACCGCGCGTGCGCTGCTCGAGCTTTGTTCCGCATCAGGGCTGCGGCTTCGATCATTGCAGTATGCGGGGAACCCGGAATATATTGCCTTTTGCATACCACTGGCTCTTCCGGCTATACTTGGGGAACGCATGCTGGACATTCATCCATTCGACCGAATGAAGATGTACTGCATCGGACGACTACAGAAATCGCATACCGAACTCTAATGGAACAAGGGCCGCGTCCAATCCCCACCGTTGAAGCGGAGAACATTGATCCGCGCAAAAACATCCCCGAGGAACACCGCGAGGCGCAAGATTCCCGTCGTGAGCGCGAAGAGGATCTGACGCATCTCATCCACGAATGGTGGAGGGGTGACGCACATACGCACTCGACCGCAAGCTCGCGCGAGGGCTATGATCATGTGGAGGGGATTTATGATATCAACGAAATCCGCTCGTACTATGAAAAATTGGGCCTTGAGTTTGTTGCGGTAACAGAACACGCGACAAACCCGAACAAGCCGGAGGTTATGGACGAGGACCATCCGATTTCGAAGCAGCTTCTTGCCGAAGCGGACGCGATCACGAGGGCAAACCAGGAAAGCCCGGGGATCGCGGCGATTTCGGGCGTCGAGGCAAGCATTCTGTTCGACCAAGAAGGCAACCCGACGCTGGACGTCCCGAGCGAAGTAGCCAACAAACTCGACCTTGTGGTGGCCTCACGCCATAACATGAACGCCGGGCACGAAGGCGTTGACTATGAGCACAACCTGGGTGCCATCCGTTCCAGCTTGCTCGCCGCAGCCGAGCACCCGGACGTTGACGTGATCGGCCACATGGATCGGTTCATCAAAATGGAAACGAACTGGGATCTGTTCCGAAAAAATGCGACACCGGACGTTGCGGCTTTCCATGCAGAAAAAACTGCATTGGAGGCAAAAAAGAAAGCTGCGCAGACAGACGCGGAGCGTGCGGCGATTCAGGAACAACTTGAGACGGACTATTACAGGGTCATCCGCAAAGTTATCGGCAAGCAGGAACTGACCGCCGATGATCTTGCTGACCCGCGACTCGCCGCCTGGCGGTCGGCGTATCTCATGACTGAGCGGACGTACTGGCGGAATATGGAGGAAGTGCTTGATGCGATGGCGGCAAATGGAAAAGCGATGGAAATCAACCTGTCTGCGCAACCCTCGGAAACCCTCATTGAAAAAGCCGTCGCGCGCGGCATCCCATTCTTTCTCAATTTTGACGCGCACGATTTCAACAAGTACAAGTGGCAACATACCGAACTCCACAAAAAAGGGTACAAGGCGAAGGACGCGTGGGCAAAAGGCGAGTTGACGCCTGAGGATGAGGGGGTCCTGCGCCTGTACAAGATGGACCGGATGAGCTCAGGCCCGGGCGTCAGGCCGCTGCTTCGCCTCGTCAGAACAATACGGATGCTTGAACGGCTTGGCGTGAAGCCGGACCGCGTCGTGAACTCCTCAAAGAATCGGCTCACGACATTTCTCACCGAGACACGCGGAAAGCACACCGAGAATCTCGAAAATCTCGCAGGACAAAAAGGCCCTGACGACGGTCAGGGATAGGATGGAAGGTTCGCTTGAAGATGACGGATGTACTGACGCATTTCGCGAAGGCCCGGAAGAATCCGCGTCGGGATGATTTCAAACACGCGGAATCGGATCAGCTGATTGGCTGAGAGCGGGAGTCCGTCGGGTGCAAGAACGTGATCGTTCCAGATGAAATAGATCACATACTTGCCGCGAGAAAGGAACGGGTGAACCTGTTCCAGATCATCGAGAATAACGAGCGATGCCTCGTTCTGACCGGTGATTGTACAGCCAAGCACCTCGAGATGCTCATTGACCCGGCGCGTCATGTCGCGTTCCGACAACAGCACCGCCACGTTCATGCGCCCTCCATTTGCTTGATGGTCTGACGGACACCTGGCACGAGCGCTCAGTGTAGATGAAGTGGCGGCCGGAGTCAATAGAAGAGAAGGACATACCCTTTTAGCTATAAGGGTATATCACTTTCACTGACGCGCCAACGCCCATGTTACAATAGTCCCATGAAAAAACGCATTCGCGTTGCCATCCTGTTTGGCGGGAAATCGGCAGAGCACGAGGTGTCGCTGCAATCGGCAAAAAGCATTGTTGAAGCGCTTGATACCGAAAAATACGAACCCATTCTTGTTGGCATCGATAAGTCCGGCCGATGGCTACTGTCCGATCAGTCAAATTCCCTCTTGCATACGGGCGACCCGAAACTCATCAAACTCAACAAGGGCGCCGACTCGGTCGCGCTTGTACCGCAAAGCAACGGCGTGTTACTGAACATGACACACAACAAAAAAGGCCCGACGGTCGACGTCGTCTTTCCGGCTCTTCATGGACCTTTTGGCGAGGATGGAACAACCCAGGGGCTGCTCAAGCTGGCGAACGTCCCCTTTGTCGGCGCCGGCGTTTTGGGATCGGCCGTCGGCATGGATAAGGATGTCCAAAAGCGGCTCCTGAAAGAAGCAAGGATACGAGTGGCACGGTTTTCCGTCTTCCATAGCGGAGAAACAGTCGACGCAAAGACGATTGCGGAAGAGTTCGGGCTGCCTCTGTTTGTCAAGCCGGCAAACCTTGGATCATCGGTGGGCATCACCAAAGTCAAAAAGACCGATGAACTTTCGGGCGCAATCCAACGCGCACTCCAGTATGACCGCAAGGTACTTGTAGAAGAGTGCATTGATGGACGAGAGATTGAGTGTGCCGTCCTTGGGAATGACCACCCCCAGGCCTCGGTTCCTGGGGAAGTTATCGTCCACGACGACTTCTATTCCTATGAGGCCAAGTATGTTGACGAACATGGCGCAGCGCTGGAGATCCCCGCCAAAATTCCTGCCGAGATTGCGGCAACACTACAACGTCTTGCGCTCAAAACCTTCGCTGTGCTTGGGTGCGAAGGAATGGCGCGGGTGGACTTTTTTCTGAAGCCGGGCGGAGAAGTCCTGGTGAACGAACTGAATACCATCCCCGGCTTCACAAAAATCAGTATGTACCCAAAACTTTGGGAGGCAAGCGGCATGCCCTACCCGGAATTGATTGACCGACTCATTCAACTGGCGATCGAGCGGTTTGAAAAGGAACAAAAGCTGAAGACGTCCTACGAGACAGAGATCGGACACGTCATGCGGAACGGGCTTTGAAAGAAAATCCCGCAAAGGCGGGATTATGGGTGCGCAAGTCGATCAATCGACCTGCGGATGTTCTTGATTGCTGACTGCTCGTATCGTTCTCGAAAGTACGGTGTCTGATAGATGGAGTAGTTTCGGAGAAACTGCTGCAAGATTCTCGTCCGGCCGGCTTGGAAGCGGTCCAGTGGGACGTGTGCGTACTCTTCGCGAATCTGCGTTTCGTAGCGGTCGAAAACGCCTTCTGGCTGGCCAAGAATCGCGAGGTCGGCATCCATCACAACGCGCCCGTCGGTCCACCCCGCTCCATACCAGTGCCGTGTTGCAAGGATGCAGGAGGCAATATTCATGCGGAATATTCTGTTACACCCGGCGCGTCGGAACGTCCGGACAGCGATGCCTGCGCTCCAAAGCTCATTGCAACCCTCGATCCCTCTCCCCATGACAGCGTCGTGGTACAGGATTGCCGCTGGCGCTATGTCGGAGTGTTTGGTAAACGGCCTCGCCTCTTCCAGTTCCTGAAGACAATGGAGAATGTGCCCTTCAAGCGTGTGATAAGAGCGTCGCGGAGAGCGATACATCCGAACGAGTTTCCGATAGGGGCGGTCGGGGTCGCCGCGCGCGTTGATGCGCTCCCACAACGCAACAAAGTGTTCGCGCAAAAGGTCATGCATATCCGCATCCCTTCTTTGATGGCTGAGAAAGAACAGTCCATCCTACCATGGATATCTGGCGTGTCAACCATGGACAGAACTGTGCAGTTGTGGTTATGCTTCCCGAGATGACAAAGGATTTCTGGAAAAATCTCAAAAGACCGATCATTGCTCTTGCTCCGATGGACGGCTACACCGACAGCGCGTTCCGGAGAATCGTTAGGAGCATGAATACGGATGTTGTCGTCTTCACCGAGTTTACGTCGGCGGAGGGGCTCCGTCACGGCGCGCAAAAAATCAGAGGCCGGTTTCGTTTTTCAGACGACGAACATCCCATCATCGCCCAGATTTTCGGGAATGACATTCCAGCATTCGTCGAAACAGGCAAGTGGCTTGAGGCCCAGGGGTTTGATGGCATTGACATCAACATGGGCTGCCCGGCGTCGCATGTGGTGAAATCGGAGCAGGGCGTTGCGCTTCGCACACAGCCGGATCGAGCGTTTGCGCTTGTTGAGGCGGTAGCCAACGCAACGGCGATACCGGTTTCAGTCAAAACTCGACTAGGATGGGAGAACGCCGACGGGCTGACGGGGTTTGGGAAAGGGCTGGAAAACGCGGGCGCGCGCTGCATCATCATCCACGGCCGGACGTATGTGGAACCCTACAATGTACCAGCCGACTTTGAGCCGATTCTCGAACTGAAGCGGAATGTGACGATCCCGGTTATCGGCAATGGTGGCATTACATCCCTAGCAGACGGAGAACAAAAACTTGGGGATCTGGACGGTTTCATGATTGCGCGCGCTTCTATAGGCAATCCTTGGGTTTTCAGCCGGAATGGTCCACCGACATTCGTCGAACGCATTCCCGTCATCCGGGAGCATGTGCGCTTGCTGATCGAACTGAAAGGGCCGAAGGTCGGCATGCTCGACATCAGAAAACACCTGAGCGGGTACATCAGGGGTATTTCTGGAGCAAGTCGATACCGCATGGACCTTGTCCGGGCGACATCTGCCGAGCAGATCGATGCGGTGCTCGACCGAATTGCGGCAACCATACGGGACGTGAATGTTCCGGTGTACGCAAAAGAGTTGACGGCGGACACATGAAGGTGTAGAACAACAGTACGTCCTTTGGAGGTCCCATGTGGATGGTGATAGCGTTGCCCTTCGTTACCATCGTCGGACCCATCCTTGCCATACTTCTCGTTGGCGGTGGACAGGCAAGAAAGTACTACTATCCGTCGTAGGCGGCCAGCTCCTTCCCCGTCACTCATCCGCTGCATGATACGACGGGGTTTTTCTTTCGTTCGCTGTACGCAGGGCCTGGTTTTTGGTATAGTCACACCGAGAAAACGGCGTGCATACGTCAACTTCATGACACAAAAAGTACGAAAAGCGGTGATTCCTGTCGCGGGCTATGGCACACGGTTTCTGCCTGCGACAAAGGCGCAACCGAAAGAGATGCTCCCGGTGATTGACAAGCCCGGGGTGCAATATGCCGTGGAGGAAGCCGCAGCGGCCGGCATCACCGATATCATCCTCGTCACCGGCTCATCAAAGCGGGCGATCGAAGACCATTTTGACGTCAACGCCGATCTTGAAGACCGGCTTCGAGAAGGAAGAAAACGCGAACTTCTGCGCTCGATCAGTGGCATTTCGAAGCTGGCAAACTTCATCTACGTCCGTCAGCAGCGGCCGCTTGGGAGCGGCCATGCCGTGCTCATGGCGCGCGCCGCGGTCGGGAACGAGCCTTTTGTCATGCTCTACCCGGATGATCTGCTTTTGTCTTCCACCAACTCAGTCAAACAGCTGCTTGACGTGTATGAGGAGTATGCTGCGCCCGTCATGGCCGTTATCCGCGTGCCAAAAAAAGAGATTCCGAAGTACGGGATCATCGACAACCGGCATATCAAAGGCCCTGTGCATGAGGTGCTGAAGATTATTGAAAAACCGACCATCGCCCAGGCTCCGTCAAATCTCGCTTCAATAAAAGGATTCGTTCTTCCGCCTGAAATCTTCCCTTTCCTGAAAAGGGTGCGCCCCGGCAAGGGTGGTGAGCTTTTTCTCGCCGACGCAGTGGAGCTGTATAATAAGCACCACTCGGTCTTTGCATGCGAGCTGAAAGGCGAGCTCTTCGACCTCGGCTCGAAGCTGGGCTGGCTCAAGGCCAACGTCGCGCTCGGCCTCAAACACGAGACGATAGGCGCGCCGTTGAAACAATTTCTTCGAACGACGCTACGATGAAACGCCCGCGACTCCCCCGAATAAAAACATCCTACGCGGTGCTTGCATCGGCGCTCATGCTCATGGCGCTCGTGGGCCTTGGATGCAAGGGCGGGCAGAAGGTCGTTGAAAGCCTTCCGAAGGTTGAGTTGAGCTACTGGACGGTCTGGGACGAGCCGGACGCATATGCTGAGATGATCGGCGCGTATCGCAATGCTCATCCCAACGTGAATATCACCGTTCGAAAATTTGCTTACGAAGAATACGAGAGGGTCTTGCTGGAATCCTGGGCGCGGGACGAAGGCCCCGACATCTTCTCCATCCCCAACGCCGCAGTCGGCAAATACACAGAGTTCATCACGCCGATGCCGAAAACCATCAAGCTTCCTGAGCTGGTCGTAACGGGGGGCTGCTCAAAAGACATTCGGGTCGTGGAAAAGTCAAAGGCGACGCTGATTCCCGAAAAACTCGATCAGACATTTCTCCCCGTCGTCGCGGACGATGTGATTGTCAACAACCAGATTTACGCGCTTCCCTACGCCGTCGACGTCTTGGGCCTGTACTACAACAAGGACCTGCTGACAGCGAGCAAAATCTTGGCGCCGCCGCAAACATGGCAACAGGCCGTTGATATGGTGGACCAGACAAAACATACGTTGACGAAAGAGGAGAACGGCGTGTTGGTCCAGTCCGGTATCGCTCTGGGAACCGCGGATAATGTAAACCGCTCGGTCGACATTATTGCTGCGCTCATGATGCAGTCGGGCGCAAAGATGACCGACCCAACGGGGAAGATTGTGACATTCAATACCGCATCGGTTGCCGACCCCGCCTTCAACCCCGGAGTCAACGCGCTGAATTTCTATACGGCGTTCGCGAACCCGAACCGTGTAACCTTCTCGTGGGATTCCACTCAGCCACAGGCCCAAGAAGCCTTCTCGGCAGGCAAAGCAGCGATGTTCATCGGATACTCCTATCAGTACGGTATTATCCAGCAGCAGAATCCGCTTTTGCATTTCGGCGTTACCGGGCTTCCGCAAATCACGGTCGGCGGGCCGCAGACGAACATCGCGAACTACTGGGTCTCGACGGTGGCAAAGAAATCCAAGCACCCGAATGAGGCATGGGACTTCTTGGTTTTCAGCACAGCGGAGCAGAACATCAAGAGCTATCTCACGAAGACCAAACGCCTGACGGCGCTCAGAAGTCTCATCGCACAGCAGAAGGATGATCTTGTTCTGGGGCCGTTTGTTGACCAGTTGTTAGTCGCCAAAAGCTGGTATCATGGAATCGACTACCTCGTGATGGAGGATGACATGAAAGAGATGATTCGCAGCGTCAACGCGGGGACGAAACCGGAGGAGGCCATGAATCTCGCTGTGCAAAAGATTCAGCAAACATACGGACGATGAAACGATTGTTGATCATCCTCGCGCTTGCGCTCCTCGCATTCCTTCCGTTCTCTGCCCGAGCTGCAGAAACGTGCGAGTACGGCAAGATTTTGCCGCCGTGCACCTGCGACGGAAGCTGCACGCTTGAAAGTTTCATCCAGCTCTTTGCAAACCTCTACCAGTTCGGCCTTGAAATTCTCTTGCCGCTCGGAGCGTTTTTCATTGTTGTTGGGAGCATCGTTCTGCTCACCGCTTCTGGTTATGCTAATCGGATCGACATGGGCAAAAACATCGTCCGGCAAGCGGTGACGGGGACGATTATCGTCCTTCTCAGCTGGGTCATTATCGACACTGCAATCGTGCTCATCACCGGCGGTCGAGAAAATACGGTGTTCGGCCGACCATGGTATGCTGGGTTTACGTACGCGTGCAGCGGGAACCTTTCGAACGGTTGCACGGGCGCCTCAGTCAACATGCTGCAAACCAATTTGCGCTCCCTTGGATACAACCTTCCGAGTTCGAAGATCTATGACGCAAAAACCGCTGCAGCCGTCTCACGGTTCCAAAACGACGTCAACGCGCGCGTGCTTGCATTGACGGCCCTTGCGAGCTGCGATCCGGAAGTATGGAAGAAGGTTCTTGGGAAAAACGCGTGCGTCTCCCCGTACAATGACGCAACAAACTGTTCGGCAACAGATCAGGAGATTGAAAACAAAAAGCTTCCGACAGGGCGCGACGCGAATGTTTTGACGCAAACCACTGCTGCCGCTCTCGGGGGCGGGTCTGTCTCCAGCCTTTTTGACAGAAGGTGCAGGTCGTCTTGACACGATTCCTATGAAACATTCACGCTATCTTGTTCTCATTTTCACGCTTCTCATTGCAGGGTTCCTCATACCCTCACTTGTTTTGGCAGAGGAAACACCATGTGAGTCGCCGGCCGGCGTACTCCCGAATCCGCTTGGGTGCGTCGATTCCCTGTCGAAACTTGTCATTAGCGTTACGAAAGCCCTGATCGGCTTCGTTGCGCTCGCAGCAACGTTCATGTTTGTCTACGGCGGCATCATGATGCTGATTTCGGGCGGGAATGTCGAGCAGGTCAAGCGCTCCAAGGCCGTTTTGAAGTACACAACCATCAGCCTGATCATCTTGTTTCTGACAACCGTCATTCTCCGATTTGTTTTTACGGTTCTCGCGCCCGACTATTTTAGCGAAGATGTTGCCCGGGAACTCGGTCTTGTTGGTCTTCCAAGCGCCGACCTGAGCTCAACTGTCGCACGTATTATCCTGACCGTCTTGGGACTCCTGGGCATCGCGGCAACAACGATGATGGTCTATGGCGGCTATACCTGGCTGACGGCGAGCGGAAACGAACAGCGCGTGGAAAAGGCAAAAAGGATACTCTACTCAGCGGCCATCGGCCTCGTTATCATCCTTCTATCATGGGCCATTATCAGGTTTGTGGTTTTCACGACAACGAACGTGGCAAGATAATTCAAGAGTTGTTTTCTTACCGGGAGATTTGACAAAATCGCAAAAGTGGTGTACAGTCACAGGTGGAGATGCGAGGGTAAACCGCATCAAAACTCCAACACCTTTGAACGAAGGGGGGTGACAGAATGAACGCGAAAAAACTTGGTTTGACCTTGCTGACGCTCGGCGTCATGGTCCTCCCGTTTGCTGCACAGGCAATCTCGTTTGAGGACCCGAGCTCGACATTCCGGCTCGGCACATCTGATTTGAAAGCAGCCGTTGTGAATATCATTAACTGGATCCTCGGCCTACTCGGCATCATTGCCGTCATCATGATTCTCTATGCTGGCTTCCAATGGATGACTGCAGGCGGCAACGAAGACAAAGTAGAATCCTCGAAGAAGATGATCTCTGCGGCTGTTATCGGGCTTGTCATCATCCTTCTTGCCTGGGCCATCGTGAACTTCGTGCTCAGGACAACTGGTAATCTTGCCGGCGCGGCATAAGCCCGGCAGACCTGAACGCAATCACCCCCGGCATCCGCTCTTACTACGGATGCTTGGGGATGTGAAAGGGGGTGTGAATATGAAAAAATTTCAAAAGCTTGCCGTCGGAGTAACGACCGCCCTTGCAGTCGCCCTGCCGCTTGTCGCATCGGCCATTTCGTTTGAGGACCCGAGCCAGACCTTCCAACTCGGCACATCCGACTTGAAAGCTGCGGTCATCAACATCATCAATTGGGTTCTTGGTTTGCTCGGCATTATCGCAGTTATTATGGTACTGGTTGGTGGGTTTCAGTGGATGACTGCAGGTGGAAATGAGGATAAGGTCGAAAAGTCCAAAAAAATCATTTCGGCCGCAATCGTTGGTCTCATCATCATTCTCCTCGCCTGGGCCATCGTGAACTTCGTCCTCAAGACCGCTTCGAACGTTTCTGGCGTGACGTAACTCTTCTCTCAACGGTGCAATGACAAACCCCCCGCCATCACGGTGGGGTGTTTGGTTTTGGGCGCGATACCCGTTACAATAACACCATGATCACCCGAACCTGGATGATGCAGCGTATACGTCAGGATCGAACCGTTGCAATCGCATCGGTGATTGCCGGAGGCATGTTTGCCGTTGTGCTGATTTTTTTCGCGATCGCGAAGCTGACGTCTTTTTCTTATAATGCACTCGACCTCGGCATCTTCTCGCAAGTCATCAACGGTCTGGCGAACGGAAGATGGTTCGCCTTTACCATCCACCCGCACTCGTATCTGGGGGACCATTTCGATCTCTTTCTTGTTGTGCTCGCTCCAGTGTTCGCCGTTGCACGAACCCCGGCAACACTTGTCGTTCTGCAAATCCTCGCAATTACCCTTTCGATCTGGCCGCTGCTGCTGCTCGCGCGGCGTCACCTGCCGGCGTCATGGCAATGGATCGTCATCCTGGTTTTTGTTCTCAGCCCCTCATTGCACAATGTCGCTCTGTTCGAATTCCACGAATTGCCGTTCGCCATTCCTCTTCTTCTTGTCGCCATTTTGATGTATGAGCAGCGCCGTTTCGGCTGGTACTGTTTTCTTCTTGTGATCACGATGGCTATCCGCGAGGATCTGGGGCTTGTGGTTCTTGGCATGGGGGTTCTTGCATTGGTGGAGCGCCGCTCATTTCGCTGGTCGGTCGTCCCTATGTTTGTGGGGTTGGTCTGGTTCATTTTCGCCACAGCGATGACGGGATATTTCAACGGCGAACAGTACAAGTTTCTCTCGTACTACGGTTGGCTCGGCGCAACGCCGCAGGAGGTGTTACGCAATGCCCTGCTCCAGCCATGGCGCGTGATACTCAAAATCCTTCGGCTGCAAAACCTTGCGTTTCTTGCCGCAATTCTCTTGCAGTTTTCGGCGCTTCCCCTGTTTGCCATTCGCCGGTTTGTTCCGGCGGTGTTTGTGCTTGCAGCACTTTTGCTCACGGGCATCGGCGCGGACGCCCTGACGCTCTTTACCCATTACCCCGCCCTCATGCTGCCATTCCTTTTTTGGGCATTTCTGCTTGGCCTTCAAAGAATGATCCAGAGCGACTTTCATCGGATTCGACGGTACATCGAAAACCCGCGCTCGCTCTCTGCCCTGTTGCTTGTCGTTGTGGCAGTCTACTGGTTTTTTACCTTCAGCCCGCTTCGTCCCGCCGGCTTTGCGCGCTTATCCCAGGCGCGCAGCGACCCGCTGACGGCCGCATATCAAGAGCTTGTCAAAGAAGTTCCCGCAGATGTACCCGTTGCAGCAAGTTTTGCCTCATTGCCGTTTCTGTCAATACGAGATTCGCTCTACAGCGTCCACTATGCGTTCCGAGGAAAGCGCCAGCTTTCTCAAACGCCGTATGCGCTGCCCGACAATACTGATTGGATTCTCTATGACGGACGGGACTTTCTCTTTTATACACTGCAGTACCAGCAAGACAGCGTGCTGTTCAACGGTGGCGACGACCGGCTGCGTGCGCTTCTCGGGCGAGGATTTCGGCTCGTGGACAGCATCGATTCATTACTGCTCTACACAAAAAAGGATGGCCTGGAAAACACGCAGCTCTACTCGGTCGGGACCCTATCGGGCCGCCCATTCGCCGATAATGACGCGGGGCGCCCCATTCGTCTTGTCGCTGTTGACGGACAGGAAGAAACGGTCCAAACCGCAACCAGGATGCTTGCCGGGGCGCCCCGCGCAACAATCCCGGTCACGCTGACGTGGCAAACGGACCGGGCGCTGGACCTTTCGTACCACCTGCGTGTTGAGTATGTGGACAGCCGGGGCCGCGTGGCCGCGCAAACACGATTCCCGATAGGGTATGGGCTCTTCCCGACGACCGAGTGGCCGGTGAACACACCGATACGCTTTCACTACGACTGGCTGGTACCAAAAATTCCCGCGGGAACGTACACGGTTCGGTTGGCGCTTGCAAGCATGAAGGGCTATGCGACGCTGGATGAAAAACTGTCGGCAGCACTCGAGGTAAGTTCTGAAGAACAGCTCGGCGCCCCCATCGCGCTCGGCTCAGTCACGCTCCGATAGCGACACCACTTCGTAGACGCGGTCGTCGCCTCGGACAAAAACGAGCCGCAGGTATTCCTTTTCATCGGGGCGGAACCGCCCCTTGCCTTTCTCGTCCGGGCCATAGTAGACATAGCGGATGTTGTTCACCCGCAGGAATTCCTCTTTCGCGCCGTCATCGCCGTTCGTCCAATAAAACCATTTGGTAACTTTCCAGCCCTTTTCTCCGTAGTTGACTGTCTGGTGGCCGTGCCCCAGATAGACACGCAAGCCCGTCCGAGCAGGAAGGATATTCCCGGTAAACGAGTGGGAGAGTACGACCGAGCGTGCAGGCGCGTTCTGCTCAAGCCAGTCCATCGCCGCGGCGGCGGACGCGCGTATGTGATACAGGGACTGCGCGGGATCGGCCTCATAGTAGATGGCCCGGGCGATGCCCGTAATTGTTGAGAAGAACAGGCCAAAGCCCAGAATCCATCCAGCGAGAGCAAGCATGGCGTGCCGGAGGAGTTCACGATTGGGAAAGCGACTCTCAAGCCAACGCCAGAGAAGGTCAATGCCCGTCGTTGCCAGCAGAACAAGCGGAAGATGGAGCCCGTTCGTAAAGCGGCGATTGATCTGAACCGGGACATACAGGAGGACAAGGCCGGCCAGAAGCCAGACGATCGGGAAGCGGAACGTTGTCGTGTTGTTTCTTCGCACCGCTACGATACCGACAATCGCGAATGCGAGCAGCAGCCCATACCCCAGAATATAGTTATGGACGGGCGGCGAGAGCGTAATATTCTGTTTTGACCAGAGCCCGATTGCGGGTTCGATCTTTCCGACCAAATAGTAATAGGCGAGCGGCGGGATGGCAAAGAGGCTGAGGAGAAACAACCGTCGCACGCCGGATGTGAGTGCGGATAGCCGATGCCCGCCAGAAAAGGCCCGCGCAAGCTCCCATATGCCGAGTACCGCAAACACGGTCACCATGTCATATGGATGAAGAAGGGCGAGCAACGCGACAAGCGTACCAAGATACCATATTGGTGTGCGGCGATCATCGCGGAGGTTGAGCCAAAAAATCATCAACAAGAGAAGTTGCGAGAGGATAAACAACGGAGAGTGCATCAGGGTCATGAAGGTATTACTTTCGGTGACCCATTGGTCGGCCGGCCAGAGCAGCAGAATTTGCGTCGGATTGGAGCCTGAGATGCCGATCGAGAAAAACGTGCCGACACCCGACGCGAACGCAAGAAGCACGAGCGCAATTATTCGTCGGCGCCGATCGTTGAACGCTTCCCCAATGAACGCGTACGCCACGAGAAGAAAAAACACGCCCGCGACAACTCGCGCAACATGGAACACGACTGGAATGGACAGTCGAAACAGACCCGCAATCCAGCCGAGCACAAGCCAAAGAGGATGAAAGATGGAGCCGTCTTGTGGCTCGCTGGTATGGAGATTTTCGATAAAAACGTGCCCTTGCGCCGCCTGTTTCATGAACGAGAAGTAGACGTTCGTGTCCGCAGGGCCCATCGGGTAGAGCCCAAGATACCGGTAGTCCTTCCCGGCAGTTGCAGGCCCCACGACGTATGGAATGTTCGTCAGCACAATGACGGCGACAAGAACGATCCCAAGTATCAAACGATCGTGTGCGTCAAGCGAGCGGTAAAATTTTCTGATGCTGAACTTCATTGTACCTTGCGTATCATGGTTATGCGGTCTTTTCGGCGTCTCCATTGCGAAAGGCGCGGAGAAGAGCATTGACAAAACCGGCGACAAAACCGAAGAAAATCATACCAAGAACCGGTTGATAGAACAGCGCAGGGATGAGAGCAAGAAGGTAGAGCGCAGTTACCTTTGCAACCCGGAACTCTGCAAGAGCGAGCGGGAGAACCCAGAGGATATACCATGGCATAAACCAGTGCATTCCGAAGAAAAGAAGGGCCATCAGGGCCGAAAGAAGCATAAAGATAAGCGGAAGTTTTTTTCGAAGAAGCTGCATTGCAATCCAGAAAAAAATCGCGGCAAAGGCCGCCATCGATAACAGCGTCGCCCCGCGCACTGCGGTCGACGGGAGCCGGAGATTCTGAATCGGCTGCGTCAGAAGACGTTCGCGGACGAGCTCGTCTGCCTGCAGGCCCGATGTCCTGACGGGCAGCGTATGGTCACGACCAGTAAGAAAAAAGGCGAGTGGCGTTTGGATGTACGTTGTGCTGACGAGCGCGGCCTGTTGTCGAATGCCATCGAAGGTTTTTGTCCCCGCCCACAACGGCATAACAATGAACAGCGCGAGCGACGTGGATACAATAGTTGAGAAGAGAAGCCGTGCAATTGCCTTTTTCCCTTCAGTAGCCAGGTACCAGGCCATCAGAAGCGGCGCGATGATAAGCGCGGTTGGTTTCAGTAAACCCGCAGTCGTGATGATAAGGAGAGAGACCCACATCCGCCGCCGTCGGGCAGCCAGTACCGCCAATCCAATGCCAAGACCGACAAGTACATCGGAATGAAGCTCGCTGACCGTAAAAAGAAGGAGGGCCGGACTCCACGCAAACATCAGAATAGTTTTTTTTCGCGTTGCGCTGTCGGCCATAAGAAGCGATGCCGCGACGAGAACCAGAAGAATGTGAGCAAACAGCATGAGGCAACGCAAGAAGAGAATGTTTGCGGCAACATTGTCCCCAAAAAAAACGCTGCTGATCTGCATGAGCCGCAACCAGAGCGGGCCATACGGTGCCGGCAGACGATCATAGCCAAAAAACACCGATGGCGCGTAGACACTCGCTGGCCGGTCTGCAACGGTCGTAAGATAAGGATTGAGCCCGAGCGTACTACTCTCCCCATAAAAGAGTGAGTGGTAGATATCGCCAGAAAAAATAGGTGGTGAGAAGAACAGTGGAATTGCAAGGAGAACTGCGCCCGCAACCACGAGCTTCACAGAAAGGCGATTGAACGCGGCCAGAGGAAGACGGTACAGCAGCCAGGACCCCAGGACCGTCATCGGCACAAGCACAAGCCAGACATACCACGTCACGCCCCCGCGCTCGTTCGAAAACGCTACCCAATCATTCTGGTGGCCGATCTGGACGAGGTGAAACGGCAGAATGGCAAACGGGAGGAACAACAAGAGAAATGGGAGCAGAATTGAAAATCGGTGACCCGTTGCCTGCTGATTTTGCTCTGATACTGCTGACATCATTCTGGTGTAGTCCCTGTTCCTTGCGGAGAAAATGCGTAGATTTCAAATCCGCCTTCATTGTAGACCTCGCGCAGGAATGGATACTGCGATGGCGAGAAACCAAAGACATATTCGGCAGAAATGTCAGACGACGGTGTCGGGAAAATCCTCCAGACACCCGACTGTCGTTCAAGCGGGCTCACGATGATGTGCGTAATGCGGCTGGCGCGCAAAAAATCCTCAAGTTCCTGCGCCGATTCCTTGCCGCTATATACGTTCAATGCAGAAAAGATGTTACGAGTCGAGTCAACCGTCTGCCATCCCGCAGTGGCATATACCTGACGGTACGCCTGCTCGGCAAGGAGCGTATCCCAGCCCGGCGAATGAAGAAGAACGCTGTTGGTGGGGGTTTCTTTTCGAAGCCACAGCATTGCCTGAGACGTTTCGCTCGTCAAATACAGCTTCTGACTTGCCCGATAGTCGCGCCTGAAGTTGTGCGTGAGATGTGAAATGTTGTCGCTGAATGCCGGAACCGCAAGAAAGACAAGGAGCATCTGGAGACGCAGATGTTTGCGGGACTTCTGCCATAACCACACTATTCCCATTGAGGCCATATAGGCAAGTGGAAGATGCATGACGGCCATAACACGATATGCGTAGGGAAAACCGGGAATCTGGGAAATGAAGATGCCGACAATCAGCCATACCAAGAAGAACCGTCCGCGCTGGTTTTTCCAGAGTTCATTCCTGCACGCAACAATCCCAACAATCGCGAGAAGGCCGAGTGCACCTAAAAAAAGAAAAAGAACGGAGGGCGGCCATGGTCCAAGCATAGCATTTTCTGCCCATGATCGCAGGATGGGCGAGCGAAAAACGGTGAAAAAGTAAAAAGCCAAGTAGAATGCGGCAATAGAAATGGGCGGCAGGGCAAGGATTATCGACGCGCGAAGCGGCCGCTCGCGAATCAGCGCTCCAAGAAAAATGAAGACGAGTGGAATGGCAGCCCACAGGACCACAACATAGGGATGCGATGTCGACTGTGCTGCTCCGAGTAGAAACATGCCCAAGAATCTCCGAGTAGTGAGCCCTTTTTCTGCGGCGTCGAGAAAAAGATGGAAGTACCCAAGCGACAACAACAGCGTGAGCCCCGCCATGGGCGAGTAGAGCAGCGAAAGGAATGTTGAGGCCTCGTGACTGAGAAGCAAAAGCGATCCGGTTGTGAGAATGGCAAGAAGCACCACCCGCCGTTCGCGTTCATTTCTGGTCACACCGGCAAGTACCCGATAGAGCAGAAGAACAAAAGCGAACAGAAAAAGTACGCGGAACAGGTGCCATGCGACCAGCGGCGTGAGATGAAACAATCGCGCCGTCCAGCCAAGAATGAGATAGAGGGGATTCAAAAGGATGCCGCCGTGCTCTTCTGGCGTGAAAAAATCTTTCAAAAGAAGTTCCCCGTTCTTCGCCTGCTCAATAAGATTCAGGTACACAAAAATGTCACCGACGGATTCATACGAATAACCCGTGTACGTCGAGCCGTCTGGGCGTTGCAGCCAATTGATGATGGGGATGGACGTCGTCAGGACGACCAGCGACACAATCACCGCAAACAGGAATCGCCAACGTCGGGGGAAGGCGGAGTGCATATGCACCATTCTACAATGGATACATGCCTGCCGCGAGCACCATCACAAGGAGGGTTGCCGGCACCCAATACCGATCATGGAAAAAGGGGATGAGAGGAAAAAGCCACAAAAAATACCATGGCTGGAAGTAGAGAAGAAGAAGCGCCATGCTCGCGACCACGACCCGCGCAACCGTTCTTTCAATGGCGGGGGAGGACCCTTTTTTGAGCAGAAGAAAGAGATACAAAAAAAGAAAGGCGCCGACCCCCACAAGCCGAACGACTCCATAGGCATCAACGACGCCCAGCCCGAATGCCGAGACGGCGCGTCGCAGCAGCTCAAGCGGGCTGAAAAGCGGAGCCGCGGTGTACGCGCTCAAGAGGAGGATCCCACGGAAAATTCGGGCTCCCGCCCAGTACGGCAAAAACGCGGCAAAGATAAAAATGGCGGATGCCCCAATACCAAGAAGGGTTTTTTTTCGATCTGTGCCGTTGCCTGGTTTCCACATATTCAAAAGAAAAAAAGGAAGGAGAAGAATGGGAATGTATTTGACGAGAATCCCGGCCGTCATAACGAGCAGCGCCAGGTCGTTTCTTTTCGCCCGCAAACTCACGAGCGCGCCCACAATGAACAGTGTCATGAACATGTCGTTGTGCGCACCGCCGACAGCTTCAAAAAGAACGACCGGGTTCCACCCCACCAAAACAAGCGCAAGATGTTTTTTGGGATGATCTCGAAGCAAGCGCGCAAGACAGCACAGAACACCAAGAAGCGACGCAAGGCCGATGATCCGGTAGGCGGTGACGGACGCCCAGAGATGCGTGCCGAAAAAATGCGACACAACACCCGTGATGGTGACCCAAAGCGGCCCATAGGTTGTCTGGAACGGAAGTGCTGCGCGCGTGAGCGCGAAGAACGGATCGACAATGGTCGCAGATTGGCCTATGGTGTAGGGGTTCAGGTGGTACGCTGTCAGCAGCTTCCCGTAGTATCCGTACGCAAAAACATCTGTTGAGAGCAGTGGCGTCGTCAAAAAGAGGGGAAGCGCAAGGAGAACGGTGCCGAGAAAAATCTTCCGAGGCGTGAGAAAGGACGCGAGAAAATTCCAAAAAACTACCAACACGGCAAATGCGGCGCTCGCAACGAGAAGGTTCACCACTGCATTCGCCTCAATGGCGTGGCGTTTGACCTCATCGATTGTCGCCAAAAGCGCGCCCGGCCTTGCTCCAACACCGAAAAAACCCCACATGGCAATAAGGAGGAAGAGTGCCGTACCAATGGGTTTACCCTGCAGAAGTCGCCCCGAGGCGCCTTGTTCGGTCATCTGGTGTTCATCAACAAGAGGTTGGCCCTAGTGTAGCGCAAAAAACTCACATGAGCGATGCAATGCAACGGTCCGTTTCTTTTTTTATTTGCTCACGTCGATCACGCCCGGGGCTGACCCCCTTGGTTTTCCCCTGTGATTGGGACAATCTCCATGTGGCTACGTCGTGCGAGCGAAGAAAAAAACAGCGCGATGAGATAGAAAAAGAATCCGTAGACACAGGCCGGTGTGCTTGGAAGTTTCACATCCCGAATCCAGAGCTCGTAGACCGAGAGCGACGCAGAAAACAGCGTGCCGACGACCGACAGGGTGACAACTGCTGAAAGGAGGTTTTTCGGGCCATGCTTCGCCCACGCGAAAAGAGAGAGAAGAAAAACAAGCAAAAACATGACGAAGCCGTACACGCATGTCGGTTGTCCAAAGATGGTGACCCCTCCGCACGTCAGAAACGTCTTTGTGTTGATCGGGCACCCTCCGCCCCATATAGAACGCCAGGTCAGATAGCCAGACAGTAGAGTACCAAACAGCGATGCGAGAGCAACAAGCACCAATGCACTACGAGTTCTCATTGTTGTGCGCGTCAATAATCAGGCAGGGGCAGAATACCATGCCGACAAAAGAAATCAACTCTCCGGCAACGGGAGGATAACGCCTTCGTTACCGGTGCCGGACGTTGTTCCCGGCAACAAGGTTCTGGTTCCGCCGCGGTACTGAAAAATGGACGCATCACGGTCTTCGTAGACAATCTGAAAATCTTGCTGCCGCCGCATGACCGCTTCAAATTGCGGGTGGTCTTTTGCCACGAGAACGTATGAGCTGCCAAGCTCATCGACGACAATGGACGTAACGTCATCCCTGTTCCCAGATGTAAGGTCTGCCCAGCGCTGATATTTCACCCGGTCCTGCTGGTACATGAAGGTTGGATCAAGCCCGACAATATATCGATTATGTGTGTTGAAATAGAACAGGATCGGGAACTCGTCCCAGTCGCTATGGACAACAATGGCTCCTCGCGGCGTATGTGTGGCGAGATAGGCGCTTGCACCCGAAAGATAGGTCGAAGAAAAGCCCCCTCGAAGATCATAGTACAGTTGCCGCATATCACGCGCGATGACCGTCATTGATGTTGCAAGGATATATATCGTGAGGAGTGTGGTGAGAATGGTTCTCCGAAAAAAAATGGTGGTGAACTTTCTCCACAGCATGCCGAACGATAGCGACGGTACGGCATCGCGCAGCGCAAAAGCCGAAGCGATGACCGCAAATGGGACATACAACTCGACATACCTGCGCGACTTCAGGGTGATGAGAAAGAAGAATGCGGCGAGCAAAAGCAGCGACCAGCTTTCTGGTGAAGCTCGGCGTCGATAGATAAGGAGAAGAACGCTTGCAAGCAAAATCGCAATGGAGACGAAAACTGTATTTGCGAGAAGTTCGATAAACCCATAGGGACGCCACTCGCCGCCGACATTCACGACGTCGCGGAAATTGACGATGCCAATCTGGACAAGTTGCTGCCAGTAAAAATAGAGGTTTTGCGGAAAAAAGGGATTGATAATAATTCCGGCGACCAACCCAAGCGCTGTAGCAATAATCAGGCGAATGGCGGTTGACCGCCACAGGGTAGAGAGGCGGGGTCGTGTGAGGCGCGTCTTTCGAAAGATTCGAAAAAGTAACCGGCGCCTGCGCCATGACATGAGGCCGGCGACCATGCCATGGGTGGCCGCAAGAACACCAAGGAGAGCAAACCCGCCGTAGGTCCAGACATAGAGAAAGGCGAGAACCGCAAGCGCGCGTATTCGATATGTCATCAGGAGCCATAAACCAATGACCAAAAGGATAATTGAGAGTCCTGGTGCCTTGACAAGGCCGATGCGAAAAAGCCATGGATTCGTCACAAGAAGAATGGCGATGAACAGCGGCCAAAGGCGGATGCGAAACCGGATAAAAAACGCGGCAAGGAGCCCAAAGAGCGCCGCATTGATCAGCGCGGTCGCGAGCTTCCCCCCAACAAGCGGATCAAGAAAGTGAACGAATGGGAGAAGAAATACATGATACAAAAAGTGTTGATCCGTGTACTGTGCGGCGAGCGGTGTATAGGTCAGCCAGGGGAAGCTTTGCGGCACGCCCTGCTGGATCAGCAACCGCGAGAGCCCGACATGATAAAACGAATCTGGATCGGGCAAGAACTTCGAGCGGAGGAGGAGAGAAAAAAGGGCGAAAGCAACGACAACAACAGCGAGAACTGCAACGAAATTCTGCAATTGTTGCGCACGGGGAGAATGGCCCATCTTCTTCAAGTATAGCAAGATGGGCCAAAAACTTCCTGCCCAAACATGGGGAGCAGGAAGCGGGTTGAAAAACGGGGAGTGTTGAGCATTTCACACTACAGCAACCAGAAATCCTGTCAAGCCGCCGGGGTTATCCTCGGTCGGCCTCCGCGGCGGCGCGGCGTTCTTCGAACAGAGAGGAGATTTGTGGTTGCGCTTCCTTCTCCGCGGGCTGGCTTGTGTTGGCTGCCGTGTTTGTCGACGGCAGAGCCGCAGCAGTATTGGTCGTCGCCGCGTTCGTGGTCGTTATCGTTGTACTGGTTCGCAGTTGTGTTCGGACTGGCCGGAGGAGTACAACTTTGTGACTCTGCGGGTTTTGGCGTTGTCGCCGTGGCACAATCCTTCGTCAGCGCGCATGTTCGTGTTTGCGTGCCGCCGCTCGAGCAGGTGGACCAATCAGAACGCGA
>CAZCGY010000001.1:0-29871 GCA_964498355.1 uncultured Gammaproteobacteria bacterium | reverse complement strand
CGCATGTTCGTGTTTGCGTGCCGCCGCTCGAGCAGGTGGACCAATCAGAACGCGACACGCGTCTGCTGTGCGGGTCGGTGCGGCGATGGTATTCTGCGTTGTTGTGTTCGCGGGGGTCCCGCTGCGGCGACAAGACAGTGTTTCATAGTGCCAGTATAGCAGAAGAGGCCGCCTGGCACTCAACTTGACTTCCTCCATGGCACCAGCGTAGAGTGCTTGCAGCTTCTTTAACAATTTCATCAATTGCATTCTTCACCATCAAACCGGGAGTTTGAAGTATGACCCAGGATGTTCGTGCTATGATGGAACCTCTGGAACCACTGGATTTGTCGCGCTGCCACACAGTCGGCGACATCGTCAATGCCATGAGCCGCTGCTCGTTTGGCGCGCGCATGCTCGGTGAGGTAGCTGCGACACTCACCGGCTGGGTAGACCATGGGGAGAAACCCTACTGCGTGTACGACGGGCTGGGCGATACTCCATTGGGCCTCTTGCTCCGTGCCATGGTCAGCAATGGCTGGTTCCGCTCGATCCTGACGCCAGCCGAATACGACTCGCTCAAGTGTGCTGAGACAACAACGATCGTCGTTGTCGGGCCTTACCCAGAACGCCACAGTAAAGCAGTCGAGCATCGGGCGCATGACGGTATCTACATCAATGCGTCGGAGCAGTCCCCGATGCACTTCATCAAGGACGGCTACTTCCGTAACGTCATCTTTGCCGACCCCCGTTTCATTCTTCCCGTGCTGGATGCCGTTCTTGAGGAGCGGCTCAAGGGCCAAGGGTTGATAGTACGAGAGTTCTTTGCCGATCTCCCGCTCTACGGGGGTACGGCTTTTCGGGTCGCCGAAGGGGCGCAAACCCTGCAAGCCATGGTCGCCGATCCTCGGTGCACGGTCTTCCTGACGCTCTCCGGCGCCATGACCATTGCCAAGATGGGCCTTGTCGTCTGCGACATGATCGATCACGGCATGGTGCAGTACATTGCTTCGACGGGCGCGCTCATGGCACACGGCCTGGTCGAAAGCATTGGCCGCAAGCACTACAAGCACCGGCCGGAGCATGATGATGCGCTGCTGGCGGAACAGAAGCTCAACCGCGTCACCGATACGCTTGAACCGGAGGAGAATCTCGATGAGGTGTCGCGCGTTCTCGATCTGATTCTCGATCAGATCAATGGCGGCAATCCTATCAGCACGCACGAATTGCACCAGCGTATTGGTGCATACCTGATCGAGGAGTGTCCTGCTGAACGCGCGATCCTTGCCTCGGCGGCCCGCCGCAACGTTCCCGTGGTCGTCCCGGCGTTTGTGGATTCCGAACTCGGCAACGACGTCTTCGTGCACAACCGCCGTCGTCTTGCTGAAGGCCGGCAGCGCGTCGTCATCAATCCTGAGCTCGACAGCGAACTTCTGGTCCAGATGATGCTCGATGGCGATCGGCTCGGCATCTTCTCGATCGGCGGCGGCGTGCCGCGCAACAACACGCAAAACGGCGCGCCTCTGATCGAAATCACGAGCGATCGACTCGGGCTCAACTGGCCCATGAAGAAGTTTGCCTACGGCTGCCGTATCAGCCCGGACGCCCCGTACTACGGCCATCTTTCCGGCTGCACCTACGACGAGAACAAGTCATGGCGCAAAATGGAAACAACGGGCCGTTTTACAGAAATCCGTGCCGACGCCACACAGGTCTGGCCGTTCCTCGTGAAGTACGTGATGGAAACGCTCTAGTTCCTTCTCCTCGTGCCCAGATTGGGCATTTTTTTTACGGAGCGAGACCCAGAAAGAACAGAGGGGTTTGTGCGAATTTTTTCTCTTCTCTTCGTTGACCAGGAAATGAAAATCTGCTATAGTTGTGTAGCTCAGAATTTATTTTTCTTTGGATTGCAGGATGTCTGGTCATTCCAAATGGTCGCAGATTAAGCGACAGAAGGGTACTGCTGACGCACGGCGGGGAACGCTCTACACGAAAATGGGGCACATGATCGCCCTCGCGGCGCGTGAAGGCGGCAAGGATCCCTCAATGAATTTTCGGTTGCGTCTTGCGCTTGAAAAAGCGCGGGCCGCCAACATGCCAAGCGCAACGATCGAACGCGCGATCAGGCGCGGCGCCGGTGAACTTGCGGGAGAGGATCAGATTCAACCCGTGATCTATGAAGGATATGGGCCGGGTGGCGCAGCGGTCCTTGTTGACGCCGCAACGAACAATAAGAACCGAACCGCCGCAGAGGTACGCCACATTCTTGCAAAATACGGCGGGGCCGTGGGGGCGGTAGGTGGCGTTCAGTGGCTTTTTGAGACGCGCGGCATCATTACCCTTGGGTCGGACAAAATCACAGAACAGCAGGAACTCTTGCTGATCGACGCAGGAGCTCAGGACATCACACAGAGCGGGGACGCTGCACGTGTGACGACAAGGCCGGACCAGCTTGAGTCGGTCCGCCAGCACATCGAGCGGGCGGGGATTGTTGTTCGCGAGACCGAGGTTGTTCTCGTGCCAAAGAACCTCGTTCGATTCTCATCGGATCAAGATCGCGAGCGCTTTCTGAAACTTGTCAATGAGCTCGAGAACATTGAAGAGGTAACCCGGGTTACTTCGAATGCACAAACATAAAAACGTGCGCATACTTGGCTTAGATCCCGGCATCACCAGAACCGGGTTTGCAGTGATCGAGCGATCGGGGGCGACGCTGCGCGCGCTCAGCTTCGGTTGCATCAATACCGAGGGGGTGCGGGGTTACCACGCGCGCCTCTTGCGACTCGAGCGGGAACTCGCGGCAATTCTCGCGAAATATCATCCCGGGGTTGCGGCAATTGAAAAGCTCTTCTATTGCAAGAACATTTCAACCGCAATCGGCGTAGGTCAGGCGCGAGGAATTATTCTTCTCACCCTCCTCAAACGGGGTCTGCGCCTGGAAGAATTTACCCCACAGCAGATAAAGCTGACGGTTGCGGGATATGGCAAGGCGGACAAAAAGCAGATCCAGCGCATGACACAGCTCCACTTCCATCTCGCGGCACCGGCAAGGCCGGATGACGCAGCCGACGCCCTCGCAACGGCACTTACTGCCTCCGTTTTGATGCGGCGGCCCACACAACCATGAGCGCCCGACTCACCATCGTCTCAATCGCGGCGGAGGTCGGACCATTTTCAAAGGCCGGCGGAGTTGCTGACGTCGCCGGCGCATTGCCAAAAGCCCTCGCGCGGCTTGGGCATACCGTGATTGTCGTGACGCCGCTCCATGGATCAATCGACAAACAAAAATACAAGCTCGAGCAAATCGCAGGAAACGTTCCCATCCATATCGATGATTCTGCGACGCGCTTCGCCGATTTCTGGCGCGCCGAGCTTCGCTCCGGCGTCCCGGTTTACTTTATCGACAATCACAAATATTTCTCGAGCCACAAGCGCATCTATGGATCAAGCTACCAAAACACGCGCTACATGTTTTTTAACCTCGCGGTTTTTAAGTTGCTGAACTTCCTCCGGGTTTCGCCAGACATTCTTCATTGTCATGACTGGCAAACAGGGCTCATTCCGCACTATCTGAAGACCAAGTTTCAGGAGAATCCGTTGTTTGCCAAAACACGTACGTTATACACTATCCACAACCTTACCTTTCAGTTCGGCCGCGACTGGTGGACCGTACCAAGCCCTGAAAAGGACTATGGGCGCTCAGGGCTGCCCGCATTCACCGTCAAAGACAGGGTTGAAAATATCAATTTCGCCAAACGCGCCATACTTGCAGCCGACCTCATCAATACGGTCAGCGAAACCTACGCAAAAGAGATTCTCACGCGCGAATTCGGCCAAGATCTTCATCGGATACTCCAAAACAGATCGGACCAGCTGTTCGGCATCGTCAACGGCATTGACTATTACGACTACAACCCGGCAACCGATCCCGGGCTCTACCGCAACTACGATCTTGATTCGCTCCGGGCAAAGTCAAAAAATAAAACGTACCTCCAGCGCGAAATCGGGCTGCCAGAGGACGAGTCCCTTCCGGTTATTGGGATGGTGACGCGAATAACCGAACAAAAGGGGTTTGATTTGCTGCAGGACATCATCGACCCCCTCATGCGTCTTGACCTTCAGGTCGCCGTTCTTGGCGGTGGAGACAAGCGGTATATCCAGTTTCTCAAGAGCGCAATGCGTAAGCATCCAAAGAAGATCGCCGGCCATCTCGAGTTTTCTGCCGATCTTGCAACAAGGTTCTACGCGGGATCCGATATGTTCCTCATGCCGTCGCGGTTTGAACCCTGTGGAATAGGACAATTGATTAGTTTGCGGTATGGTTCGGTGCCGATTGTCCACGCGACGGGCGGACTGGTCGATACCGTAACCGACTTCAGCGTCAAGACCGGGCGCGGGAACGGTTTTGTGTTCAAAACCTACGACTCGCGCGACATGCTGGTTGCCATTGCGCGGGCTCTTCAGGTCTTCAGCCAGCAGGATCTCTGGCACGAGCTTGTACAAAGCGGAATGCGGCTGTCATACTCCTGGGAGATCCCGGCAAGAAAGTATGTGACGCTGTACCGCAGGGCGCTGGCAATGCCGCGGCACGGACTGTAAGACGTGGTAGAATGGGGGGAGAGCAAACAACAACACAACAACGATGATTTGGGCAAATTTCCTTCATGTCTACCAGCCGGCCGAGCAACAAGAAGAAATTCTTGAGGCAATCATTTCCCAAAGTTATCGTCCTGTCTTCCTGGGTCTGAAGCAGCACCGCCGGGCAAAAATGACGCTGAATATCAATGGTGCCTTGTTGGAGCTTTTTGATAAGTACAACCACGCTGATCTGATCGACATCCTGCGAGCCGTGGGGCGCGAGCGCCGGCTTGAATTTACCGGGTCGGCGAAATACCACGCATTGCTTCCATTCCTCGACAAGGATGAGGTGGTCAGGCAAATCACCATCAACAACGAAACGATCGGATTTTATCTTGGTGATGCGTACCAGCCCCGCGGATTCTTCCCGCCCGAAATGGCGTTTAAAGAAGAGTTGGCGCCGATTCTTGAGGAACTTGGTTTTGAGTGGGTGATCCTGGATGAGATTGCCTCAGGAGAGGACATTGGGACGCTCGACTACACCAAACGGTACCAGATAAAGGGAACCAAACTCGGCGCGTACTTCAGGGAGCGCCGGCCGAGCAATCTCATCATGAGCGCGGTTGCGCGGACATCCGAGACGCTCCGACGCGGGCTGCATAAGGAGCTCCTCGAGGACAGGTATATGATTACTGCAATGGACGGTGAAACCTTTGGCCACCACCGCCCAGGCCTTGAGAATCTTCTTTTCGACATCTTCGACGCCCAGGAATTCCATCTTGTGACCATCTCTGAAGTCAAAGACCACTTTCATTCCGTCGTTGAGGTGCTCCCGGTCCAATCAACGTGGGCGAGCAGCAAGGAGGATATTCTCAAAAAGGTCCAGTTCCTTTCGTGGTCGGACCCCAAAAACGACATCCACTCGTGGCAGTGGGAACTCTTGCACCTTGTTCTCGGCGAAGTGAAGAAAATGGACGCCTCGTACCCCCAATACGCCGTCATTAGAAAAAAAATGGATATCGCACTTGCTTCCGACCATTTTTGGTGGGCCTCGGCGAAGCCCTGGTGGAGCCTTGAAATGATCGAAGATGGTGCATATCGGCTCTTGGACACGCTGCGCAGCATGCCGGATATTGGCAAAGAAAACCTTGAACGCGCGCGGGATTTGTATGAAAAAATTGTTTCAACGGCCTTCCACTGGCAGCGGACGGGGAAAATACGAAAAATGATGAAGGAGCAGCAATCGATCCTGCGCATTCCTTTCAAGGAGAGAACGGTCGGCCATGGCGGCGAAGAAGAGGGCGTCTACCACGCCTTTATCGAGATGATGGGGCGGCTTGAAAAAAAGGCGAGGGAGAAAGGTGAATACGAAAAGGCGATTCTCTGGCGTGATGCCATTTTCAAGCTGGAGCACAAACTGGACATTTATGACGCCATCAACGCGGTTGACCTTGTGCGCGTTGAAATTCCGCATGAAGAGGTCGAGGCGACCATCCAGCGATACAGGACGCAGTACCGGACGATTCGCGGCGGCCAGCCGGAACAGCGTGGGCAGTAGTCTTATGGCGATCCAGCGACAACTTTCCCTCACCCTGAAGAATGGGCGGTTGGCCGCGCTCTCTCGCCCCTTCATGTTCCGATACTTTGCCCGCAGGCTTCGGCGATGGTATCCGGGCGCATCGCTTGTCGGGCTTACAATAAAAGATACAAGCACAACGGCGTTCAAAAAGAGTATCGCGTACACGCTGACGCTGCTCCACACCAACGGACGGCGTGACGCCCACGTCCTTCGCGGGAACATTCCAAGCGCCGATACAACCATCGAGGCTCGCGTGGCGAGCGCGGCCATGAAGAGTATTTGGAGCTCTCAGGACCCCGCGATATGTTTTTCGGTCCCACGGCCATTTGGTTTTGACGAACAACTGCGCATGTTGATGTACGAATCGTCGCCTGGCGCTCCTCTTGCTCGCCGTATTGCACGCCGGTTGCCCACCGCCCGCAACGAGATAGGAAAAGCGGCGGCATGGCTTGCACATCTGCACAAAAAGAAGATCCAAAGCGGGCGGCCGCGTTCGCTGCGCCGAGAACGAAAAGAGGCGTGGTATTTTGGCATGAACTACCGGCGATACTACCCGGCATGCGATGCTGAGACGCGGCGGTTGTTTTCCGTCTTTTTTAAGAAGCGCGCATCGCTTGATGGAGAAATCCGCAAGTCCTCTTTCCTCATCCACGGTGACTACAACCCAACCAACATTCTGGTCGACCGGCGCGAAAAAAAGATCCGGATTATCGATTTCGGTAATGCGTGGAGGTACGATCCTATGTCCGACTACGCAAACGCGCTGGTCCAAATCGAAATTACCGGGTGGCAATACGGATTGCAGCGAGGATATGTCGAATCGCTCGTCCGGACGTTTTCTCGCTCCTATGAAAAGGGCAACACCCTCCGCGGTTCCATGATAAGCAGAAAACGCCTTTTTCTCGCCTGGTGGTCGCTGCAAACTTTGTCGTACGTGCTTTCGCTTGACTTTGTCACCAACAAGACACCAATGATCAGGCGTGCGCTTGAACGGGCTCGCCACGCGCTCCTATGAAGAACGAGCGGGTGCGCGCCCTTTTCGCGGCGGCCGAGGTTGCACCATTTGCAAAAGCCGGCGGGCTTGCTGACGTGGTCGGTGCACTCCCGAAGGCGCTTGGAGCAATTGGCGTTGATGTCCGGGTGGTCTTGCCAAAATATCGACAGATTGACGACGAGAAATTTTCAATCGTCAACACGGGCATCAAGTATGCGGTCCGGTTTGACGGGATTGACCATGTGGTCCGAGTTTTTACAACAACCCTCCCGAGCAGCGGCGTCCCGGTCTATCTTCTTGACCACCCCCATTATGAGGGCGTTGGCGACATTTACTACCAGGATGTAACGAACTCCGCCGAACAACAAGAATTGCAGGTGGAGCGTTTTTTGTTCTTCGCTGCAGCGGTGACAAAGCTCTTTCCTGCGCTTTCGTGGTGGCCGAACATCGTGCATGCCCATGATTGGCATACTGCGTTTCTGCCGGTGCTCTGCCAAACGGCGGGGGCAGCAGATGAACGCTACCGTTCGGCGCGTTCAATCTACACCATTCATAATCTTGCGCTCCAGGGGTGGGTATCTGCGGCGCGCCTCGAATCCCTTTTCGGTTTTCTCCCAACCACACATCCCGCGTTACGAGAACAGGAGAACTCGGGATACAACCTGACGCGGGTTGCGCTGCAAAGCGCCGACGCAATCACCACGGTGAGCCCGACCTATGCGAAAGAAATCATGTCTCCCGAGTTCGGGGCCGGTCTTGACGGCATTTTGCGAAAACGCAGCGGTGCTCTCAGGGGGATTCTGAACGGCATAGATGTGGATCGGTTCAACCCGGCAACCGACAAATCGATTGTCAAACAGTATGATATCAGAACGCTCCCATACAAGACGGCAAATGTCGCTGCCCTGAAATTGCGGGCCCACCTGGAAGTCGGCGGTCCGGTTTTTGGGATTGTATCGCGTCTCACACAACAAAAGGGTCTTGAGCTTGTTGCGGCGGCCCTACCCCGTCTCATTGCGCTGGGCAGCGGCCTGGTCGTTCTTGGGACGGGCGAGCCCAAGATTGAGCGCATGCTGCAAAAACTCGCCAAGCGCTTTTCAAAGGAGGTGAGCGTCGCCATCGGCTTTGATGCGGAGTATGCTCAGCGGATTTATGCTGGATCTGATCTGTTCCTCATGCCGTCGCGGTTTGAGCCGTGCGGCCTCGGGCAAATGATTGCGATGCGATATGGTACAATTCCTGTGGTGCGCGCGACCGGCGGCCTGAAGGATACGGTTCGTGAGGGTCCGGACGGTACGGGGTTTCTCTTCGGTCCTTATACGGCGAGTGCGTTGCTTGATGCCTGCACCCGAGCGATCGATGCCTTCCGCCACGACGAAGGATGGCGAGAGCTGCAGGTTCGCGCCATGCGCCAAGATCTGTCGTGGGCAGCGCCAGCGCGTCGTTATGCCGACCTTTATCTTTCAGCCATCGCCGAGCCATGAAACGTCGAAACGAAATCCGCAAGGACCCGATCATCGACAAATATGTGGTGATCGCCCCGAGAAGGAACTTGCGACCGCATACCGTCCAGGAGGGGGACGCGCAACGGCCGTCACGGGCGTGTGCTTTTTGCCCGGAGCAGGTGGACAAAGTGCGAGCGCTTGCTGTGGTTGGACCGAAAAAGCGGCACTGGAAGATTAAGGTGATTCGCAATATCTATCCGGCGGTCTCACTGGACAATCCCCGGGCATACGGCACACAAGAGGTTGTTATTGAGACGCCCGACCCGGCGCTGCAGCTTGACGAGCTTCCTGTTTCGCACATCGAGAAGCTTTTCGCGGTCTACGCACAGCGCACAAAAGCAATCGCGCGAACGCGCGAAATCGAATACATCATGGTTTTCAAAAATAGCGGCGGGAAGGCCGGCGCATCAATCCAACACTCGCACTCCCAGGTTTTTGCAACGCGCCTTGTCCCGCCCCAGCTCTTGCGGCGAGCGCAGAAGGCGCGCGAATACTTTCTTCGAACACACCGCTGCGCGTACTGCGACATGGTGGTCTTTGAGGAAAAAAGCGCGAGAAAGATTTTTGCCGACCGCCTTGTCTCCGTCTTTGCGCCTTTCGCCTCAGAGAACAATTATGAAGTTTGGATTTTCCCTCGCCGGCACATCGACAACGTGACCATGCTCCATGAGAACGAGCGGCGTGCAATCGCGGCACAACTGAAAAAGATTTTGCAAAAGATCTCAAAACTCAAGCTCGATTACAACTATTACTTTCACCAGGTTATCAACGATGAAGACCAGCATTTTTACATCAAGGTTCGGCCGCGGGGAAGTGTATGGGCCGGCGTAGAGATAGGTTCTGGAATTATCATCAACCCCATTCCTCCAGAGGACGCTGCTGCGTATTACCGGTCCCGGGCTTGAGTTGTGGTCGCTTTTTTGCTATAGTGACCGGGCATTTGACGGCCTCCTCAACCCGCAACATTCGCCGAGAGCGCCAATACGCTGCCCATGGCGCGCCACCCTCTTCCTTCGGGCGAAGGGGGTGTGTTCATCGGCTCCCGTGATATCGATACCCCCAAATGCCAATTCGTCACCTCGTGCGTAATCCAAGAATGCCGAGAACGTGGCGGTCGCACCGGATGCCGGGCCACAGCTCTCGTCGCAAGCGCCGCAGATTGTTCGTATGGGCCGCTGCGCTTGCCGGCGGGCTTTTTGCTTTTGGGTCCATCTTTCTTGTGGCCGCGTTTGCATATTTTTCGCGCGACCTTCCCGACCCAAACAAGATTACAGAGCGTATCGTCGCGCAGAGCACAAAAATTTACGACCGCACCGGCGAAACCGTACTCTACGAGATCCACGGCGACCAGCGCCGAACCGTCGTTCAGCTGAAAGACATTCCAAAGATTGTCCAGCAAGCGACAATAGCCGTTGAAGACCAAAACTTTTACCAACACCACGGGTTTTCTGTTACGGGGTTTGTACGTGCCTTCATCGTCAACATCGTGTCTGCGGGGCGGCGACGACCGGGCGGATCGACCATCACGCAACAGTTTGTGAAGAATTCCATTCTCACAAAAGAAAAAACCTTCACGAGAAAGTTCCGCGAGCTTGTCCTCTCCTTTCAGATTGAGCGCAAGTTCACAAAAGACCAAATCCTGCAGCTGTACCTCAACGAGATTCCCTATGGATCGAGCAACTACGGCGTCCAGGCGGCTGCGCAGAGTTATTTCGGCAAAAATGTCGGTGATGTCACGCTGAGCGAGGCGGCAATCCTTGCGGCGCTGCCGCAGGCGCCAACGTACTACTCTCCCTACGGCGAAAATGTCGACGCGCTTTTTTCGCGGCAAAGGCATGTCTTAGAGCAGATGCGCGAGCTGGGGTTTATTACAAAAGAACAGGAGGACGCCGCGACGACTGAAAAGGTTACATTTCGGTCAAAGCGCGAGGACATTGTTGCGCCGCACTTCGTCTTCTTCGTCCGTCAGCTTCTTACAGAAAAGTACGGCGAGGCGCTTGTTGAGCAGGGTGGACTCAAGGTGACCACAACGCTTGATATAAACCATCAGCGCGCCGCCGAGGAGGCAATTGCCGAGTATGGCGCGCGCAATGCAGAGAAGTACAAGGCAACGAATGCCGCGCTTGTTTCCATCGACACAAAGACCGGTCAGATTCTTTCTCTGGTCGGCTCGCGGGACTACTTTGATGCGGAGCACGATGGCAATGTGAACGTCGTCCTGCGCCCGAGACAGCCGGGGTCCTCATTCAAACCACTTGTCTACACAACCGCCTTCAAACAGGGGTACACGCCGGACACCGTTCTGTTTGACGTCGTAACCAACTTCGACACCGGCTCAGGAAAACCCTATATACCGCACAACTACACGAACCAGGAATACGGCCCCCTGACGATGCGGAGGGCGCTTGCCGGCTCACTGAACATTCCGGCGGTCAAAACACTCTACCTTGCGGGCCTGAATAACGTCTTTGACGTTGCCGAGGCGTTTGGCTATACCACATTTACCGACCGAAGCCGTTACGGGCTTTCGTTGGTTCTCGGCGGCGCAGAGGTCCGCCTTCTCGATCATGTTGGCGCCTATGCGGCACTAGCGCGCGAGGGTGTGCGCCACCCAACGACGCCGATCCTCAAGGTGGAGGATAAAAATGGAAAAACGCTTGAACAGTATGAAAAGCGTGAGATTCGGGTTCTGGACGAAAAGATTGTTCGCCAGACAAACTCAATACTCACGGACAATGGTGCGCGGTCGTTTATTTTTGGCTCGAAAAGCCCGCTTGTCCTTCCTGGTCGCCCTGTCGCCGCGAAAACGGGGACAACGAACGACTTTCGCGATGGGTGGACGCTTGGGTTTACGCCATCACTCGCCGCGGGCGTCTGGGTTGGCAACAACGACAACACCGAAATGAAGCGGGGCGCAGACGGCGTTGTTGTTGCCGCGCCGATTTGGAACTTCTACATGCGTAAAGTACTTACTGGAACGCCGGTTGAATCGTTTAAGACGCCCGATCGCAACAGCGCCGACAAGCCGATTTTGCGCGGCCAGTTTGAGGTCGTAAAAAAGGTTCCCGTCGATCGCATTACCGGAAAAGTTATTCCGGAATCGTGTCGCGAAACATACCCAAAGCAGTTTGTCGTTACGAAGGATTTCAAGGAAGTGCACGACACCCTCTTTTGGGTCGATAAATCTGACCCGCGCGGGCCCATTCCTGAACACCCCGAAAAGGATCCGCAGTTCCCCGCCTGGGAAGGTGCCGTGCGCGCGTGGGCGGCAAAACACAAATATGTTGATATCGCGAAGCTCCCTCAAGAAAAGTGCTCCCTTCGCGAGAACCCGTCGGCGCCGGCCGTCACAATAACTGCGCCGATTGCTGGCGCATCAATCACAACAACCACGACGACGTTTGCGGCGACCGCGACGTCTGACCAGCAAATCAAACGTCTCGATTTTTTTCTTGATGACGCTCCCATTGGATCATCCGCGACCGCGCCGTATGAGCTCTCATATACCAACACGCGCTTCGAAAACGGGCCCCATGTTCTGCGGGCGATTGCCACAGATGCGCTCGGCGCCGCCGGTGAGGCCTCGGTATCGGTTGAGTATGCCCTGCCGTCATCCTCACCGACGCTCTCCATCGTCTCGCCGCAGAAGAACGCCGTCATCCGTATTGCGGATTTCCCCCTTGATGTACAAATAACGCTTTTCGACCCGGATGGGTTTGACCGCGTCGAGCTTCTTCTTGATGGCGTTGTCGCTGCCACCACCCAAAAACCCAAAAGCGGGCCTCTCGCGTTTTCGCTGGCCCCCGTTTCAACGGGAACACACACGATCTCGGTCCACGCCTATGGCGGCGGCGGAGGGGATGTTGCTCGCTCCCTTACCCTGAAGATTCAGGAGTAGCCGACCCGACTCGCAAAGTAATCCGCCGTACCGAGCGGTTGGATTTCTTTATTTGTTCGAGAATGGTGCGCTCGCGCAACCGAACCTCCTGGGCATATGCGGGGTGTTCTGCGAGAATCGTAATTGCTCCGTCCCGCACATGGATGGGGTGAAGTTTATCTGCGCACGACGGAAGTTCGCGGCCGAGAACTTTTTTTGTCTGCTCCAGTATTTGTGCTGCTTCAACATTGGCCCGCCATGGCGCGCGGTGGCCGTGTTCGCGAAGAACGTCGCTGATGCGCCGCCACACCACAACTACTGCTTAATCGGCATGATGATATACAGGTACGCGCCGGATTCTGTCGGCCGGAGAACGCCCGGACTCGCGTTGTTCGTCATCTCGAAAATCACTTCTTGGGACCCAATGTTTGCGATCCCGTCAAGCAGGTACTTGCTGTTGAAAACAATGCTATTTTCATCGCCCTCGATCGCCACATGAAGCGATTGGGTGTTCTCGCCGACCTGCGTGTTCGACGCCTTCAAGAGCAGGCGCTGTTCTTTCGGCTGCAGCATCATGTGGAGATCGTTGATGCCGGGCCGCCCGAACAAGCTTGTCGCCCGCACCGCTCGCAAGAGTTCCGACGACTTCGCGCGGAGGGCCGTCGCGTGCTGTTTCGGTATGATTTGTTGGTAATCGGGGTACTGTCCATCAATGAGCCGTGAAACAAGCTCGGTTTCTTCATAGACGAACAAAATCTGGTTCTGCGTCACAAAAACCTGAACGCGGTCACCTGGCTGCGAAAGAATGCGAAGAAGCTCCTGCAGCGCTCGTGCGGGAACAATAACCGCCGCCGGCTCGTCACCCCCGTCTTGAAGAACAACCTTGCGTTCTGCCAGCCGATAGCTGTCCGTTGCCGCAAGTATAAGCTCCTTTTTTGAAAACTGCAGGTACACGCCGCTTATCTCTGGTCGGGCGTCGTCGTAGGCTGCCGCGAAGAGCACCTGTGCGATCCCGTTTTTTAGGTCGTCTGCAGAGCACGCGAAGCCCTTGCTCCGATCAACATCAGGAATGAGCGGGAATTCGTCCGCCGCAAGCCCCCTGAGAACTGTCTCTGAGGATTCCGTCGTGATCCGAATGTCCTCTCCCTCCTGCGCGAGAGCGACCTTTTCTTGCTCAAGGAGCGAAATATAGTCAGAAAAAATTTTTGCCGGGAGCGTAAAAACCCCTTCACCCTCAACTCTTCCACGAACACGGTGCGTTATCCCGATTTCAAGATTTGTTGCGAGCAGCGTGATCCCGCTTTTTCGTGCACGAAAAAGAACGTTGCTGAGAATTGGGAGGTTTGTGCTTTTTGATGCAATGCGAGAAACGACAGAAAGCGCCTGTGTAAGATTTTCTTGTGTTACTGTGCACTTCATATATTCTTTCAATCAGAAGAGGTAGCAATAAGCGGGTGGATAGTGTGCAGAAAGAACAAAAACATTCGTTGCGACCCCAGAAACACGCGTTGTTGCGCGATGAGCGAGAAATTTTACCTGGGGGCGGCTCGTGACTTTCTTGTGAGCGAACAAGGATAACATGTGGGGGCCAGTGATCATTCGGAGAACCGCACCCCGCTTTTGTGGATTACTTTCCTGTCTTTCCCCGGATCACGCGCAGGGCGTCCACGCGCAACCCACGACTGCGCCCACATGTTATGCATAGAGGCGCTGCCGCAAGAGATGAACGTCCTGACGAATTTTTTCGTTCGACTCGATTTCAGAAGCAATCTTGGTGTACGCGTGCATTGCTGTCGTATGGTCTCTGCCGCCGAGCTCGTGACCGATATTTGGATACGATGCCTTTGCCTCTTCACGCAAGAGGTACATCGCGATTTGTCGCGGGACGACCAGCTCTCGCTTCCTGCTTGCCCCGATAAGATCCTCGATCGAAACCTCAAAAAATTCCGATACCGTTGCCAACAACTGCTTTGTCGTGACCGAGCGCCGCTTCGGTTGAGCGGCGATGAGAGAAAGAATCTCCTTCACCGATTCGACGGTCGGGGGCTGGTTATTGAGTTCATGAAAGGCAAAAACGCGGTTCAGCGCCCCCTCAAGCTCCCGGACATTGCTTTGGACCTGCGTGGCAATTGTGTGGAGGATTTCTTCGGCCATCTCCCTTTTTCGCTCGGCCGACTTATGTTTGAGTATGGCGATACGAGTTTCAAGATCCGGCTGAGCGATGTCGGCAACCATTCCCCACTCAAATCGTGAAATCAGGCGGTGCTCGAGCGCTGGGATTGCCTTCGGTGGTCGGTCGGACGTGATGACGATTTGCTTATTGTTTTGATGGAGTGCGTTGAATGTGTGGAAAAATTCTTCCTGGGTTCCTTCCTTTCCGGCGAGAAACTGAATGTCATCAATAAGGAGGATGTCGACGGATCGGTAAAGCTGTTTGAATTTTTCTCCCTCACCCCGCGTGACGAACTGGATAAATGCATTGGTGAATTTTTCGCATGTGGTATACAGAATCTTCGTCCCCGCGCGCTGCTGGGCCAGGTGATTGCCGATTGCTTGCATCAAATGGGTTTTGCCAAGCCCGACCCCGCCGTACAAAAACAGGGGGTTATACACGATCCCCGGTTTTTCTGCCACCGCGAGTGACGCCGCCTTCGCGAGCTCATTTGCCTTGCCAACAACAAACGTACCGAAGGTGTATTTTGGGTTCAGGCCGTAGAGCGAGTCGACGTTCTGTGTCGGCGCCGTGGCCGGCATCTCGTGGAGCGACGCCTCCTGCTGGAAAAGCTGCTTGGCCGCCCTTGCCACCTCAACGCGATAAGCGACGCGCCGAGCTTTGTTGTTCGTGATGCTTTGGAGGGCCCTGAGAATGACCGGGTGGTATTTATTTTCGAGCCACGCCTTCGTAAATGTGTTTGGGACAGCAACAATCACCTCTTGATCGCCAACCGACGCGACATAAGTATTCCTGAACCACGTCGTAAAGTTTGCCTTACTCATGGCAAGCTCAAGTTCCCCAAGAACCGCCTGCCAAAGTTGCTCGTTGGTCATAAAGAGACTGCCCAATATCGAGGGAGAGCAGAAAAACAATACCACAGAAGTATAAACAGAACGAGCCAAAAAAAGCAAGAACGTGTTCATATCTTGTGGAAGAACTGTGCAGCATGACGGGCCGGGCGCCGGCTGTTGTCAGGGGAAGAAAAAACAGGTAAACTGCAACCAGAAACAATGCCAAAACGAACCTACCAGCCGAAGAAGCGGCGAAGTAAACGGATCCACGGGTATCGTCGACGAATGCAATCACCGGCGGGGCGACAAACGTTGCGGCGCCGGAGAAACAAAGGCCGCCGCCGACTTACGTCGTCGTGATGCAAAGGCGCCACGCCCAATGCTTTCACGAGCGAACCGACTAGCACGCGAGCGCGAGGTGCTCGCCGTGGTCCGTCGAGGAAGGGTGTTTCATTCGCCCACGCTTCTTCTTCGCGCCCTTCGAACGCGCCGCGCGGACCCCCGCTTCGCAGTTGTTGTTGGGACAAAGGTTTCAAAAAAGGCGGTGGTGCGGAATCTTGTAAAGCGGCGCGTTCGCGCAATCCTTCGAGAAAAAAAGAGCCGTTTTCCTTCTGAGTACGACTACCTCATCAGTGTCCGTGCAAAAATAGTCCCAACATACCGCGAACTGGACCGCGACCTACGAAAGCTCCACACCCTCCTTATGCAGAAAAGATGACCCGCCGATCCCCAGCCGCCATCGTCGTTGCAATGATCGCACTGTACCAGGCGACGCTCTCGCCCGACACGGGGTGGTTTTCGCTTCGCCATCCATATGGTTTTTGTCGCTACTACCCAACGTGTTCGTCCTACGCGGCGGAATCAATCCGGCAGCATGGGCTCATCCGCGGCTTTTTGCGGGCAGCGCGCAGAATTGGCCGCTGCACCCCCTGGCATCAAGGAGGGTATGATCCGGTCCGCTAATCAACGATGACGTGCTGACTACCATCTACCACACGGTTCTCTACGAACCCCTTCTCAACGCCCTGATTTTTCTCTATCACTATCTTGGCAAGGATCTGGGGTTTGCGATTATCTTGCTGACAATTCTGATCAAAGGAATCCTTTTTTATCCGTCCATTAGCCAGCTGCGGTCGCAGCGAAAACTGCAAGAAAGCCAGGGGAAACTGAAGGAACTGAAGGAAAAATACAAAAACGATAAAGAGGGGTATAGCCGGGCAGTACTCGATTTCTACAAACAAAACAAGGTGAACCCGCTTTCATCGTGTCTTCCCCTTGTCCTCCAGCTTATCATCCTCATCCCGCTGTATCGGGTCTTTATCGCAGGCATCATCACCGATCAGTCCACCGGGCTGATGACCGCAAACCAGCTCGCATTTTTGTATGGGCCGCTCCGCGACATCTACTCAACCATCCCCATTCACGCGATCTCGTTCGGCATCGTGGATGTCACAAAGTCACACAATATCATTCTTGCCGTTCTTGCCGCCGCCGCAACCCTGTGGCAGTCCAGAATGCTCATCGTCAAGCGGCCGCCCCAAGCTGCGGGGGCGGGGGCAAAGGATGAGGGGCAGGCAGCAAGCATTAACAAGAGCATGATGTACCTTACCCCCCTCTTTACCCTCTATTTCGCATATCAATTTCCGGCAGGCCTTGCATTGTACTGGCTGGCGTCAACCCTTTTCCAGGTCGGCCAGCAGTGGTACTTTTTGCGGCGGCACCCCCATCCACCGGCGGCAACATGAGAGCAAAGGCAAAACAGCTTCTCGGGCTTCCTGTCGAGACGGCGTCCGGAGCACCGCTTGGCAGGGTGCGCGACTGTATTTTTGATACGGAATCGCACACCATCATCCAGTACGAGGTGCGCGGTACCAACCCCTTTGCCAAAGAGCGTCTTATCGGCGCGCATCAAGTTGTGTCCATCTCACGAGAAAAGATGGTGGTTGAGGACCTCATACTCAAAGACACGCAACAAGCCCCGGCAAGGCCGGGGGTCGTCCCGACGGCGTAACGGGGCGGTTATTTCACCAGCCGACCGGTAACGGCGCGGGTCAGGGAATCGACGACTCGCAGGCGTATGAGGCGTGTTTTGGTGCTCTGCAGCGCGCTACGGATCTTCCCCCCCCACTCGATGCACCACACCTCGTCAGTGGCGGCAGCGATCATCTGGTCGAGGACGCCGCGAAACTCCTTCGCGTCCCCGAGGCGATAGGCGTCCACGTGGTTGAGAAACCGGATGCCGCGGACGGGATGGGGGAGCGCATAGCGTTTCCGCAGCACAAACGTCGGGCTCGTGATCGGCGTTCTGATGCCAAGCCCTCGGGCAACGCCCTTTGTGAGGGTGGTTTTTCCGCTTCCAAGGTCACCAAGAAGCAACACAACGTCGCCGGGCCGCAATGTGCGCGCAAGACCGCGCCCGTAGCGCGATGTTTCTGATTCAGAACGAAGGAATTTCATCGTGACATTCTCAACAATGGAGGCGACCAATAATGCCGAAACCCCGTCGATGCGGCGCTTGACAGTCAAGAGAGCGGCGGGTATGCTATCACATTCAAGCAACAAGCATACAGCGAGCACCAGTGTACTATGGAGCGGACTCCGTCGCAACAGGCAATCGACCTCATCGAACGGGAGACCAACATCCTTGTTGTTCTGCCGAAGAACCCCTCGACGGATGCAATCGCGTCGGGGCTCGCATTCTTCCAGCTTCTGGAAAAACTGGAGAAACGGGCGAGGGTGGTTGCAAACAACTTCCACCTCCCGGCGGACCACCGGTTTTTGCCGAAAAGCAAAGAAATCTACAGCGACCTCTCGAGTTTGCAGAAGTTCACCATCACGCTCAATCTCGAAAAGACGAAGGCGGAAGAGCTCTCCTACGACATCGTTGGGGATCGGCTGAATATCTATCTTACTCCGAAGAACGGGCACTTTGTTCCCGAGGACGTCTCAACGTCGGCCGGCGCCTATGAGCATTCGCTCATCGTTACTCTTGACACGCCCGAACTGGAGGCGCTCGGCGAGCTCTTTGACGAGAACGCCGAGTTTTTTTATAACGTTCCGGTTATCAACATCGACCATCGCGCCGCAAACACGCATTTTGGGCAGGTGAATATTGTGGAATTGACCGCAACGTCGACATCGGAGATTGTTTTCGAACTCATCCGCGAGCTCAACGCCTCTCTGCTCGACGAATATATCGCCACAAACTTGCTCACCGGAATCATCTCAAAAACAAAAAGCTTCCAGTCATCAACCGTCACTCCCAAATCGCTCGCGGTTGCCAGCCACCTTATTGCCTCGGGCGCGCGCAGGGATGAAATTATCCGCAACCTCTTCCAGACAAAATCGCTGGCGACGCTCCGCCTGTGGGGCAGGGTTTTGGCCCAGCTTGCCACTGACAACCAGGGGAGGTTCGTATTTTCTCGTGCGAGCAGAAAGGATTTTGAGCGGGCGGGGGCATCAGAAGAAACACTCCCAGGAGTTATTGACGAGCTTATTGTTAGTACGCCGAAGGCGGAAATCATCGCGATCTTTCATGAGAACGCTGGCGGGGAAGTTCGTGCCATCGTGAGCACCGTTCCGACGCTGAACAGCCTCGTTCTTTTTCGTGACCTTGATCCGAAAAGCACGCGCGGTGCCATCACGCTGTCGTTCCCAGGGATGAACATGGTGACGGCCGAGGCGCGCCTTCGGTCTCTGGTCCGCGCGCACTACGAGCCGACGAAACCGCCGTCCATATAGCACCATCTCCGCACATCCCTGTCGAGTGCAGGCGTTGTTTGGTATACTGCACGGGTGACGACGCAAACATCGCCAACCGACAAATCAAACCAGCATCCGAAGAGACTGCATATTGCCTCAGAAGAATCGCAAGAGCGGTTCAATGAGAAAATGCGCGAAATTGAGCTGAAGGAGCGAGAGCGGCTGACTGAGGCGCGCGCCGCGAACCTTGGACTCGGGTACATCAACCTCCGGGGCTTCCCCATTGAGCCGGAAACGCTGTTGCTCGTCCCTCCGGAAACAGCCAAAGAACTTCGCGCTATTGCTTTTTTTGCGACGAAAAAAGAGATACGCCTCGGCGCAGTTGAGCCGGAGGATTCTCGTGTTGCAGCTTTCGCAAAAAATCTTGGGGAGGAGAACGGCGCCAATGTTCAGCTCTATCTGCTTTCCCCTTACAGTTTTCAGTGGGCGGAAAAATTGTATGCGAATGTCGCGACGCCGAAACAACAGGTTGTGGGCGTTGAGATCAGCGCAACCGCGCTTGAACAGTATCAGAAGGAGCTGAAAACGCTGCAGGATCTTCACGATAAAATCAAGCGGTTGCCGATTACCGACGTCATTACCATTATTCTCGCGGGCGCTCTCAAATCCGATGCGTCGGACATCCATCTTGAGGCGGAAGAAAACGACGTCAAGCTGCGGTATCGCATTGACGGGGTTTTGCAGACCATTGCCGTTCTCTCAAAATCCTCGTGGCCGAAGATCGTGAGCCGTCTCAAGCTTCTCGCCGGGCTAAAAATCAACATTGACCGCCAGCCGCAAGACGGCCGCGTGACCATCTACACTTCGGACGAAAGCATTGACGTCCGCGTTTCCACGCTTCCCTCGTCGTACGGTGAGAGCGTCGTCATGCGGCTCCTCATGTCTGCGACGACGGGACTGAAATTCGAAGAGCTTGGGCTTCGCGGCGTGACCTTCCGCGTGCTTGAGCAACAGGCACATCGACCCAACGGCATGATTATTACGACCGGGCCGACGTCGTCAGGAAAAACAACCACGCTCTACGCCATCCTCAACAAACTCAACACACCGGAGCGCAAAATCATCACTCTTGAAGACCCGGTGGAGTACCGGTTGCCCGGCATCAACCAAAGCCAGATCGACATGAGTCGCGGGTATACCTATGCAAAAGGCCTCAAGGCAATCCTTCGGCAAAACCCCGACATCATCATGGTCGGCGAAATTCGGGATGAAGAAACCGCAGACATCGCCATCCACGCATCCTTGACTGGCCACCTCGTTCTTTCCACGCTGCACACAAACAATGCCGCAGGCGCCGTTCCCCGTTTTCTTGCAATGGGCATCAAGCCGTTTCTTCTCTCGCCAGCGCTGAATGCGGTAATCGCCCAACGTCTTGTCCGGCGGATCTGCGCGTATTGCAAAGAAGAGATCCGGCTTCCGCAGACGACGATGGACCGCGTTATTAAAATTCTCGGGAGCATAAGCCCCGCATCAGGAGAAAAGATTGATACCACACGACTTCACTTCTATCACGGCAAGGGGTGCGACCAATGCCACGGCATTGGTCTCAGGGGCCGGGTGGCAATCTTCGAGCTGTTCACCATGAATTCTGAAATCGAAACCATCATCCTTTCCGGCAAAGTGTCAGAACGGGTGATGGAGGAAATCGCCATCAAAAACGGAATGGTGCTTATGGTCCAGGACGGCCTCCTGAAGGCCATGGAGGGCATCACAACGGTCGATGAGGTGTTCAGGGTGACGGAGTAAAGAAGAGTGCTGTGGCGAGAAAGCGTTGAATTGTCTTTTGCACAAAAGTGCAAATGCTTAGGAACCCGGAAAGCACTCCAGGAGGAACCTCTGAAGTTCTTTGTGGTTTTTCACTGCCCGCGCAAGTGAGAACCGGACACAACGACCGCTTCTCCTGCTTGTAATGAGCCGAGCACGAAGCATCCTGTGGAGATGTTTCGATGTGCTGGCCGGATGGATACAGAGCATGCGCGTCAGCGTGTCCCCTGTCATTGAGCCACGCCGAAGAAGAGATAAGATGTAGAGCCGCCGTTCGTTGCCAAGGGCACGAAAAACCAGGGCGCCGTCTCTAAATTCTGGATTCGTGTGCATAAAAAAATGACCGGCCAAAACCCGTCATGTAAAAACAAAGATACCAAAACGACGCACATTGTCAAGAACGCACATTTGCACAAAAGTGCAAATGACCCTAGTGTGTCCCTATTCCTTCTCCCCGAACGGCTGGGGGCGGTTTTTCTGTTCCAGCAGGTCTTCGCGGTGATCGCGGCATGTTTTCAGAAACGCCTCCATATTTTTCACTGCTGTTGGATTTGCGCTGTGGAACTCGATATCCTGTTCCCCAACCAAGAGTTCCGGTTTGTGCTCCGCGAGCCATTTCAGAATGTCGTATCCCTCCATCTCGCCCTCGCCGAGGTCATTGTCGAAGCTGATGGCTTCGATGGGTTCCCCGGAATCCACGAGCTCACGGAACTCATCGAACGTCCTGGCAATGGTCCAGCTTTCGTCAGGGGGATCGCGGAGATCGTCGAGATAGACCCTCATGCCGGCTTCAAACTCACTTTTGCGAGCCGCTCGACAATCGCCTGGTGCTGCCACGCAAGATCATCCTTTGCCAGTTGGACATCCAGCGGACGCGATTGCACGCCTGCATCCTTGCGCCGTTGGCGAAGCCCGGTGATTCGTGCCTGAAGGCCCGTGAACTCTCCCTCTGCTTCCGTGCTGATTTTTTTTGCATCAGCTACGGGCCAATCAGCGACCATCAACGCATCCCCGCCATACCCAAGCAATCCCCAGATCCGCTCGGTCACGAAAGGCATGAACGGATGAAGGAGCTTCAGGCCGCCGCCAAATACTTCTCTCGCAAGAGAAATATTTTTCTCGACCTTTGCGATTTCAAGATACCAGTCGGCGAATTCATGCCATAGAAAAGTATAGATCTGCTCGGCTGACTGCCCGAACCGGAAGTTCTCGAGTTCATCCGTCACAGAACGGATAAGCGCGTGCAGACGGCTGAGAATCCATCTGTCTGCAAGAGAGAGGCCCGTTGTTTTCGTTTCTTCCTGCAAGGAGAGAAAACGCCCGATATTCCAGACCTTATTCGCGTAGTTCCTGAAGCTTGCGATTTTCTGTTCGTAGAGCTTCTGGTCATTTCCGGGGGTCGTCCCGATGACAAGGGACAATCGCACCGCGTCAGCGCCATACTTTTCTGCCATCACGAGCGGATCAATGCCGTTCCCAAGCGATTTTGACATCTTTCTTCCCTTTTGGTCGCGGACAAGGCCGTGCAGGTACACAGAGCGGAACGGAATTTCGTCCAGCAGATAGGTAGACGTCAGGATCATCCTGGCGACCCAGAAGAAGATGATGTCGTAGCTTGTTTCCATCACGTTCGTCGGGTGGAATGTTTTCAGGTCTTTTGTTTTCTCGGGCCATCCCAGAGTTGAAAACGTCCACAATGCTGAAGAGAACCAGGTGTCGAGAGTGTCTTCATCTTGTTTCCATCCTCCGCCCTCCGGTTCTGTGCCGACGTGAATGCGTTCGTCCTTATACCACACAGGAATGCGGTGCCCATACCAAATCTGGCGGGAGATACACCAGTCATGGAGATTTTCCATCCATTGCTGGTAGATGTTTGTGAAGCGGTCCGGGATAAATGCGATCTCTTTTTTTGCCACTACATCCAACGCTCGCTGTTTTAAGGATTTTCCGTGCAGCCGCTTTGTTGGCTTGTCCACCGCGACGAACCATTGTTTGGAAACAAGCGGCTCGACGGGCGTTCCGCAACGGTAACACACCGAAAGGTTGTGAACGTAGTTCTCGTCGATTTTTTCCACCAACCCCTTTTTCTTCAGTATTTCCACGACTTTTTCCCTTGCCTCAAGAACCCTCATGCCCTTGAACGGCCCGGCCGCTTCGGTCATCCGGCCCTGTTCATCGATGATCGGGAGGACTTCGAGGTTGTGCTTTTTTGCCAGCTCAAAATCCACAAAACTGTGCGCAGGCGTAATGGTCATCGCGCCGCTGCCAAGCGCGGGGTCCGCGGCCGGATCGGCGACCACCGTTGCCCTGATCGGGCCCAAAATCCACTCGATGTCAAATGACGTGCCAACAAGCTTTGCGTATCTCTTGTCATCGGGATGGACGATAATGACCTTGTCGCCAAACTTCGTTTCTGGCCGCGCCGTTCCGATGACCACGGGTCCATACTTGAAGTAGTAAAAAGGCGTTTTTTTCTCAACGTATTCAACTTCATCGTCCGCAAGCGTTGACTGATCCTTCGGGCACCAGTTCACGATCCGGTTCCCGCGATAGATCAGCCCGTCCTCGTAGAGCCGGACAAATGCAGTCCGCACGGCGTCAGACAAGCCGTCGTCCAGCGTGAAGCGTTCGCGCGACCAGTCGCAGCTTGCGCCAATGTGTTCAACCTGCGACCGTATGGTTCCCTGGGAATTCTTGACGAACGCATCCACGCGCCGCAGGAATTGTTCTCGGCCAAGGTCGTAGCGCCGTTTTCCTTCTTTCTTCAGTTCTTTTTCTACAACATTCTGTGTCGCGATGGCGGCGTGGTCTGTTCCTGGGAGCCAGAGCGTTTTCTTGCCTCGCATGCGTTCGAAGCGGATGAGAATGTCCTGAATGGTCAGCCCCATTGCGTGGCCGATGTGCAAGACGCCCGTCGTGTTTGCCGGGGGCATGCTGATGGAATAGGGCTTGCGCTTTTTCGCATCCGGCAACTTGTCCGGATTGAAGTAGCCCGAGGCCATCCACTGTTTGTAGATGTCGGGTTCCGAATCTTTTGCAATGTATGCTTTGGGAAGTTCCATAGAAAAATAAACCGTACGTTGTGCGTAAGGGTCCTTCGCGGTTTCGCCCCTCCTTCGCCAGGGGCTCGGAGGGACTTCGTTCGGGACGGTACCACCCTACTTTCCCCGTTGCCTCGCACGGGCTAGAGAACCCACGCTCGGAAGCGAGAACACTTTACTACGGCTGTTTCGGGCGTACCCGGTCCGCTCTACTGCCCTTTCGGGGTTCTTCGGACGAATTCTCGGTCCGGTGACTAGTCGGACCGTCGTGTGGCTGTACTGTACGGCGCAACGAGCCCCTTTGTCAATTTTTGACGTCGCGGTATCTCTGCTACCGCGCTGTGGTGTTCTGGCTCTGCATGAACACCACGAGCTCCTGTTCGACGACGATGCTGACGAACCTCTCTATGAACTTTCGGCGATCGACGCTGTCTACAAGAACGACGTCTTTGAACGTCTGCTCAATACGATCGCAGGATATTCCTACAGAGCGGGCTATGAACGCCGCAAAAAAGGAAGCGCATGAACCGATCGCGTTGCGTGTTCTTTTGGTCGGCCCGAAACGTGCCGACCGTTTTTCTTTCCACCTGGGAAACACCATATAGCTAAAAGGGTATATTGCGCCCGCTGAATTTATATCCCTCTACTCTTGACACGGGTCCACCCCCTTGGTACGCTCCGTCAAACTCGTTCATTCAACATCCAACAGAAAGGAAGTCCCGTGCCGGAAAACGAACCAGCTGCTGTGCAGCCGACTTTCGAGCCGACCGCCCGTCACTACGCCACGATTCTCATCGAGGTGCTTGAGCGGAAGGATCCGTACACGCGCGGCCACGCCGAGCGGGTGAGGAATTACGTCAAGATGCTCGTTGCGGAACTGGGCTGGAGCGACTATCTGGCTCAGTGTGCAGAGGTCGCGGCTCAGCTGCACGACATCGGCAAGCTGATCGTGGAGCGATCCACCATCATCAACCCGAGCCCGTATCTGACGCCTCAGCAGCACGCAGAACTCTTCGACCACCCGTATCACGGGGCAGTCATCGTTCGGGGGAACTTCCCGGACGAAGTGATGTTTGGCATCCTTCAGCATCACGAGCGGATGGATGGCAAGACGCACGGCGTCATGTACCCCGCGTATCCCTTCGGGATTCCCGGGGAACAAATTCATCCTATCGCGAAATGTATCGCGATTGCAGACACGTTTGATGCAATGACGACGCAGCGCAGCTACAACATTCCCCGCTCCCGCGAGGATGCAGCCACACTGCTCCTTCAAGGCGCCGGAACGCGACACGATCCCGGATTCACGAAGATCTTCGTCGAACGCGTCATTCCCCGAATCGTTGTCACGAACACCCTGCCCTTTCCTGGCATGTAGTGGTCCGGACCGCATCGGCGGTCCTTTTTTCGTCCACACAAAAACACCTTATAGCTAAAAGGCTATATTGATTCTCGCCGGAGGAGAAGAGGACACCTGCCTACATATGGTGTTCTACCACGTTTCCCGGTTCGGATAGGCCCTTCGGCAAAGCTCTGGGCTGATCCCAACGACCCTTCGCATGTCTATCAATCTCATCAAATTCAAACAGCAGCCCCTTTCTCACCAAGTTTCCCAATTCGGATCAGCTTTGACGGTTTTCCACGGCCACGCTCTCTTCTTTTGGAACGCGAACACGCCACGCGCTGCAATCATCGCCGCATTGTCCGTGCAATACTCCAGCGCCGGCTGAAAGTAGGTGGCGTAAGGGAGTTCCCGCACGACAGCATCCACAAGCTGTTTGCGAAGTTCCATGTTCGCGGCAACACCGCCGGCAAGAAGAACAGACAGTACTTTGAATTGTTGTGCTGCCCGTATGGTCTTGCCGACCAAAACATCCACAGCCGCTTGCTGGAACGATGCTGCCATGTCCGGGATTGAGACCGCCCCCCGTGTTTTTTGAGGAGCGTGTCCGGGCACGCCGCGAACCGTATACAGAACAGCTGTTTTCATGCCCGCAAAACTGAAATCCAGGTTTTTCTTCGCGAGCATCGGGCGCGGGAGCTTATAGAGATAAGCATCCCCCTCAACCGCAGCTCTGGATATCGACGGGCCGCCTGGATAGGGAAGATGGAGGAGTTTTGCCACTTTGTCGAATGCTTCTCCGACCGCATCATCCTGTGTCCTGCCGACGCATTCGTACGATCCCTGGCGCTTCATGAGGAGGAGTTCGGTGTGCCCACCCGACACGACAAGGCAGATGGCCGGGAAGGCAATATGTTCATTCCAGCCAGTTACTCGCGACATGGGCTTCAATGTGATTGATGGGGATCAGCGGCTTCTCCCAGACGGCAGCAAGGGTTCGAGCCGCTTCCACGCCCACAAGAAGCGACGTGATGAGCCCGGGCCCTGACGTCACAGCGATCGCATCCACGTTTTTCTTCGACGCGCCCGATTTCTTCACCGCTTTATCCAGCACGGGAACAATTTTTAGACAGTGCTCGCGCGCCGCAACCTCCGGGACCACGCCGCCGGTTTTTGCATGCGTCGCAATCTGCGAATAGACGACGTTTGCGCGTACGGCAAACCTGCCGCGGACAAAGTCCACGACCGAGACAGACGTTTCGTCACACGATGTCTCTATTCCAAGAATCCTCATGCTCTTTGTGGGTATGTTTTTCGGTCCGGCATACGCCAGAGCCCGGCTTTGCCGGGCATCAGGGGAGGTTTCGAAACAAGAATTTTCATAGCCATGATAGTGTACGACGGCGGAGTGTTCCGTGCAACGCCCATACCCCTTGACGCACTACGATGAAAAGAGTACATCTACTGCAGATCGTACCTTTCCAACCGGAGGTTTTGGCATGAATGAGAATCGAATTCGTCGTCTGGCCGGAGCGTTTCTGGGCGGCTTTCTCGGGATCGTCGCCTTCGGATCCCTGAAATACTGGCTGGCCCTGCCGCTTGGCTGTCTCGTCGGCGTGGTGGCCGGTTACTGGCACCGAGAGGTGGCGGCCGGGTTCAGGCGCTTGTTCATCGATGCGGTCGAGATCTGGGTCACCGAAGACGAGTTCCGGTGGTCGGTTCGCACGGCAGTGGCAGCCATCAAGGACCCGCAGCGCTGGCACCGGTTGTTGCGCGTTCTGGCGGTGGTAACGTTCGAAATCCTGATCGTTGGCGCCTCGCTGCTTGTTCTGGTGGCGATCTATGCAATGAGGGACCGGATTGCCAGCCCGTATGTGTTTACTGTTCTCATTGTCGGGATCGGTATACTGCTGTATGTCTTGGCGATCATGGCGCCGATCGCCGCGTGGGGCGTCAAGATGGAGCTGGGAAAGTCCGAGCCATATGAGGACACGTTGCGCCGCCACCACGAGTACATCCGGGGCGTACGTCGGCAGCGCATGGCCGATCTCGGACGGTGGCGCTACTTTGCCTACGATCTCGCAACGCTTTTCCGTTGTTACGGAGCTGCCGCGCTCGCGACATTGTCCGGCGCCATTGTTGGCCCGCTCGTCGCACTCGGCGTCGTCGCCCTGCCCATGGCACTGGCGTTGCTGGTCCTGCGCGTTCCGTCCGGCCTGCTGCGGCTGGTACAGCGACGCGATCACTGGCCCCCCGCTGCCATTACGGTCGCCGTCACAGCATTGACCGCCTGGCTGCTCTCGCCCCTGACCGGCGGAATGCGGTTGTGGCTCATCGCGCTCGCAAACGGCTGCGTCTGCGGTTTGGCAGTCGAAGTCGTCTACGTCGCTGCCCCCCGTCAGATTGTCGGCAAAGCCAGCAGTTCCCTGTACGACGGGTACGAGAGGGTCGGAGACGCCTGCTTCAGGTTGGCCGGTCGTTTGTTCAGAACCTTCATAGTGCACCTTCCTGCTCTCTCCAGAATCTAGAGCCGCTGCCGGCTCTTTTTTTGTTCCTCTGTATTTCACAACCCCCGCCATCTGTTGGCACAGACAGCGGAAGAGGATGAGAGCCGAGGGGTTTTTGCTACTTCACCGCGCCAAGAATCGAGACGATGGCATATGTCGGCAGTATGATGATTGTGATGACGCCAACGATGAGCAGAACCTTGATCCAGGTATTTTGCTTTTGTTCTGCACCGGACGTCTCGCCCGCAACGGAACGCGCACCCTGGAAGAGCAGGTAGAAATACGCAAACGAGAACGGCGTGATCAATGTTGTAACGGCAAACGCAACAATGATGTTGGCAACCGTGCCTCGCAAAATAAATGACAGGATAGAAGTCGCAATGGCCGTGACAATCCAGACGACGAGTGCGAGCAAGAGATCCCGGCCGAACACACCAAACCACCGAGGGTTGACCAGCGCCATGCTGCGCCGTAAGGCAGCAAGGCCGCGCCTATTTTCAAGCACGACAACCATGGTCGTAAACAACAAGCCCACGCCGACGATGATTCCCGGGATGACGAATAATGCCGTGCCCCCAAACGTGACAAGGCCGGCGAGGATTCCTGCGCCCACGATTGCCCAGACCATGCCGTAGGCCCGCCGTAACAGGGCGCTGGCGCCCTCCTGTCCGTTCCCTGCAAGTGCAAGCACTGACGCAGCGTTGCTCATGATTGTCAGAATACCCGAGAGAATTCCGCCAACGATGGCGATGATGATTCCTGCAATCACTGTTCCTGTAGTAAGGCCAACTGTTTTGGTTGCGGAGCCGACGAGAATGTTGGCCAGGCCCGCCGAGAAGCCGATACCAAGCAGTATAAGGTTGACAATGGGCGTGACGATCGTTGCAATGACCGTCAGCAGCAACAGCGTCTTAAAGCGTGAACGGTACAGGACCCATGCTTTTGAAAAAAGCTCACCGACCGGGGGGAGGCCCTGGCTCGAGGCGGGGACGACGCCCGATGCCGCCTGCACGAACCCGTCGGAGATATCGGCGTCAGACCATCCTTCACTCTTCAATTGGGAGGCGACAGCGTCACGTGTCGTTCCCTTTGCAAGCCGCTCTTTGATGAATCGCACAAGGTCCGGTGTAACCATAACAATGTGTACGTTGATAAAGATACTCTCAGTATAGCTGTTTTTCGGCCAAAATACCACGATGAAAAACCCCACGCCACACGCCCGTGGAATGGGGATTAGGACAGGATCTGGTTCTCGTAGCGCAGAAGCGGCTCAGGCAGCACAATGCCTTTTGCAACAATGGTTCCGATTTGCGTCAAGGTAAGGCGCCCACGATCGCTATCACTCACACAACCACTGGCCATGAGGTCATCAAGCGCCTTTGCGAACCACCCGTCCATCGGGGATGGACGGAAACGGCCGAATGAACCCAGGCCGAGAGAGCTGCTCCGCCGGATCGTACAGATGAGCTCCCAAAGCTCGCGTTGCGAAACGGAGTCACCCGTGGCTTCTGCAAGAAGGAAGAGGAAACGGAGCACGACCTCTTTGTCCTCAAGATTCTGTGCCACTAACGCCCCCCTACTGATGACAAGAATGAACTGAAAGAACAAGGAGAGTGTAGATGCGATGCGACATATTCGTCAAGCGCACACATCATCCATGCACTACCTCCACATTCAGCGGTCCACGCGGTGTTTTGTGGAGTTGACCGGCGCGTCAATATCAGCTAGTTTGAGCAGTGCTTTTGTGCCGCCATCGTCTAGGCCGGTCTAGGACGCCAGGTTTTCATCCTGGTAACCCGGGTTCAAATCCCGGTGGCGGTACCAGCCTCCACGAAGCGAAGGCGGACAGACAATCAAAACCATCAGAATGGCTGCACGCTTTGACCGCTTCTTGCTCTCACGAGGAGGGTGTCTTGGACGAAAAGAGCGAGTATGCG